>NZ_NBCN01000016.1:0-179555 GCF_002099185.1 Streptomyces sp. CB03238 | reverse complement strand
CTACTCCTCAGACCACGAGCGCATGGAAGCATTCACCGACTGGCTCCACTGGTACAACTACCACCGACCCCACACCGGCATCGGCGGCCAAACACCTGCCAGCCGCGGCACCAACCTCTCCAGACAGCACATCTAGGGGGTGTTCCCGCGGGCGGCGATCTTCGACAGCAGTTGTTTGTCCAGGAGGAGCAGGGCGGTCAGGGCGTGCCGGGACGCGGCCGCCAGGAGATCGGGGTCGGATGCGCGGCCGTGCCGGTGGGCTGAGGAGTCGCGGAGGGACTCCTCGAGCTCGGTCAGCGGCCGGTCGAAGCCGCCGCACATGACGGCTGCCGTCCGCAGCGCCTGGACCAGGTCCGCGTCGAGGTCCTGGCCGCCGCTGGTGTCCAGCAGCGCGGGTATGAGGTGGCTGATGTGGAGCAGGCTGTGCAGTCTGCGCACCAGCTGTGGCCAGTGGTCGTCGGTGGTTTCGGGCGCGCCCCAGGCGGCCCGCGCCGCCTGGATGTCCTGGTGGAGTTCGCTCGCGATGCGCACTTCGGCCCGGCGCGGTGGCTGTCCCTTCAGGGCCCAGGAGATGCCGGCGTCCGCGGCCGCGTCGTAGGCGGCCAGCCGGAGTCGCACGAACTGGTCGGGCGGCGCGCATGTGTCGATGCCCTTGGTCAACTCGCAGTCGTCCATGGGCGGACCGTATAGGCACTGACCGGGCCCGCGCACCGGTCGGCGCGAAACCCGTCACGTGCGGTGGCGCATACCCGCCGTTCCCGTCGCGTTCGGTGGCCGGCCAGGTACGGAGCCGTACGGAGGGCTCGTCCCGGGCGTCGGTGGCGGGGCGGTGCCAGACTGGAGTGGGAGGTTCCGCGTCCACGACGAAGGAGGCCGCCATGCATCCCGTCACAGTCGCCGGTGCGGTCGTCGGCAGGCTGGCACATCACGCCGTGTCCGGGGTCGTCGGGGGCCTGGTCCTCCGAGGGGCCGTCAAGGCCGCGCCGACGGCGAGGCCCGCCGTCCGCAAGGCGCTGGTGAACGGCATGGCGGGCGGGATCGTGGCAGGGCGCTGGCTGGGCTCCGCCGCCGAGGAGGCGCGGCTGAAGGCCGGTGACCTGCTGGCGGAGGCCCGGCAGCAGCTGGGCGAGGAGGCGGCGCCGCCGTCGGCGGTGAGCGTCGAGGGCCATGACCACGATCACGAGCACTGATCCGCCGGGACGGGCCCGGGATGGGTCACGGGGCCGTCGTGTGCACGACCTCCCCGCCGACCACGACGGTTTCGGCGACCGTGCCGGGTATGTCGTGCGGCTCGGCGTCGAGGATGTCGCGGGACAGGACGACGAAGTCGGCGAGCTTCCCGGCGGTCAGTGAACCCAGTTCGTGCTCGAGGAAGTTGGCGTACGCGGAACCCATGGTGTAGCCGTGCACGGCGGTCTCCATGTCGACGGTCTCCTCGGGGCGCCACGGCTCTCCCCCGGCGAGGGGGCGGCGGGTGACGGCGGTGTAGAGGCCGATCATGGGGTCCATCTCCGCGACGTTCCAGTCGCTGGAGAAGGCGAGGGCCGCGCCCGCGCGGTGGAGGCTGCGCATGGGCCACGCCTTGTGCCAGCGTCCGGCGCCGATGTTCTCGGCCCAGTCCTGGCCGGGCCCGGCGATCTCGGGCGCGCAGTGCCGCGGCTGCATGCAGGCCACCACGCCCAGCTCGGCGAAGCGCGGTACGTCGTCGGGGTCGAGGCACTCGACGTGCACGATCTGGTGGCGGGCATCGCGCGGGCCGTTGACGTCACGGGCGTGGGCGACGGCGTCGAGGACGGTGCGGATGCCTCGGTCGCCGGTGGCGTGCACGAAGCACTGGAAGCCCCGGGCGTCGAGCCGGGTGAGGAGGTCGGCGAACTCCTCGGGCGGGTAGTAGGTGTCGCCGCGGTGGTGGCGGCAGCCGGCGTACGGTTCGAGGAGGGCGGCGGTACGCGGTTCGACGACGTCGTCGATGTACAGCTTGAGGGGTCCGACGCGCATCCGGTCGTCGTCGAAGCGCCGGGCGGCGGCCTCGAACGCGTCGAGGTCGGCGTCGGTGGTGCCGCGCGGGTGGAACAGGGCGGCGACGAGGCGGGACCTGAGGCGGCCTTCGGCGCGAGCGCGGGTGAAGAGGGCCAGGTCGTCGAGGGAGTTCTGCGGTTCGACGACGGTGGTGATGCCGAAGCGGACGGCGTCGTCGAGGCTTTGCAGGAGCCGCCCGTACTGCCGGTCCGGGGACGCCCAGGGCACGCCGAGCTCCTTCAGGGCGCGGTGGCCGTCGCGGGAGAGGCCCTTGACGGCGAAGTTGCGGATGAATCCGGTGGGTTCTCCGGTGGCGGGGTCGGTGTCGGCGTCGCCGAAGGGGAGGCTGGTGCGGTGCCGGTCGATGCCGAGCCGGTGGAGGGCCGCGGTGTTGAGCCACGCGGTGTGGACGTCGTAGCTGAGGACGAGGGCGGGCCGGTCGCCGGTGACGGGGTCGAGGTCCCGGGCGTGCGGCATCCGGCCGCCGGGCATGGCGGAGTAGTCGAAGCCCTCGGCCTCGACCCAGTCCGCCTCCGGGTGGTCCGCGAGCCAGGCGGTGACGCGTTCGTGGATCGCGGTGAGCGTGGTGGCGCCCGCGAGCTGGACGCAGGCGTCGTCGGAGCCGAGGCGTACGTGGTTGTGCGCGTCGATGAAGCCCGGCAGGACCAGCTTTCCGCCCGCCTCGATCACCCGGGTGTCCGGGCCGGTCAACCGGTCGGCATCGGCGTCCGTACCCACGTGGACGATGCGCCCGTCGCGTACGGCGAGGGCCTGGGCCTCGGGGAGGCGGGGGTCGACGGTGTGGATGCGGGCGCCGCGCAGGACGAGGTCGGCGGGGGCGGTGGTGGGCATGTTCGCGGTACTCCTGAAGGGGTGGATGGAAGGTCAGCGCGCGGTGGACGGGCGGGTGGTGCGGTGGGTCAGGGCCCAGTACGCGAGGCCGGAGACGACCGCGCCGAGGGGTGTCAGGTCGGCGCCGCCGAGGGGTTCGACGAGCGGGCCGGGCCACAGCTCCGAGTCGCAGGTGAGGGCCGCGAACACCAGTCCGGCGAGGAGGGCGGTCATTCCGGCGGGGTGGTAGCCGGAGCGGTACCAGTACGCGCCCGTACGGCCGGCCCCCAGGGCATCGGTGTCGTACGAGCAGCGGCGCAGCAGCATGTCGGCGAGGAAGACGCCGCTCCAGGGAGCGAACACGATGATCAGGAGCGACAGGAAGCCGAGCAGGGACGCGGTGAAGTCGGCGAGGAAGAGGGCGCCCAGTGAGCCGGCAGCGGTGACGGCCGCACTGATGAGGAGGGCCTTGGCGCGGTGCCACGGTATGCCGAGGACCTGGAGGTTGAGGCCGGAGGAGTAGAGCGTGATGATCGAGTTGGTGACGGAGCCGCCCAGGACGAGGATCAGGAAGAGCGGCTGGAACCATCCCGGCAGCAGGCTTTCGGCGCCCGCCACCGCGTCGGTCATGTCCGTGCTGGTCGCGGCGGCCACGCCGCCGATGCCGAGGGCCACGGAGGAGAGGAAGCCGCCGAGCGCTCCGGTCCAGGTAATGGCGCGCAGCGGGGTGTGGCGGGGCAGGTAGCGCGTGTAGTCGGCGGGCATCGGCAGGTACGAGAACGGGCCGGCGAGCGCGACGACGAGGGCCCAGCTCCACGCGGACACACCGGCGTCGGCTGCCGCGGGGGCGGCGAGGTCGGCCTGGGGGAGGCTGAACAGCAGGAAGGCGCCGAAACCGGCGGCCAGGACGTAGGCCAGCCAGCGCTCGGCGAGTTGCACGGTGGCGTGACCCCACATGGCCACCGTGAAGGTCAGGGCCAGGGTGGTCAGCAGGGCGAGGGCGCGGCCTGTGTCTCCGGGGGCCTGCCACCCGAGGTCGGTGAAGAACGCCTCCAGGGCGAGGGTTCCGACCACGGTGTTGACGATGGTGTAGCCGATGCTGACGACCCAGTTGAGGAATCCGGCGGGGACGTTGCCACGGTGGCCGAAGGCGGCTCGTGAGATGACGAGGGTCGCGGTTCCGGTGCGTACGCCGCTGAGGCCTGCGGCGCTGACGACGAAGAAGGCCAGGCCGCCGATGACGACGACGGCGGTGGACTGCCAGAAGGACAGGCCGAAGGCGACGGCGAGGGCGCCGTTGATGACGTAGGTGAAGGTCAGGTTGGAGCCGAACCAGAGCCAGAACAGGTCTTTCGGGCTGCCGTGCCGGTCGCTGTCGGGGATCGGATCGATCCCGTGCGTCTCGACGTGGAAGACCTCGTCGCTCGCGACGCCTGTGCCGAGTCCGGTCACCATCCGCCCCTCCCATACTTTGAATGCCGTTCTAAGAGTTAGAACGGCATTCAAGATGGAGCATGGGCGGGAGCCCGTCAAGGCCCTGGGCGTCTCCTTCGGGATAAGGTCCATGGGCAGTGGGCGGGCAGGAGGGCGGAGGCCGGACAGTGACAGGCGCGGGAACGGCACGGCGGCGGGACGGGCGCATCACGCAGGAGCGGATCCTCGAAGCGGCGATGGCGGCCATCGCCGAGGACGGTCTGGCGTCCCTGACCATGGCGGCGCTCGCCGAACGCCTGGGCACCAGCGGCGGCCACATCCTGTACTACTTCGGCAGCAAGGACCGGCTGCTGCTGGAGGCGCTGCGCTGGAGCGAGACGGCACTCGCCGAGGAGCGGCGGGCGCTGCTCGCCCGCCGTACGACCGCCGAGCGGAAGCTCGACCAGTTCCTGGAGCTGTATCTGCCGCGCGGCCCGCGCGACCCGCGCTGGACCGTGTGGATCGAGCTGTGGGCCCGTACGACCGGGGAGGGGCCGCTGCGCGCGGCGCAGGAGGAACTGGACCGGGGCTGGCAGGCCGACCTGGAGGCCCTGCTCGCCAAGGGGGCGGCTCAGGGACGTTTCACCATTCCGGAGCCGGAGGTCCCGGAACGGGCGGACATGCTCCTGGCGCTGCTGGACGGGCTGAGCACGCGGGTCGTGCTCAGCCAGCACGGCAGCGGGCGCGCGTCGGCACTGCGCACCGCGCGTACGGCCGCACGCCGTCTCGTGGTGGGCCGGTAGGCGGCTCGCCTCGGCGCGTCGCCGGTGGTCCATTCCGGGGGGAATGGCCGCCGCGTGCGGGCCGGGCGCCGAAGGGCGGGGAAGGCGCATGAAGGCACGGGCCGATCCGTGTGGAAGGACGCCGAGCGATGCCCCTGAACCATCCGAGCCGGTCCCGGCACGACGTACGCCGCAGCCGCGACCTCCAGCTCAACCCGCTCTTCAGCCGGGAGCCCGTCACGGTTCCGCGCCTCGCCCTCCCCGACGAGTCGATGGATCCGGACACCGCCTACCAGCTGGTGCACGACGAGCTGATGCTGGACGGCAACGCGCGGCTGAACCTGGCGACCTTCGTCAGTACGTGGGCGGAGCCGCAGGCGCAGCGCCTGATGGCCGAGTGCGCCGACAAGAACATGATCGACAAGGACGAGTACCCGCAGACGGCGGAGCTGGAGACGCGGTGCGTGCAGATGCTGGCCCGCCTCTGGCACGCCGAGGACCCCCACCAGGTGATCGGCTGCTCGACCACCGGGTCGAGCGAGGCGGCGATGCTTGCAGGGCTGGCCCTCAAGCGGCGCTGGCAGCACCGTCGCCGGGCGGCGGGCAGGTCCGTGGACCGGCCCAACCTGGTGATGGGCGTCAACGTACAGATCTGCTGGGAGAAGTTCGCCGACTACTTCGAGGTGGAGCCCCGCTACGTCCCCATGGAGGGCGACCGGTACCACCTGACGCCGGAGACCGCGGTCGAGCTGTGCGACGAGAACACCATCGGGGTCGTCGCCGTGCTGGGTTCGACGTTCGACGGCAGCTACGAGCCCGTCGCGGACATCGCGGCCGCCCTGGACGGTCTGGCGGCGCGCACGGGTGTGGACGTGCCGGTCCATGTGGACGGCGCCTCCGGGGCGATGATCGCGCCCTTCGTCGATCCCGGCCTGGAGTGGGACTTCCGGCTACCGCGGGTGGCGTCCATCAACACGTCCGGGCACAAGTACGGACTGGTCATGCCGGGGGTCGGCTGGGCGCTGTGGCGGGACGCCGACGCGCTCCCCGACGACCTCGTCTTCCACGTCAACTACCTGGGCGGGGACATGCCGACCTTCGCGCTGAACTTCTCCCGGCCCGGCGCCCAGGTGGTCGCGCAGTACTACACCTTCCTGCGGCTGGGGTTCGACGGCTACCGCCGGGTGCAGCAGACCTGCCGGGACGTCGCGGTGCGCCTGGCGGGGCGCATCGCCGAGCTGGGGCCGTTCGAGCTGGTCACCGATGGCGGGCAGGCACCGGTGTTCGCCTTCCGCATCCGGGAGGGCGTCGACGCGTACAGCGTGTACGACGTGTCGGCGGCCCTGCGGGAGCGCGGCTGGCTGGTGCCCGCGTACACGTTTCCCCGGAACCGTACCGACCTCGCGGTGCTGCGTGTCGTCGTGCGCAACGGCTTCGGCCACGACCTGGCCGACCTGCTCCTGGAGGACCTGCGTCGCGTCCTGGCGCGGCTGGAGCGCCAGCCCGGACCCCAGCGGGACGCCGACGACGCGGGGAGTTTCGCCCACGGCGCCGAGACCAGGAACCCGAGGCAGCCCGGCCGGCACTGAACGCCGCCCCCCGACGGAGAGGAGCCCCGCATGTGCCGGCTGTTCGGGCTGAGCAGCGCCCCCCGCCGCACGCGTGCCACCTTCTGGCTGCTGGACGCCCCGGACAGCCTCCGGGACCAGAGCCTGCGCGACCCCGACGGCACCGGCCTCGGCCACTTCGACGAGGACGGCACCCCACGGGTGGACAAGGCACCCATCGCCGCTTTCCGGGACCGCGCCTTCGCCGAGGAGGCCAGGCGGGTCCGTTCCGCCACGTTCCTCGCTCATGTGCGCTTCGCCTCCACGGGCGGCCTGGAGGCCCGCAACACCCATCCCTTCCTTCAGGAGGGGCGGCTCTTCGCCCACAACGGGGTCATCGAGGAGTCGGAGGCGCTCGACGCGGAGCTGGGCGAGGACCGGGCGCTGGTGGCCGGGGACACCGACTCGGAGCGCTTCTTCGCGCTGATCACCCGGGGCATCCGGGCCCATGGCGGCGATGTCGCCGCGGGCATCGGGCACGCGGCCCGCTGGGTCGCCCGCCACCTGCCGCTCTACGCCCTCAACCTGGTCCTCATCACCCGCGACGAGCTCTGGGCGCTGCGCTACCCCGACACGCACCGCCTGTACGTCCTGCACCGCCCGCCCGGTGGTCACCACGGCGAACGGCACCTCGATCACAGCGGCGCCGGGGGCCGCATGCGCGTCCACTCCTGGGACCTGGCCGGCGCCCCGGCGGTCGTCGTCGCCAGCGAGCGCATGGACGACAATCCGCGCTGGCGGCTCATGGAGCCGGGTGAGCTGCTCCATGTGGGGCCGGACCTCGGCGTCAGCAGCCGTACCGCCGTGCCGGACCGCCCGGCACACCAGCTGAGCCTGGCGGACCTGCGCCCCGCGGCCGCGGCGTCACAGACAGCAACCTAGGCGGGCCGTGCGCGGGCAGGCGGTCGGCGCGTGGGCCGCGCCAGGGCGGCGCCCGGCACGTGCAGGCCTGGGCGGGGCGGGCGGGCCCGGCGGCACGGGGCCCAGGTCGGCCCCTGCGCGGGCAGGCGTCGTGCCCCGGCGATGCGGGCAGGACCGGGGCGGAGCGTGCAGGCCCGAGCGGGCCGTACCTGGGCGTGTGTACGGCCTGCCCGGGCACGGGCCGGTGGGCGGGCCGCCCGGGCACGGGCTGGTGTGCGGGCCGCCGGTCGGGGCGTTCGCCGTCAGGAGGCCTTCCCGCCGCGGCGGTGCTTGTCGTTCTGCACCGACTCCTGACCCGTCTCACTGGGCGTGAGCGTGTCCGCGGCTTCCTTGTCGTGCTCGTCCGGGCCCCCGTCGTCGAGGCGCAGCTCGGCTTCCTCGAACTCGTCCAGGAGCTCCTCGGCGGCGGTTTCGGGTTTGTGGTCGCGGTCCTTCATGACTCTCCTTCGCCTCTCCCCCACCCGGCTTCGCCGGTGCTTCCCGACTTCCTCGCGGCCGGGCTCTTTACACCCGGTGCACCCCGTGTGCAGGCAGCGGCGTCCGAAGGACCGGGCGGGGAGAGGCAGGGACTGGATCCGGACACGCGGGCGGGCCGGGCGAACGGGAGTGATGGGCACATAAGGAGACGCGCGGGAAGTGGCGCGTGCGTCCGCGAGGTCCACGACGGGCGGCCGCCGCTCCTTGGGCGGCGCAGGTCCCATCGCGCCATCACCGCCGAAGGGCCTTCCTGGCTCCGTGGCGTCCGGATTGCGGGAGCCACTGCAACCGCCGACTGCCATCTCCCCCGTCGGCGTCCCTGGGGACGGGCGCCGCCCGCTTCCGCCACCGCACCCCCGCACCGACGTTCCGTTAAACGTTGAACTGCTCGAACGGCGCATTCGACTGCCGTCCGCCACGGCCACGCGCTCACCGGCGCTCACCTGGCCCCACCCGCACCACTAGCGAGCTGATGAACGATCAGCAAACACTTCCCTGCCTTTGCTCCCCACCGCTCCACGCACAGCAACCGGCCGCCGCGGGAAGCCGGATCATGGCGCCCGGTGTGCCGCAGCGAGCCTGTCCGGAGCGCGCCAGAGCACGCGGCCGAAGGACGCGCGTAGCCCGGCCAAAAGGCGATCTTGCCCACGCACCCGACCGGAGCCCAGGATTCCTACCGCGTCGCTTGTCAGGCACATGACGGAAACCATCCGTCGCGTACCGCCCTGCCGGCGCCCTGTCGAGCCCGCCCACCCAGCGGGCCATGGATCCCCCACCGGAGGATGCAGTGAACTTCAAGCGCTTCACCCCCCTCGGCGGCATCGCGAGAGGCGCGCGGCTGACCGCCGTCGCAGCCGCTCTCATGGCCGCCTCCGCGCTTGCGGCACCGAGCGCCGGCGCCGCCCCGCGCGACGGCGCGCCGGCGAGCGCCGCCCAGCTGGCCCAGGCGAGCGACGCCGTCCTGAACGCCGACGTACCGGGCACCGCCTGGTACACGGACGCGAAGACCGGCAAGCTCGTCGTCACGGCCGACTCCACCGTCTCGGCCGCCGAACTCGCCCGCGTCAAAGAGGCCGTCGGCAACCGTGCCGGCGCCCTGGACATCAAGCGGACCCCCGGGAAGTTCACCAAGCTCATCGCGGGCGGCCAGGCCATCTACGTGGGCGGCGGACGCTGCTCGCTCGGCTTCAACGTCCGCAGCGGCAGCACCTACTACGCCCTGACGGCCGGTCACTGCACCAACATCGGCAGCACCTGGTACACCAACTCCTCCAACACCACCGTACTCGGATCCCGTACGGGCTCCAGCTTCCCGAACAACGACTACGGCATCATCCGGCACTCCAACGCCTCGGCGGCGGACGGCCGCGTGTACCTGTACAACGGCGGCTACCGCGACATCACGGGCGCGGGCAACGCGTACGTCGGCCAGTCCGTCCAGCGCAGCGGCAGCACGACCGGCCTGCGCGGCGGCACGGTCACCGGCCTGAACGCGACCGTCAACTACGGCGGCGGCGACGTCGTCTACGGCATGATCCAGACCAACGTCTGCGCCGAACCGGGCGACAGCGGCGGCGCGCTGTTCTCGGGAGGCACCGCGCTCGGCCTGACCTCCGGCGGCAGCGGCAACTGCTCCAGCGGGGGCACCACGTTCTTCCAGCCGGTCACCGAGGCGCTGAGCGCCTACGGCGTGAGCGTGTTCTGAGCACCCGCTCCACGACCCTCGTTCCACCGGCGGCCCGCCTCTCCAGGCGGGCCGCCGGCCCTTTGTCCTGACCGAGGAAGAAGTTGCGAAAGCCGATGCGAAAGGGGTTACGCGACCGGACCAAGCCCGCTAACTTCCTTGAAACGAACCGGTCATGAGCCGTGACCGGCGACCTTCCGGCGCGACGGCGCGCGCCTGTGCTCCCCCTGTGTTCCCCCTGCGGTCCCACACCCCGGACCGCCGGGCTTCCCCCACCGTTCCCGGGAGACTCCTGTGCGCACACGACCGTATCGGCCCCGCCGGGGGCCGGCCCTCGTCCTCACCGCGGCACTCGCCGCGGCCTTCCTCTCCCCCGCCACCGCGGCCGCCCACGGCGGCACCGCCGCGGTGGCGGAGGAGTTCCAGCAGGTGACCCTCGCCAAGGGCGTGGCGGAGACCGGCGAGCCGATGACCATGGCGGTCCTCCCGGACCGCTCCGTCCTGCACACCTCGCGCGACGGCACCCTGCGGCTCACCGACGCCGCCGGTACGACGAAGGTGTCGGGCAAGCTCGACGTCTACTCCCACGACGAGGAGGGCCTTCAAGGCGTCGGTGTGGACCCGGGCTTCGCCTCCAACCGCCACATCTACCTGTACTACGCGCCCAAGCTCACCACACCGGGCGGCGACGCCCCCGGTGACGGCACGGCCGCCGACTTCGCCCCCTTCGACGGGGTGAACCGCCTGTCCCGCTTCGTCCTCCGCGCGGACGGCACCCTCGACCCGGCCAGTGAGCGGATGGTCCTCGACGTACCGGCCTCGCGCGGGATCTGCTGCCATGTGGGCGGGGACATCGACTTCGACGCCCAGGGCAACCTGTACCTCTCCACCGGCGACGACTCCAACCCCTTCGCCTCCGACGGCTACACCCCGATCGACGAACGCGCCTCCCGCAACCCCGCCTATGACGCCCAGCGTTCGTCGGGCAACACCAACGACCTGCGGGGCAAGGTGCTGCGCATCAAGGTCAACGCGGACGGCTCGTACTCCATCCCCTCCGGCAACCTCTTCGCCCCCGGCACCGCGAGGACCCGCCCCGAGATCTACGCCATGGGTTTCCGCAACCCCTTCCGGATGAGCGTCGACAAGCCCACCGGCATCGTGTACGTCGGTGACTACGGCCCCGACGCCGGCACCGCGAGCCCGACCCGCGGCCCGGCCGGACAGGTGGAGTTCAACCGCATCACCAAGGCCGGCAACTTCGGCTGGCCGTACTGCGCCGGGAAGAACGACGCGTACGGCGACCATGACTTCGCCACCGGCACGACCGGCGCCAAGTTCACCTGCGCGGCCCCGAAGAACACCTCGCCGCGCAACACCGGCCTCACCGACCTTCCTCCGGCGCAGCCCGCCTGGATCCCGTACGACGGCGGCTCGGTACCGGAGTTCGGCAGCGGCTCGGAGTCGCCGATGGGCGGGCCGGTCTACCGCTACGACGCCGCCTCCACGTCGGACGTGAAGTTCCCGCAGAGCTACGACGGGAACTTCTTCGCCGGCGAGTTCGGCCGCAAATGGATCAAGCGCATCGCGCAGGGCACCGACGGCACCGTCCAGTCCATCAACCCCTTCCCCTGGAACGGCACCCAGGTGATGGACATGGCCTTCGGCCCGGACGGGGCCCTCTACGTCCTGGATTACGGCACCGGCTACTTCAACGGCGACGCCAACTCCGCCCTGTACCGCATCGAGCACGTCACCACGGGCCGCTCCCCCGTCGCCCAGGCCAAGGCCGACCGCGCCTCCGGGCAGGCGCCGCTGACCGTGGCGTTCTCCTCGGCGGGCAGCTCCGACCCGGACGGCGACCCGCTGACGTACGCCTGGAAGTTCGGCGACGGCGCCACCTCGACGGCCGCCAACCCCTCCCACACGTACACGGCCAACGGGCAGTACACCGCCACCGTCACCGTCTCGGACGGCACCGGCCGCAGCGCCACCGCCTCCGTCCAGGTGACCGTCGGCAACACGGCGCCGACCGTGAAGCTGGAGCTGCCGATCGACGGCCGGATCATCGACCCGGGCGCGGCCGTTCCGTTCAAGGTCACGGTCTCCGACCCGGAGGACGGCACCGTGGACTGTACGAAGGTGAAGGTCACCTTCATCATCGGGCACGACAGCCACGGCCACCCGCAGACCTCCGCGACCGGCTGTTCCGGCACCGTGCAGACCATCGCGGACGGCGAGCACGACCCGAACGCCAACATCTTCGGCGTCTGGGACGCGGAGTACACCGACAAGGGCGCGAACGGCCAGCCCGCGCTGACCACGCACGACCAGAACATCAGCCAGCCCAGCCACCGGCAGGCCGAGCACTACGGCGGCTCGTCGGGCGTCCAGGTCGTCACGCACACCCCCGCCCACGGCGGGAAGACGGTCGGCCACATCGACAACGGCGACTGGATCTCCTTCACTCCGTACGCGCTCGACGACGCCACCCGGTTCACCGCCCGCGTCTCCTCCGGCGGTGTCGGCGGCACCCTCGAGGTACGGGCCGGCTCACTCACCGGAACCCTGCTGGGTACGGCGACGGTGCCGGTGACGGGCGGCTGGGAGACGTTCCAGGAGGTCTCCACGGCGCTCACCAACCGGCCCGCCGGTACGACGACGCTGTACCTCGTCTTCAAGGGAGGTGCTGGCTCCCTGTTCGACGTGGACGACTTCCGCTTCACCACGGGAAGCACCGGTCCCCGGACGGGTGCGGTGAAGGGTGTGAACGGCAAGTGCGCGGACGTCGCCAATGGTGCGACCGCCGACGGCACCCAGATCCAGCTGTGGACCTGCAACGCCACCGCCGCGCAAGCGTGGACCCTGCCCGGCGACGGCACCCTGCGGGCGCTGAACAAGTGCCTGGACGTCAGCGGCGGCGGCACCGCCGACGGTACGAAGATCCAGCTCTGGACCTGCAACGGCACCGGAGCCCAGCAGTGGCAGCCCCAGGCCGACGGAACCGTACGCAACCCCCAGTCCGGGAAGTGCCTCGACGCCGAGGGCGGGACGTGGAACGACGGCACCCGCCTGCACCTGTGGACCTGCCACACCGGACCCAATCAGAAATGGACCCTGCCCTGAACCTCAAGGAATTTCGCATTTCGGGGCATCGCATCGGCCGCTGCGGTGAGACATATATGTATGGCAGTGGATTCCGAACGTAACCAGGATGTGCTGATCGGCACCAAGCCCCGGGCCCAGGTCGAGGCGGCGTACCAGCGGCTGGAGCACAAGGCGGCCACGCCCGGGCTGCGGACGCCGTTCTCGCTCGGCGCTGTGGCGGCCTTCGAGTGGGCGCTCGGGCGGGCCGCCGAAGCCCCGGTGACGGGGGCCGCCGGCACCGGCCGCGTGCCGTCCAGCCACCTGCTCACGGCGGAGCTGGACGCGGCCGTGGTGCAGCTGGGGGACCCGACCGAGAGCGCCGAGCGCGCGGCCCAGGTCCGTGGCGTGCACGACGCGCTGGCCTGGGTGTGCGGGCTCATCGACGAACAGCCCTGAACCACGGCGGCCGGCCGTGCAGCATCGGCGGCTTCCCGCCCCCGCTCATATGGATGCCGGGGGCGGGAAGCCCATGCCCGGGTAGCCCGGTGAGCGGCCCACGGCACCGAAGTCCAGTGCCCGGGTCAGCTGCCGGAGCGTCTCCTCGGCCACGCGGCGCACGTCGGCGGGAACGTCGCCGCGCTCCTCGATGAGGCTGTCGTAGATCGGCGCGTCGCCTCGCACGGCGGAGTCCATGTCGAAATACCTTTCCGAAGACGTCTGTTGATCGCTCACCGCCGCTGCGGGCAGCGGTGGACGAGTGTACGGGGCATGATCCGGTGCGGTGCGCGCAGCCCGCCCAGCACGCTGCCACGGGGCTCGGCGCGACTAGCAGGCGGGGCGGCTCGGCGCAATCCCCCGGCCTCCGCCCGGTGCGGTCCCCAGTGTGGTGCGCGCTGACATACCGGCCGGTATCCGGGAGCCCTACGGTGCGGGGAACCCGCCGGTATGTGTCCGAGGAGCCGCCATGCCCCCGTCGTTCTTCCGCCGTACGCGCCCCGGAGGCGGGGCCCCACCGAGACGTCTGCGCGGGCTGCTCGCCACGGTGACCGTCCTGGTCCTGGCCGTCGCCGCCGGCCTCACCGCACCGGCGCCCGCCGCCCACGCCGCCGTCGGTCTCACCCGGGTGACCGCCTTCGGGGCGAACCCCGGCGCCCTGAACATGTACGTGTACCGTCCCGCGTCCCTGCCCGCCGCGCCGCCCGTGGTGGTCGCGCTGCACGGGTGCACGCAGAGCGCGCAGGTCTACGCGGACAACTCCGGCCTGGCGCAGTTCGCCGACCGGCACGGCTTCCTGCTGGTCCTGGCCGAGCAGACCGCGTCGAACAACCTCAACAAGTGCTTCAACTGGTTCCAGACGTCGGACAGCCGCCGCGGCCAGGGCGAGGCGGCGTCGATCCGGCAGATGGTCGCGCACGCCGTGTCCGCCTATGGCGCGGACGCGCGGCGGGTCCATGTGACGGGCCTGTCCGCCGGGGGCGCGATGACCTCGGTGATGCTCGCCGCCTACCCGGATGTCTTCGCCTCCGGCGCGGTCGTCGCGGGGCTGCCCTACGACTGCGCCAGGGACACGGCCGCCGCGTACTCCTGCATGAACCCCGGTGTGGACCTCACCCCCGCCCAGTGGGCGCAGCGTGTGCGCGACGCCCACCCGTCGTGGACGGGGCGGTGGCCGAGGGTGGCGATCTGGCACGGTGACCGGGACACCACGGTGGTGCCGCGCAACGCCGACGAGCTGCGCGACCAGTGGACGGCGCTGCACGGCCTGTCGCAGACACCCACCCGTACCGCCGTCATCGGGCCCAACTCCACACGCCAGGAGCAGTACGTGGCCGCGGACGGGACGGTCGCCGTGGAGGTCGACCGGGTGCCGGGCATGGGCCACGGAACCCCGGTCGATCCCGGGACGGGGCCCCAGCAGTGCGGTGCCACGGCCGCGTACTTCCTCGACACGATCTGCGCCGGCCACTGGATCGTGGACTTCTTCGGCCTGGACTCCGCCGGTGATCCCCCGGGGTCGGGCGCGCTGCCCGCGCCGACGGGCCTGGTCTCCACCGGCGCCACCGCGTCGACGATCACCCTCGACTGGTCGGCCGTCAGCGGCGCCACCGGCTACACGGTCCACCGCGACGGCACGCCGGTGGCGACGCCCACCGCTCCGCCGTTCACCGACACGGGCCTCGCGCCCGGCTCGGCCCACACGTACGCGGTGGCCGCCCGGGGCGCCGACGGCCGGCCCGGCGCCCTGTCCGCCACGGTCACCGCGCGGACCTCGGGGGGCGCCCCGGCCGCCTGCTGGACGGGGAACAACTACCAGCACGTGCAGGCGGGGCGGGCGACGACGACCGGCGGCTACACGTACGCCAAGGGCTCGAACCAGGCCATGGGCCTGTACAACACGTTCGTCACGCACACCCTGAGGGAATCCCCCGCCGGTTACTACACGCTCGCCGACGACGGCTGCGTCGCGGCGGCCGCTGCGCGGGAGCGGAAGGCCGACTGCCCCGGCTCCCTCCGGGTCCCGGGGGCAGCGCACCAGCAGGTGGCGTGCCTGGAGGAGCTGACCACCGCCGGGACCGTGGCCTCGGGCCACACCGACCCGGCCGACTGGGCCGGCCTCACGCCCAAGGACCTGCCCACTCCCAGCGGGGTGCCCGGCGTCCAGATCGACGGGTACTTCCCCGACACCTCCACCACCAACACCAACCACGGCTGGAAGCACGACGCGCAGTTCGTCATCCGGCTGCCCGACCGGTGGAACGGCGGCCTGGTCGTCTCCGGGACCCCGGGCAACCGTGAGCAGTACGCCAACGACCGAACCATCGCCGACTGGGTGCTCTCGCGCGGGTACGCGTTCGCCGCCACCGACAAGGGCAATACGGGTACGTCCTTCCAGCGCGACGGACGCGTACCCGGTGACGCCATCGCCGAGTGGAACACGCGCCTGACGCAGCTCACGCGCGCCGCCCGCGCGGTGGTGGCCCAGCACTACCACCGGCCCCTCGCCCGCACCCTCGCCACCGGCATGTCCAACGGCGGCTATCTCGTGCGCTGGCAGCTGGAGAACCATCCGGAGCTGTACGACGGCGGCGTGGACTGGGAGGGCACCCTGTGGCGCGCCGAGGGTCCGAACCTGTTCACCTTCCTGCCGCCCGCGCTGCGCCATTACCCGGTGTACGAGGCGGGCGGTCCGGCCGCCGGGGCGGCCCGCGACGCGATGCACGCCGCCGGCTACCCGGCCGGGTCCGAGTTCCTGTGGCCGTACCACCACACGTACTACTGGGGCCTGACACAGCGCGTCTACCGGGAGGAGCTGGATCCGGGCTACACCGGGGCGGACGCGGACTACGACTACGGCGCCCGTCCGGAAGAGGTCCGGCAGGCCGTCGACCGCATCGCGCTGACGGGCCGTATCGGCAAGCCGCTGATCACCGTGCACGGCACGCTGGACGTGCTGCTGCCCATCAGCCAGGACTCGGACGTGTACGCCCGGATGGTGCGGGAAGCGGGGCGCGGCGGCCTGCACCGCTACTACCGCGTCGAGGGCGGTACCCACACCGATGCCCTGGTCGACGCCTTCCCCGACCGGCTCCGGCCGCTGGTGCCGTGCCACCGCTCGGCGTTCACGGCCCTGGAGGACTGGCTCGGGCGCGGCCACCGCCCGCCGGCCGGCCGGACCGTGCCCATGCCGGCCGGGGCCGGTCCGGCGGCGCTGCTGGCCGGTTGCCGGCTCTGACCCTCAGCGCCGGGTCGGCCCTCAGCGGCGGGTGGTCTCCCGCGCCCAGTGCCGCTCCCCGGCCGTGGGCGCGGAGAGCGCGAGCCTGCGGTGGGTCCGGCGGAGCATCCGCCGGGCCATGAACGGGTGCACCTGGCGCACGACGCCGAAGTAGAGCCGGCCGAGGCGGTTGTGGGTCTTGACGACCGTGCTGAGGGTGACGCCCTCCTGGTCGACGAGGAGGGAGGCGCGGAAGTCGAGGTGGCCCGCGTCCTCGCCGAGCAGGAGTTCGTCGCCCTCGACCGCCTTGACGGGGAAGGGCAGCACGCCGCGCCAGGCGCGCGGGTCGCGGTCCATACCGGGGGCGAGCGGGAGGCGCCAGGCGTCGGTGAAGTCGGGGCGGGCGAACGCGGTGCGGGCGAGCCGCGCCGAGGCGGGTACCGGGGCGGCGGCGGGCCGGGCGTACCCCAGACGGTGCAGCAGCCGGACCCGTGGCGTCCTGGTGGCGGGGCGGGCGGCGGTGCGGCCGGTGGCGGCGCGCTCGGCGTTGTCGAGCAGCTCCTCGACGACCGTGTCGTGGACGGCGCGCACCAGGAGCGACCAGACCAGCGCCTGCCCCGGTCCCTGCCGCTGCTCCAGGGTGTGCACCATGCGGCAGCGGCCGGGGCCGAGGGACTCGACGTCGAGCCGGTGGTGGCCGTTCGAGGGCGGTGCGAAGTCGAACCGGACACTACGGCCCGGGGTGTACGCGGTGACCCGGTACCGGACCGGTCCGTGACCGCCGTCGGCGCCGACGCCGAGGGGCCGGTCGAACCTGATGGGT
The DNA here is from genome assembly GCF_002099185.1 of Streptomyces sp. CB03238. NCBI lineage: Bacteria > Bacillati > Actinomycetota > Actinomycetes > Kitasatosporales > Streptomycetaceae > Streptomyces > Streptomyces sp. CB03238. The sequence goes on along the minus strand of NZ_NBCN01000016.1, from coordinate 162,199 downwards.
GACCAGGCGGGGGTGGGGAAGAGGGGGTCGTCGTCGGCGGCGATCCGGTCGAGCAGGGCGCCCACCCGCCCGGCGGGGGCCTCGATGACACGGGCGTGGACGTTGCGTACCGTGCGCATGCCGCACCTCCATACGGGAGCGTATGTTTTTCCGTACGCTACCGTACGGTCATGACGCGCGAACGACCGGCCCGCGCCCGTAAGAGGCTCACCGTCCAGGACTGGGCCGACGCGGCCCTCGCGGCCATGGCGGAGGGCGGCGGCCTGGCGGCCGTCGCGGTCGAGCCGCTGGCCGCCCGGCTGGGCACCACGAAGGGCAGCTTCTACTGGCACTTCAGCGGCCGCGACGCGCTCGTCGAGGCGGCGCTGGAGCGATGGGAGGAGACCTCCACGGAGCGGATCATCGAGGCCACGGAACGGCGGCCCGACCCGGAGACCCGGCTGCGCACGCTGTTCCGGACGGTGATGGCGGAAGCAGTGAACGACCCCCTGGAGGTCTCGCTCCTGGCGGACGCGGGCCACCCCCATGTCGCCGCCGCCCTGCGCCGGGTGACGGAGCGCCGGATCGGCTACGTCGCCCGCCTCTTCGAGGACCTGGGCTTCCCGCCACCGACAGCGGCCCGGCGCGGCCTGCTGGCGTACACGTCCTACCTGGGCCACACCCAACTGGCCCACGCGGTGCCGGAGACCCTCCCATCGGACCCGGCCTATCTGGACTCCGTCCTGGAGACCCTTCTCCGCCCCTGACGCCGACGCCCGGCCTGGGGATCGCGGCTCATGGCGAGCCGATCTCATGGCCCCACCAAATGGCTACCGACCAGTAGATGGAACGCCTTGTTCCGTCCACTATTGAGCGCGAGCATGCCAACGCTTTCACCGGTCCCCATCCCCCGGGAGTTGAACCCCCCATGCACGCAGCTCGATGGAGAACACAGGTGGCGCTCACCATGGCCGCCATCGCCGTCACCACGGCCACCACCGCCACCACCGCCACGGCCGCCCCCGCCTCCGCCTCCGCCCCTCAGGTCGCCACCACGAACGGCTCCGCCTTCACCGGCGCACGGCTCGCCGGGGTCGACTACGCCACCTGGCAGCGCGACGTGGCCGCCGCCCTCGGCGAGGCCCGCCCGTACATCGAGCAGCGCACCGCGTCCCCCTCCGGTGAGAAGCTCGCCGTCGTCCTCGACATCGACAACACGTCGCTGGAGACGGACTTCCACTACTTCTGGGAGTACCCGACGCCCGCCGTCCGGCCGGTCCTGGACCTGGTCCGGTACGCGGACTCCCGTGGCGTGGCCGTCTTCTTCGTCACCGCCCGCCCGGGCATCCTCCACGCGCCCACCGCGTACAACCTCACGGCGGCCGGCTACCCGGTCGACGGGCTGTACGTGCGCGACCTGCCCGACCTGTTCGACGAGGTGAGCGCGTACAAGACCGCCAAGCGCGGCGAGATCGAGGCGAAGGGGTACACGATCATCGCCAACATCGGCAACCGGCCGACGGACCTGGCCGGCGGTCACGCCGAGAAGACGTTCAAGCTGCCGGACTACGACGGCAGGCTGTCGTAGCGACGGCCCGCGCCGGGAGGCGGGCGGAGGCGTCCATTCGGGCCCTCCCCCGCGCCCACCCGTACCGGGCGGGCCGCCGCCGGGTATGCGAGGTGCATGTCCGAGAAGTCTCCCGGCACCGGCGGCGGGGCCCACGCATGGTGGCCCAGGCGGCTGCACGGCGCCTTCCACCGCTCGGCCGCCGGGCGCGGCTGGCGGACCGGCACCGACCTGGAGCTGATGCACCGCGCGATGGGGTTCGCCGCCCTCGGGCTGCTCACGCTCGTACCGCTGCTGATCGTGATCGCGGCGGCCGACCCGGCGGGCGGCACCGGGTTCGCCCAGTGGCTCTCGGACGGCCTCGGGGTCGCGGAGGGCTCGACGGACGAGGTGGAACGGCTGTTCGCGCCTCCGGGCGCGGCGCTGGAGTCGACCACCGGGTTCGGTATCGCCGCGCTCGCCGTGTTCGGTCTGACGTTCGGCGGTGTGGTGCAGACGGGCTACGAGAAGGTGTGGGAGCTGCCCGCGGCCCGCTGGCACACGATGTGGCGCCACGGCGTCTGGCTCGCCCTGCTCATCGGCTACCTGCTGCTGTCGGCGGACGTGTTCTCCCGCCCCGCGACCGGCGGTGACCTCGCCTGGCGCGTGATGCTCGCCTTCGCCAGCGCGGTGCTGTTCTTCTGGTGGTCGCAACGGCTGCTGCTGGGCGGCAGGCTGCCCTGGCGCGCCCTGCTGCCGGGGGCCGTGTGCACCGTGATCGGGCTGGCCGGGCTGCGGGTCTTCTCCCGGCTGGTGTTCTCTCCGCTGATCGCCTCCAACGCGGTGGCGTACGGGCCTGTCGGCACGTTCCTGGTCGTCCAGTCGTGGCTCGTCGGCGTCGGCTTCGTCGTCTTCGGCGGCGCGCTGGTCGGGCGGCTGCTGTACGAGGAGCGCTGGCACCTGTCCCGGCTGCTGCGGCGCTGGCACGCCCGCCTGCGCCCGCCCCGGCGGCGCGGCTGAACCAGAAGGGCCATCCCCCGCAAAGAGTGCAACCATGGACACCGGGCAGAGGCAGAAGAGACAGCAGAGCGAGCAGGGAGAGCAGGGACACCTGCTGCACATCCGCACCACTGGTGACACCGGGACGGTTTTGCACATGAACAGGAAGCCGACAGCGACCACGGCGTCAGGGGTGACGTCCAGCAGCTCCGTGTTCGGTGCCCCCTGCTGGGTCAGCCTGATGACCCGCGATCTGCACGCCGCCCAGGACTTCTACGGTGCGGTGCTGGGCTGGGAATTCCGTCCGGCACGGCTCGGCAAGGAGTTCAGCGTCGCCCTGGAGGACGGGAACCCCGTCGCCGGAATAGGGGCACTGGCCTCCGCCCTCCAGGTGGCCGTCGCCTGGACCCCGTACTTCGCCGTCCAGGACGCCGACCAGACGGCGGCCCGGATCAGGGAGCGCAGCGGGACGGTCGCCGTCGGGCCGGTCGGGTTCGTCGTCGGGCGGGGAGCGCTCGCGGCCGACCGGGACGGCGCGGTCTTCGGCATCTGGGAGGGCCAGCTGCTCTCCGGGTGGGAGACCTGGCGCGCCGCCGCACCCGCCTGGCTCCGGCTCCAGACCCGGGACGCCTTCGAGGCCGCGATCTTCTACGGGGAGGTCTTCGACTGGGCCTGCGGCCGGCCGGGCTGCTGCGACGTCGAGTACGAGGGGGACGAGGTCGTGCTGCGCAGCGCCGGCCATGTGGTCGCCCGGCTCAGCTCCGGCGCTCTGGAAGCCGCGCCCGACCCCACGGTCCGGCCCCGCTGGGAGGTCCACTTCCCGGTACGCGACGTCGACGCGTGCGTGTCGGCCGCGCAGCGCCACGGCGGCACCGTGGTCCAGCACGAGCCGGGCGTCCAGGCCACCCTGCGCGACCCGGACGGGGGTTTGTTCACGGTCACCACGCGCACTCTGGCTGAATGACCTTTTCCGACCTGGTGTACGCCGGCCTGGGTATCGGTGCGCTGGCGGCCGCCGTCCTGCCGCGGGTGGTCTTCAGCCGTCCGTTCTCCATGCCGATGGTGTTCCTCGCCGCGGGCGCCGCCGTCCAGTTGCTGCCCCTGCCGGTGCCCGTGGTCGATCCGGTGGCGGACCGGCTGTGGGTGGAGCACATCACCGAGGTCTGCGTGATCGTGTCGCTGATGGGCGCCGGACTGGCCATCAACCGGCCGCCGGGGCTGCGCTCGTGGGCGGGCAGCTGGCGGCTGCTGGGCGTCACGATGCCGCTCACGATCGTGGTGACCGCCGTGCTCGCCTGGGCGGTGCTGGACTGGCCGCCCGCGGCGGCCCTGCTGCTGGGCGCGGTGCTGGCGCCCACCGATCCGGTGCTGGCGGCGGAGGTGCGGGTGGGCGAGCCGACCGACACGGAGGAGGACGAGGACGAGGTGCGCTTCACGCTCACCAGCGAGGCGGGCCTCAACGACGGGCTCGCCTTCCCGTTCGTCCTCGCGGCCGTCGCTCTCGCCGCCTCGGCGGGGACCGGCTGGTCGGCGGGGTGGATCGGCGGCTGGGTGCCGTCCGACGCGCTCGGCAAGGTGGCGATCGGGGTCGTCGCGGGCGTGGCGGTGGGCCGGCTGCTGGGGTGGATGTTCTTCCGCGCCAGGGCGGCCGCGCTGCGGCTGTCGGAGCACATGGAGGGCTTCGTCGCCCTGGCGGCCACCTTCCTGTCGTACGGAGTCGCCGAGCTGCTGCACGGATACGGCTTCCTGGCGGTGTTCGTCGCCGCCTGCGCCCTGCGCGCCGCCGAGCGCAGCCACGGGTACCACAAGGTCCTGCACGAGTTCACCGAGCAGATCGAGCGGCTGCTCACCGCGTTCCTGCTGTTCCTCCTGGGCGGGTACGTCGCCGGGGGCGGGCTCGCGGCCCTCACCTGGCAGTCGGCGGCCGTCGGGCTGCTGCTATTGCTGGTGGTCCGCCCGGTCACCGGGTGGCTGGCGCAGCTCGGCTCGGCCGCGGGGCCGCGCGAGCGGATCGTCACGGCGGTGTTCGGGCTGCGGGGCATCGGATCGCTCTACTACCTCGCGTACGCCCTGGGGCAGGACGATTTCGCCGGTCTTGACCGGCAGCTGTGGGCGGCCGTGGCCTTCACCGTCCTCGCCTCGGTCGCCCTGCACGGGGTGACGGCGACCCCGGTGATCAGCCGTCTCGACCGGCTGCGCGGGACGACGGGGCCGGGCGACCCACCGCCGTGAGGAGGTCGGCTGAGGGCGGGCCTATGTGCGGGGCTCATGGGCTGGGCCCATGGCAGGGGCTACGGGCCGGGCTCATGGGCGGGGACTACGAGCGGGCGCCATGGACCGGCGCTGCGGGCAGGCGCCATGGACGCTACGCCGGGAAGCCTTCCAGGAGGGCGCGCCGCTGGGCCTCCTCGCGTTCCAGGACCTCGGCCAGGATGCCGGTGTCGCGCCTGCGGCTGATCGCGTCCCGTACCAGTGACGCCAGCGCGTCGGGCGGCAGCGCCTCGGCCTGGGTGGTGGACGTGCCCGGGAAGGAGCGCCGGTCACTGGCCTTCACCGGGGCCGTGGGCAGGCCGAACTCGGCGATCTGGTCCTCGGTGACGGCCAGCCGGTCGAAGTGCATGGTCACGTCGGGGGCGTCGAGCGCGGCGAAGGCCGTCACGTCCTCGGCGAGTGCCGTGAACAGGTGCAGCCCCGTGGGGTCCCAGTCGCCGATCACCATGATCCGTACGGAGGAGTGGCCGCCCACGGCGGCCCGCTGGGCGGCGGCGCGCCTGGCGGAGAGCCCGGCGGCGGACGCGTACACGGGCACGCCCCAGGGATCGGTGACGGTGGCCAGTTGTGGCACCAGGCCCGCCGTGCCGCACCAGACCTCCAGCCTGGACTCCTGGCCTGCCTGGCGGTCGAGGCGGAAGCCGCGGGCGGCGTCCAGCTGGGCCCGGCGGTACTCGTCGGGCCCGTCATAGGCGACGGGTTCCACGGCGGCGTCCGTGCCGTCACGGATCGCCAGCCACGAGACACGGCCGGAGCGGCGGGCCATGCCGAGAAGGTCGACGAGACGCTTGTACGTACGCTCCTGCTTCGCGAGGACTCCGCGGGACACCGCCGCGTACCATATTTGACGTATCGTCAACGGTAACTGTGCGGCATATCTGCCGAGGATGAACTCGACGGCGGCCAGCAACTCCTGTGTCGCGGGGCGTGGTTGCCAGTCGGGCTGATAACCGCGAGGACGCCTGTCCGGCACCGTTGCCCCCTTCACCTGATCCAGTGTGTGTACGTCGGGACGCCTGGGCGTCCCGCGCTCTCCTGTCGGTCTGCCCACTGGGGGCGGCGGCGTCACCTGTCACCCGGGCGGGTGGTGACCGATCGGCCACCGCCTGTCGGGGTGCGGTGGCGCGGGCGGGCCGCCCGATGATGCGGCGATGACCTCCGTACGCGCCGCCTGGCCCGCCGTCGCCGTCCTGCTCGCCGCCGTGCTGCCGGTGCCGCCCGGCGCCGTGCCGGACGCCGCCGCCGCGCACGAGGGGGCGGGGCAGCGGGAGGCCACGGCGGCCGAGCGGCGGGTGGCGCGGGAGCTGGCGGGGCTGCGGGACCGGCCGGGCGCGCGGCGGGCGTTCTTCCGGGCCCTGCCCAAAGGCGGCGACCTGCACAACCACCTGTTCGGGGCCGCCTCGACCGAGTTCCTGATCGAGCTGGCCGGGCGGGACGCGCTGTGCGTCGACACCAGGACGATGACCGCCGTACGGCCTCCCTGCGGCCCGGGGACGCGTCCGGCGGCTCACGCGCGCGTGGACGCGGATTTCCGGCGGCGGATCGTCCGGGCCTGGTCGATGCAGGACTTCCCGCCGGACCGGCCCGGGCACGACCACTTCTTCGCCACCTTCGGCAGGTTCGCGGAGGTTGCCCGGCGGGGCCACGGCCGGGTGCTGGCCGAGGTGGCGGACTCGGTGGCGCGCCAGAACCAGGTCCACCTGGAGACCATGGTGTCGCCGGTCGCCGGCGAGGCGGAACGGGTCGCCGACGAGGTCGGGTTCGATCCGGACCTGGGCCGGCTGCACGGCAGGCTGCTGGCGGGCGGGCGGATGGACCGGCTGGTGGCGCTGGCCCGGGCGGAGGCGGACGCGGGCGACGCCCAGTTCCGGTCGGCGGCGCGCTGCGGGACGGCCCGGCCGGGGCCCGGCTGCGGCCTGAGCGTACGGTTCATCTCCCAGGCGTACCGCGGGAGCGCGCCGGAGCGGGTGTTCACGCAGCTGGTGCTGGGGATGGAGCTCGCCGAGCGGGACGAGCGGTTCGTCGCCGTGAACCTGGTGCAGCCGGAGGACGGCGAGCGGGCGCTGCGCGACTACCGCCTGCACATGTCGATGCTGGACCTGCTGCACCGCCGCTACCCGCGCGCCCACATCACGCTCCACGCGGGCGAGCTGGTACCGGGCCTGGTGAAGCCGCGCGAGCTGACGTTCCACATCACGGAAGCCGTACGCACGGGTCGCGCCGAGCGGATCGGGCACGGGGTGTCGGTGCGCCACGAGGCCGGCCGGGAGCGGCTGCTGCGGACCATGGCCGAGCGCGAGATCGCCGTGGAGACGCCGCTGACCAGCAACGACCAGATTCTCGGCGTACGCGGCGCGGAGCATCCCTTCCTGACATACCGGCGCCATGGCGTCCCGGTGGTCCTGGCGACCGACGACCCGGGGGTGTCGCGTACCGACATCAGCCGTGAGTACGAGCGGGCGGCGCTGACCTACGGGCTCGGGTATCCGGAGCTGAAGGATCTGGCGCGCGCCTCGCTGGAGTACGCGTTCCTGCCGGGGCGGAGCCTTTGGCGCACGGTGACCGGCCCGCACGCGTACACCCCCGTACGCGTGTGCCGGCACGAGCGGCCGGGCGGCCACGCCCTGGGCCCGGTGTGCGCGCGGTTCCTGCGCGCGAGCCCCAGGGCGGCCGTGCAGTGGCGCCAGGAGGTGGCCTTCGCCGCGTTCGAGCGCCGTTGAGGCGGGTCCCCGCCGGGGCGGTCAGCTCGCCTTGCGGCCCGCGAGGGGGGCGGTGTCCATGCCGGCGCCGCTGCGCATCCCCCGCAGCATCTCCTCGATGGCTTCCAGGGAGGTGCGCTCGGGGCGCCACCCCAGCTCGTCACGGGCGCGTGTGCAGTCCAGCATCGGCAGGCGCAGCACGGCGTCGAAGAGCTGCGGGGAGGCGGGGATCAGGCGCAGCCCCCACCCGGCGGCCAGCGCGGCGCGGATGGCCGGCCGTGGCAGCCGGACCACGCGGGCGTCGAGGAGGTCGGCGAGCTGCTGCGCGTCGAGGGCCGGCTCGGCGGCCAGGTTGAAGGCACCGCTCACATCCTTGGTGACCGCGAGCCGGTAGGCCTGGGCCGCGTCGTCGGTGTGCAGGGCCTGGAAGCGCAGGCCGGGAATGTCGGGGACGACGGGGATCGTCTTGGGCCCGGCGAGCTGGCCCGGCATGAACCGGCCGGCGAAGATCCGCCGCTGTTCGCTCCCCGACTCCTCCTTGAACAGGAACGCCGGGCGCATCCGCACCACCCGCACCCCGGGGTTGCGGGCCTCGAAGGCGTCCAGGACCCGTTCCAGGTAGGCCTTCTCCCGGCAGTACGCGGCCTCCGGCCAGCCGTGCGTGGGCCATGACTCGTCGACCGCGCCGTCCTTCGGCCCCGGCGAGTAGGCGCCCACCGAGGAGGCGTGGATGAGCACGGGCGCGCCGGCGGCGGAGACGTCCCGGAACACCTTGAGGCTGCCGAGGACGTTGGTGCGCCAGGTGGCCACCGCGTCGTGCGTGGGCTGGAAGGCCCAGGCCAGGTGGATCACGGCGTCGGCGCCCTCGAAGTGCCTGACGAGGTCGGTCCCCTCGTCCCGCAAATCCACCTCGGCCCAGTCGGTCTTCGGCGGCGACCAGCCGGGCAGCCTGCGGGCCAGGCCCAGTACGGATGCGATCTGGGGGTCGGCGGCGAGGGCCGCCACCACACTCGTGCCGACATTTCCGGTGGCTCCAGTGACGACGACCCGCTTCCCGGCGTTCATATTCACGGCTCCTGTCCTCCGACGGCTCGACATCGGTCACCGGCCCGGGGGCCCGGCGCCGGAAGGCCCGGGTACCCGCTGTGCGGCACTCCACGTCGTACGAGCGGTGTGTGCGCACGGTGGCGCCCCCGCCGGCGCTTCCGGCGACGGGGGAGCGGGAAGGGATGCATGGGACGCGGGGGACCGCACGCGAGAAGGGAAACCGGCGGATGCAGGTGAATCTCACGGGCAGGACGGCGCTGGTCACCGGCTCGACGCAGGGCATCGGCGCGGCGATCGCCACCGCCCTGGCGCGCTCGGGGGCGACGGTGGCGGTCAACGGGCGCACCTCGGACAGTGTCACGGCCGCCGTGAAGCGGCTGCGGGCGGAGGTCCCCGACGCCGAGGTGGTCCCCGTTGCCGCGGACATCGCCACCGGGGAGGGCGCGGAGCTGCTGCCCGAGGTGGACATCCTCGTCAACAACCTGGGCATCTTCGAGCCGCGGCCCGCCCTGGAGATCACGGACGAGGAGTGGCGGCGGTACTTCGAGGTGAACGTGCTCGCGGCGGTGCGGCTGACCCGCGCGTACCTGCCGGGCATGACGGGCCGCGGCTGGGGCCGTGTCCAGTACATCGCCAGTGACTCGGCCGTCGTGATCCCGGCCGAGATGATCCACTACGGCATGTCCAAGACGGCGCTGCTGGCAGTGAGCCGCGGCTTCGCCAAGGAGGCCGCCGGGACGGGCGTCACCGTCAACGCGGTCATCGCCGGACCCACTCACACGGGTGGGGTCGAGGACTTCGTCCACGAACTGGTGGACCGGGACCTGGCATGGGACGAGGCCCAACGCGTGTTCATGCGCAGGCACCGGCCGCAGTCCCTGTTGCAGCGGCTGATCGAGCCGGAGGAGATCGCGCACATGGTGGTCTACCTGAGCTCCCCGCAGGCGTCGGCGACGACCGGTGCAGCGGTGCGGGTCGACGGCGGCTATGTGGATTCGATCCTGCCGTGATCCACCGCATGGCCGGTTACCACCGGGCCTTTGGCATATGCCGTAAGCACCACCGTATCGAGTGTTGCCAAACCCCTTACAGGCAGTCTCCGCCTGTGCAACAGTCGTAATCGGTCCTTGTTTTGACGACCCTGGCCGCGCCGCGCCCGTATCGGAGTACGACATGCCGTCCCATCTGTTCGCGGACCGTCCCGCCCCACAGCCGCCCGAGCGCGGCACGCTGGACGCCCTGATCTCGCAGACCCGTCGGCTGCGCGGAGACGTCGATGCCGTGCGCCGGGACGCCGTGGCGGACGAGGACGACCCGCAGGGCCGCTGGCAGCGCGCACTGTGTGACCTCGCGGTCCACCAGCTCGACGATCTGGGTGCGCAGTTGGGCCAGCTCAAGGAAGGCGTTCCCACCCCCCTCGGAGAGCCGGTGGAGCCGGCGGAGCCGTACGGAAGCGTGGGCACCGACGAGGTGGCGGCGGACCCGCCGCCCACCGGGTCGCTGCTCAGCCGGGTCGGCAGCGCGGAGTGGAATCTCCTCACCGACGAGGTGAGCTGGTCCGACGAGCTGTACGTCATTTTCGGCCGCTCCCCCGACGCCGGGCCCATGACCCTGGACGAGCTGCCCTCCATGGTGTTCGCCGAGGACCAGTCGCTGCTGACCGCGATGGTGACGGGCTGTCTGATCGACGGCAAGCCCATCGACGGCGAGTTCCGGATCGTCCGTACGGACGGCCGGGTGCGCACCCTGCACATGATGGGCGAGCCCGTCCTCGACGTCGACGGGTGCACCGCGTCGATGTGGGCGGTTTTACGGGACGTCAGCGAGCTGCGCCGCAGTGAGCGGGCCGTGCGCGAGACACGCGACTCGCTCCAGCGCCGCCGGCACATCGAACGGACCGAGCACCGGATGGCCGTGGAACTGCAGGAGGCGGTCCTGCCGCCGTGGCGCGGTTCCTCCGGCTTCCCCCACGGGGGGCCGGCCGGCCTGGACCTGGCGGGGCAGTACCTGCCGTCCGGGTCCAGCGCGACGATCGGCGGCGACTGGTACGACGCACTGGAACTGCCGGACGGCGACGCGCTGCTGACCGTGGGCGACCTGACCGGGCACGGGGTGTCCGCGACGTCCACGATGGCGATGCTGCTGGGTGCCCTGCGCGGCATGGCGGTCGCCGGAATCCGCCCCGGGGCCCTGATGGGCTACCTCAACCAGGTGCTGGACTCCTCCTCGCAGCCCGCCCTGGGCAGTGCGGTGTGCTGCCGCTACGACCCACGGACCCGGACGCTCACCTGGGCGCAGGCCGGGCACCCCGCCCCGCTGCTGTTCCGCGGCGGGACGGGGTACGCGCTGACGCGTCCGGAAGGAGCCCTGCTGGGGGCGACGGCCGGGGCGGCGTACGAGCAGGCCGAGGTCCGGCTGCTGCCCGGGGACCTGCTGGTGCTGCACACGGACGGGCTGACCCGCGGTCCGGGTGACACGTCTCGTAGGGACACATTGCTGGAGCTGGCACCGCGGTTCGCCCGGGCGCGCGATGCGCAGGAGTGTGTGCGGACGGTGGTGGAGGAGTTCGGTCGCTCACCGCGTGAGGGCGACGCGTGTGTGATGGTCGCCAGGGTCGGCGGCGGCCGGTCGTGAGTCCGTGCCCATGCGTCGTGTTCCGTACGGTCGCGATGCGTGGGCGCGGTCGTTGATGTGTGGGGCCGGGATCGTAGGAAGTGGTGCGGCGCGCCGGCATGCGGCGCCGAACGCGGGTCGTAGGAAGTGGTGCGGCGCACCGGCATGCGGCGGCCGAGCGACCGCTGGGCAGTGACGGTGAGCCGTGATGGTGGTACGTCGGCGTGCGGGCGACCGCCCGGGTGTCGTCAGACCTGGCCGCGCCGGGACCGCTTCGCCGTGCTCTTCGGCATGGCCAGCTGGATCTCCTCGCGGAGGTCCTCGATCTTCGAGTAGCCCGCGTACTGTCCGGTGAGCCGGTACATCTCCCGCAGCCGGTCCCAGGTGCGCTGGGAGGACGTCTCGCCCATCGACATCAGGGCGAGCCGCGCGTACCGGTCGGCCTGTTCGGGGTCGTCCGCGATGAAGCACGCCGACGCCATGGAGAGGTAGTCGAAGATCTTCGATCGCTGCCGGCCGTCGTTGCGCAGTGCCAGCGCCTTCTGCGCGAAGTACTGCGCCTGCCGGGCCGCGGCCGGCTCGTGCTCGGCCAGCGTCCGGTAGGCGAGCGCCTGCATGCCGTACAGGTCCTCGCTCCTGAAGGTCTGCATCCAGCTCGGCAGGGGCACGTCGGCCTTGTCGGAGACGAACAGTTCCTCGGCCTCGCCCAGGGTGCGGCGCATCGCCTGGCCGCGGCCCATGGACGCCTGTGCCCAGGCCTCGATGGTGTGCAGCATGGCCTGCGTACGCGGCAGGATCTCCTCGCCCGAGCCGGACCTGGCGAGCTTCATCAGGTCCAGGGCCTCGTCGGGGCGGCCCAGGTGGACCATCTGGCGGGCGGCGCGGGAGAGGGCCTCACCGGCGCGCGGCCGGTCACCGCCCTCACGCGCCGCGTGGGCGGCGATGACGAAGTACTTCTGGGCGGTGGGCTCCAGGCCCACGTCGTGGGACATCCACCCGGCGAGGACCGCCAGGTTGGCGGCGACGCCCCAGAGCCGGCGCTGGAGGTGATCGGGGTGGCGGTAGGCGAGCATGCCGCCCACCTCGTTGAGCTGGCCGACGACGGCCTTGCGCTGGAGCCCGCCGCCACGGGCGGCGTCCCAGGCGCGGAACACTTCGACGGAGCGCTCCAGCGCCTCGATCTCCTGGGACCCGATGGGGGCGGCCTCGTAGCGGTCGAAACCGGCGGGGTCGGCATGCAGGGGATCGTCGAGGCGGGGGGCGTCGGCGGCGAGAGCGGGGTCGGTGTGGAGCCAGTCGTGCATGGCGCTGGTGAGTGCGGAGCCTGCGGCGAGCGCGGCGCCCGCGCCCACCAAGCCGCGTCGGTTGAGCATGAGGTCCATTCCCGTGAATTCGGTGAGGACCGCAGCCGTACGCTCGGGCGCCCAGGGCAGCCCGTCAGGGTTGTCGGTGTTCCTGACGTCCCGCCGTTTCCCGGCGCGCCCGTGTCGTACGAACCCGAGGTCCTCGATGGTCACGACACGGCCGAGTCGCTCGGTGAACAGGGCTGCCAGCACCCGGGGTACGGGATCGCGCGGGGTCTCCCCCATGTCGATCCAGCGCCGGACCCGCGAGGTGTCGGTCGCCAGCTGGGGGTGGCCCATGGCCGCCGCCTGCCGGTTCACGAGTCTTGCGAGTTCCCCTTTGGACCAGCCGGCCAGGCCGAACAGGTCTGCAAGGCGGGTGTTGGGTTCTCCGGTCACGTCAAGCCCCCAGGTTCTCGGCTGAGTTGACACTAACCCGCTGTCATAGGGCTGGCGACTATTCGCCAGGGTTCGCCAGGGTCCGCCAGATGGTGTGCCACCCGCGCCCGGGTGTCAGGTAGGAAAGCGCCACCCCGCCCCGGCAACCGGCCCTCATTCCCCAGGGTGTCGGCCGGTTGCCGGGACGGGGCAGCGTACGCAAATCGTCGGCGCACGAAGGGATCTGTCTCGCCCATGTACACAGCATCGTCCTCCGTGTCCGCCCCGCCCCGGCCGCAGCGCACCGTCCCGGCCGGCAGCGGACCGTATCTGGATCCCACCCAGGCGGGTCGGGCCCGGCGCTGGGCGGGGACGGTGGCCGGACCGCTCAGCGGGAGAATCGACTTGTCCGGCACCCAGGGCGCGCAGCTGCGGAAGGTGATCGCGTCGGTGCACCGGATCTGCCCGGAGTTCAACCCGGTGCAGGTGATGCGGCGCAGCGGCCGCTCGGTCCTGCTCGTCGGGACAACCGGACGCGCCACCGCCGTCGCCAAGTGTTTACTGGACCACTCCCCCGCGTGGGTCGAGCGGTTCCGCCACGAGATCGCCGCCTACCGGGCCTTCGTACGGCACCGGCCCCCGGTGCGGGTGCCGCGGCTGATCGCGGCGGATCCCGACAACTGCACCCTGGTGATCGAACGGATGCCGGGCCGGGCCGCGGCCCTCACACGTCACCCGCTGGACGCGCCGCCCCGGGCCGATCTGCGGGCCGCGCTCGGCGCGATCAGGCGGCTCAACGGGTGGCGGCCGCCGGCCGGGACGTTCGACGCCCCACTCGACTACGGCTCGCGGATCTCCCGTTACCACGAGCTGGGCCTGTTCACCGACCGGGACCGGGACGACCTGCAGAAGCTGCTGCACGGGCTGGCGCACGCGGGCGGGCGCCAGGGCATGGGCCAGTTCTGTCACGGGGACGCGCTGCTCTCCAACATCCTGCTGTCGCCGGCCGGTCCCGTGCTGGTCGACTGGGAGCACGCCGGGTGGTACCTGCCGGGCTACGACCTGGCGACGCTGTGGGCGGTGCTGGGCGACGCCTCCGCGGCCCGGCGTCACATCAGTCAGCTGGCCCAGCGTGAGGGCCCGACGGCACGGGACGCGTTCCTGGTGAACCTGATGCTGGTGCTGACGCGGGAGATCCGTACGTACGAGACGGCCGTGCAGCGCACGATACGCGAAGCGCCACCCGTCGGTTCGGTGCCGGCCGCGCCGGGGGCGGTGTCGACCGGGGAGGAGCAGCGGCTGCTGCTGCGGCGGCTGCACGATGACTGCGCACTGGCACGGCGGGCCGTGCGCGCGGCGGTCGGCACACGCTGACCGGCGACGAGGGGGAAGCGCGCTGTGTGACCGGTGCCGACACACCGGGCACGCAGCGCGCTGTCGTACGCCCGCCCGGCCAGGGAGCGGGATCGGGCGCGCCGACGAACCGACTCAGCCGGTACCTGGCCGGCTGCAGGCCGCCCGCCCGGGCACGTCCGCCCGGGCACGGTGAAGGGCCCGGGTGAACGGGGCGCGCAGCCGGGGCGGCAGCGGGCGGCCGTGGGCGGTGGCGACCAGGGCGGCGGCGACGTCGCGCAGCTTGGTGTTGCCGTGCTGGGAGGTTTCCACCAGGACCTGCCACGCCTGTTCGGCCGGGCAGGGTGTGAGCGCCATGACCATGCCCTGGGCCTGGTCGATGACGGCACGGCTGTCGAGGGCCTGGCGCAGTTGGGTCACCTCGGTGGCGAGGCGGGTGAGTTCGTTCTGCTTCACGTACGCGGATCCTTGGTGCGGGCCGGTGCGGGCCGGGCGGGGTCACGGGTGGCTGATCACCAGGGGCGGGCTGCAGGCCGCGGCGGGCAGCTCCGGCGAGGTGATCAGGACGCGGTACGGCCCCGAGGGCAGGTCGGGTACGACGACGGAGGTGCCCAGGGCGCGGGGGTCGACGTGCGCGGCGAGGAGCACGGCCGGGGTCCAGCCCTCGTCGGTGCGCCGTTCGAGCATCACGTCACAGGGGTGCCACAGGGCGCCGGTGTACTGCCAGCTGATCCGGTGCCGTTCCACACAGGTCCAGCGGGTCCCCTCCGCGGGGCTGCGGACGTGCAGCGAGTCCGGGCGCTGCGGCGGCAGGACGCGGGACGGGCAGAACCGGTCGGTGGCGCGCAGGAGTCGGGCCTTGGTACGGGCCATCCACTTCATGGGCGGTTCTCTTCTCTTCGGTGAGCGGCTGCCGTTGGTGTTGCCGGTACGGGACGGGGGCAAGCACGCCGACCGGCCTGTCCGTTACGGGACTTTCGGCTCGTTCGGGCCGGGCCGTTCGGCCCTGCGCCGGGTGGGTGAAGGCCACCGGTGTTTATCGCCCCCCGGTGCGGCAACGCGGTGAAAGGTCCCGCCGCGACGCGCGGCGTGCGGAAACCTATGGGAGGTCGAGAATGGGAATCATCGCGTGGATCATCATCGGGCTGCTCGCCGGGGCGATCGCCAAGGCGCTGATGCCGGGACGGGACCCGGGCGGCATCCTGGTGACCATGCTGATCGGCATCGTGGGCGGTCTGCTGGGCGGCTGGCTGGGCAAGGTCATCTTCGGCGTGGAGTCGATCGACGGCTTCTTCGACCTGTCGACCTGGATCGCCGCGATCGTCGGTTCAGTGATCGTTCTCGCCCTCTACCGGGTCTTCACCGGGCGGGGACACCGGGGACACGGGGTTCACGCCTGACCCCGAACGGAGTACGAGGAGAAAGGCCGTCACCATGAACCTTCCCGGCACCGGTACGAGAACGGCTCCGGCCGCCGGGGCGACGGTGAGCGCCGGGGGCGTGGCGCCCTCATGATCCGGTCGCACACCGCCGATGTGGCGTCGCTGAAGGCGTTCATCGAGCGCGAGATCACGACGCTGCGGGCGGAGGTGCGCCGCAGGGCGGAGACGGCCGGCGTGGCGGAGCCCTCGGCCGGCCGGGCCCCCGGCGAGGCGGCAGCGCCGTCGCCGGAGGCCGACGGCCGGGGTGGGAAGGCCCAGTGCCCGTGCGGCCAGGGCCACGGCGCCCCGCACACGTGCGTGGACGCCGGTGAGGGGCACGACCCCCGGACGTGCCTGTGCGCGGCGCTGCCGGCCATTCCGGTGTCGGCGGCGCTGCTGACGCCGGTGCGGGACGACTCCGGTGGCATCACGGACTTCGTCATCCGCGCCGGCAATCACATTCGCTCGGCCGAATGGCTGGTCTCGCCCGACCAGCAGGTGGGCCAGCGGTTCTTCGGGGAGGCCCGCCCGGGAGCGGCCGCCGGCGGGCTGCTGGCCGCGCTCAAGGAGGTCATGGCGACGGGCCGCGCCTTGAACGGCCTGGTCGTGGACTACACCGAGGAGCGGTACGGCACGCTCAGGCGCGTCCAGCTGGTGCATTACGCGTCGTCCTGCGGCGACCGGGTGCTGACGACGTGGCGCCCGGTGCGCAGCCAGGCGGAGCTCCTCACCATCGACGCGCAGCACCTGGCGTCCATGGGGTGGGGGCACTGGGACCTGCTGTCCGGGTCGGTGACGTGGTCGGAGGGGCTGCAGCGGATCTTCCGTACGGATCCGGCGCTGCCGTGGTCGCTGCTGGAGCTGTGCGACGCGCTGGTGCCGGCCGATGTGGGGCCGTTCGGCGAGTTCATCGCCTCCGTGCTGGCCGGTGAGGAGCCGGCCTGGACCCGGATCAGGTTCCTGGTGCTGGGCGAGATCCGGACGGTCGACCTGCTGGGCCGCCCGGTGGCGGGCACGGACGGCCGGCCCTGGGCGCTGCAGATCGTGGCCCGTGACCTCACTCCCCAGATACGCAGCCGCCGCCGGCTGGTGGAGAAGCAGGTGGAGACGGAGCAGCTGAGGCAGCAGGCCGCGGCGGAGCGGCACGTCGCCTCGGCGCTGCGGGAGGCACTGCTCCCGACGTACTCCGAGGGGCTGGCGGAGCTGGGCCTGACCGTGGCGGCGGCCTATCTGCCCGCCGAGCCGGACGCCGCGGTGGGCGGCGACTGGTACAAGTGCCGGCCGCTGGCGGACGGCCGGGCGCTGATCGCCATCGGGGACGCGAGCGGGCACGGTCTGGAGGCGGTCGCCCGGATGGCCCAGCAGCGGCATGCGACGGCGGGGCTCGCCCAGACGGAGGCGTGCGCCGGGGACGTCACCACCTGGCTGAACGAGCTGGTGTGCAGTGACCCCACCTCGGCGACGGCGACCATGGCAGTCGGGCACATTGGCGCCGACCGGGTCTTCCGGTGGACGTGTGCGGGACACCCTGCGCCGCTGCTGCTGCGTGAGGGGCGCGCGTACGCGCTGCCGACGGAGCACCGAGGGCCGCTGCTGGGTGTGCTGCCGGGGCACGCCTACGAAACGGCGGAGTTCCCGCTGGAGCGGGGTGATGTGCTGCTGCTCTACACCGACGGGGTGGTCGAGCGGCGGGGCCAGGACATCACCGAGGGCATCAACGCGCTGACGGGGCTGCTGGCGGCGAGCAGCGGTCTGCCCCCGCGGCGGATCGTCGACCGGCTCACCGAGGAGTACGAGCGCGGCGTCCACGACGACGACGCATGCCTGCTCGCGGTCCGGGTGGACTGAGCCGACCGGCCGGCCGGGCGTCATTGGTGCACTCCGGTGATGTGCCGCAGGCAGGCGCGCCTGACGACGTGAAACCTCGGGCGTCAACGCGCTGACACGGCAACTTCTCTGGGTGGACCCCTGATTGACGGGCGGTCCGGCAGCCGATACCCCTGTACGGGTCCTGCCGCACACCACCCGTCCAGGAGGCCGCCTTGCCCGCTCCGGCTCGTCGACACGTACGACGCTCAAGGACAGCGGGCGCCGCGGTGGCGTCCGTCGCGCTGCTGCTGCCGCTGGTCTCGGCGGCCCCGTCCGCGACCGCCGGGCGGCCGCCCGCCTCCGGGACGTCGCCCGACTCCGGGGCGTCGCCCGACTCCGGGGCGTTGCAGGACGACTTCGCCGCGGCCGCCGCCGAGTACGGGGTGCCGCAGAGCGTGCTGCTCGCCGTCTCGTACCTGCAGTCCCGCTGGGACGGGCACGGTGGCGCACCGAGCGTCACCGGCGGCTACGGGCCGATGCACCTCACCGACGCGCGCACCGCGCTCGCCTCGGCGCCGCACCACTCGCACGGCACGGAGGACGCGCGCGGCGACACCTCCCGTACCGCGAAGCACGGGACACCCGCCGAGCTGCCCGGGCCGTCGGCCTTACCGGCCCGGCTGCGGACGCTGGAGCGGGCGGCCGGGCTGTCCGGGCTCTCCCCCGAGCGGCTGCGCACCAGCACGGCCGCCAACATCCGCGGCGGCGCGGCCCTCCTGGCGGCCGCCCAGCGGGAGCTCGGCCGGCCGGCGAGCGTCGACCCCGGCGACTGGTACGGCGCGGTGGCGCGCTACTCGGGTGCCGACGACACGGCGACCGCGACGACGTACGCCGACGACGTGTACGACATCATCCGTTCGGGTGAGCGTCGGACGACGGACAGCGGGCAGGTGGTGGCCCTGCCCGCCGACCCGGACGTCGCTCCGGAGACCACGCAGGCCGCCGGGCTCGGGCTGCGGACGGCCGCGACGGACGGGACGGAGTGTCCGAGGACGGTGGCGTGCGAGTGGGTCCCGGCTCCGTACGAGGAGTTCGGCGAGGGCGACTACGGCAACCACGACAAGGCGGACCGGCCCGCGTCCCAGTCGGTCGACCACATCGTCGTCCACGACACCGAGGCGACCTGGGACGTGACGCTGAAACTGGTGCAGGACCCGGAGTATGTGTCCTGGCACTACTCGGTGCGGTCGTCCGACGGGCACATCGCCCAGCACGTACCGCTGAAGGACGTCGGCTGGCACGCGGGCAACTGGTACGTGAACGCCAAGGCGGTGGGCCTGGAGCACGAGGGTTTCCTGGTGGCGCCGGACGCCTGGTACACGGAGGCGATGTACCGCACGTCCGCGCGGCTGGTGCGGTACCTGGCGAAGCGGTACGGCATTCCGCTGGACCGGCAGCACATCCTGGGCCACGACAATGTGCCGGGACCGACCGCCACGACGGTCCGGGGCATGCACACGGACCCGGGACCGTACTGGGACTGGGCGCACTACTTCGAACTGCTGGGCCGGCCGTTCACACCGACCGCCGGGCCGCGGGCCGCGGTCGTGACGATCCGCCCCCGCTACACCGCCCACCAGCCGCTCTACACGGGCTGCGCGAAGCCCGGTGAGGCCTGCCCGCCGCACGGCAGCGGCGCCGTCCGGCTCCACACGGAGCCCGGCGAGAGCACCCCTCTTGTCAAGGACATCGGGCTGCGGCCGGGCGGCCAGGAGTCGACCGTCGACGTCAACGACACGGGCGCGCGGGCCTCGACGGGCCAGCAGTACGCGGTGGCGGAGCGGCACGGGGAGTGGACGGCGATCTGGTACCTGGGCCAGAAGGCCTGGTTCCACAACCCCCGTACGCGGCCGACCGCTGTGGGCGCGCGCGGCTGGGTCCTGACGCCGGGGGAGGGCCTTGCTGACATCCCGGTGTACGGGCGGGCCTACCCCGAGGCGTCCGCCTACCCGGCGGGGGTGCCGGTCCAGGCGGTGTCACCGTTGCCGTACAGGCTCCTGGCGGGCCAGCGGTACGTGGTCGGTGACCGGGTACCGGGCGAGTACTCCTACGCCCCGGCCTTCGACGCGTCCGGGCACCGGGTCGTGCGGGGCGAGGAGGCGTAGTACCAGATCCAGTTCGGGCACCGGGTGGCCTTCGTGAAGGCGTCGGACGTGACCGTCTCACGCGCATGACCCCACCACACCAAAACGTTCATATGACTAATGCGGCTCGCGGCGTGGATCATGCCGGCTGGGGGTAGGGGGTGGCCCGGTATGTCCACCTTCACCGAAAGGCCCCGCACGCATGGCACAGCCCTTCGTTCTGCCGGATTTCTACATGCCCTATCCGGCACGCCTCAATCCCCACGTGGAGGCCGCCCGTTCCCACACCAGGCAGTGGGCCCGGCGGATGGGGATGCTGGAGGGGTCGGGAATCTGGGAGGAACACGACCTCGACTCCCACGACTACGCCCTGCTGTGCGCCTACACCCACCCGGACTGCGACGCCGACGCCCTGTCCCTGGTCACCGACTGGTACGTGTGGGTGTTCTTCTTCGACGACCACTTCCTGGAGGTCTTCAAGCGCACCCAGGACCTGGCGGGCGGCAAGGCGTATCTGGACCGGATGCCGGCCTTCATGCCGCTGGACCTCGCCCAGGACATGCCCGGGCCGGCGAACCCGGTGGAGGCGGGGCTCGCCGACCTGTGGGCGCGGACCGTGCCGAGCATGTCGACCGGCTGGCGCTCCCGGTTCGCGGAAGCGACCGAGAACCTGCTCAACGAGTCCCTGTGGGAACTGGCGAACATGAACGAGGGGCGGATCGCCAACCCCGTCGAGTACATCGAGATGCGGCGCAAGGTCGGTGGCGCGCCCTGGTCGGCGGGGCTGGTGGAGTACGCGGCGGGCGCCGAGGTGCCCGAGCCGGTGGCGGACTCCCGGCCGCTGCGGGTGCTGCGCGACGCGTTCGCCGACGCCGTGCACCTGCGCAACGACCTGTTCTCCTACCAGCGTGAGGTCGAGGACGAGGGCGAGAACAGCAACGGCGTCCTGGTGCTGGAGAAGTTCCTGCGCTGTACGACACAGGAAGCGGCCGAGGCGGTCAACGACCTGCTGACCTCACGGTGGCAGCAGTTCGAGAACACCGCGCTGACCGAGGTACCCGGGCTGTGCCTGGAGAAGGGCCTGAGCCCGGACGAGTGCGCCGCGATCGCCGCGTACACCAAGGGGCTTCAGGACTGGCAGTCGGGCGGCCATGAATGGCACATGCGCTCCAGCCGCTATATGAACGAGGGCGCGCTGGGCGGACCGTCGATGTTCAGCGGGGTCCTCGGCACGTCGGCACTCGACATCACGACGCTCTTCGGCCGGCCGGCCGCGGCGCGGGCGCGCAGCCTCACCCACGTACCGCATCAGCAGGTCGGCCCCTCGCTGCTGCCGGAGTTCGACCTGCCGTACCCGCTCTCGCTCAGCCCGCACCACGAGGACGCCCGCGCCGAGTCCATCGCCTGGGCGGGCCGGATGGGGCTGCTGGACGACATCTGGGACGAGCCGATGCTGGCCGGTTTCGACTTCGCGCTCTGCTCGGCCGGCCTCGACCCGGACGCCACCGTCGAGGAGCTGGAGCTGAGCGCCGAATGGCTGACCTGGGGGACGTACGGGGACGACTACTACCCGCTCGTGTTCGGGCGGCCGCGTGACCTCGACGGGGCGAAGCTGTGCACCGAGCGGCTGAAGACCTGCATGCCCGTCACCGCCCCCGAGGCCGGGGCGGCGGCGGCGAAGAGCCCGATGGAGCGCGCGCTCGCCGATCTGTGGGGACGCACCGCGGGGCCGATGGGGCCGGAGGCGCGTGCCTCGCTGCGCCGGGCGATGGACGACATGCTGGACAGCTGGCTGTGGGAGCTGCACAACCAGGCCCAGCACCGGGTGCCCGATCCGGTCGACTACATCGAGATGCGGCGCCTGACGTTCGGCTCGGATCTCACCATGAGCCTGTCGCGGCTGCGGCACCAGCACGCTCTGCCGCCGGAGGTGCTGCGGAGCGGGACGATGCGGAGCCTGGAGAACTCCGTGTCGGACTACGCCACGATGGTCAATGACCTCTTCTCGTACCAGAAGGAGATCGAGGTCGAGGGTGAGGTGCACAACGGGGTGCTGGTGGTGCAGTCCTTCTTCAACTGCGACTACCGCACGGGTGTGTCGATCATCGACGATCTGATGCGGAGCCGGCTGCGCCAGTTCGAGCATGTGAAGGAGCATGAACTGCCGGTGCTGAGCGAGCGGTTCGAGCTCGGCCGGGAGGCCAGGGCCGCCCTCACCGCGTATGTGCGGGAGCTGGAGGACTGGCTCGCCGGGATCCTCAACTGGCACCGCAACGTACGCCGCTACCGGGACGAGGACGTCCGCTCGGGTGCCGGTACGGCCCGGCTGCGGACCGGGGGCTTGGTAGGCCTGGCGGGCCGGGCGGTGCCGGGCTCGGGCGTGCCGGGTGGTTCCGGCATGCCGGAGCCGGGTCTCGCGAGTGCCGGGGTTGCGGGTGCCGGGCTTGCGGGCCATGACCTCGCGAGCGCCGCGCTTCCGACCGGGCCGACGGGGCTGGGGACCTCGGCGGCCCGGCTGGCGGGGTTGTTCACGTCGTAGCCGCTGCCGCGCGACCGCGGTGGTGGATCAAGACGGGCGGATGCCGCGGAGCTGGTCCAGTTCGCGGCGTTCCCGCTTGGTGGGGCGACCGGTGCCGCGGTCGCGTACGCCCGCCAGGGCGACGTGCTCGCGGGGCGGCGGGGGCGGGCTGTTGTCGACGTACGCCTCGGCGGCCACGGGCGCACCGACACGCTTGGTGAGCACCTGCTTCACCTCGACGATGCGCTCGCGGCCGGCGTGGAACAGCCGGACCTCGTCGCCGGGCTTGACGGGCTGGGCGGGCTTGGCGCGCTCGCCGTTGACGCGTACGTGCCCGGCCCGGCACGCGGTGGCGGCCTGCGAGCGCGTCTTGGTGAGCCGTACGGCCCAGATCCAGCTGTCGACCCGCGCGGTCGGGTTCCCTTCGTGTGCTGCCATGGTGCCGACTTTAATCCGGCCCGGGGTGGAACAGCTCAGCCCTGCTGGAAGAGCTCCGCGGGCAGCGGCTTGAGCAGCGCGTACAGGTCGTCCGTGATCGGCCGGTCCCAGCTGGCGATGGTGACCAGCACGTTGTCGCTGCGGTCGAACTGCACGCAGGAGATCCGGCTCTCGGAGAGCTTGAGACGGCGCACGATGAGCAGGTTGTCGCCCTGCATGACCGGTACGTCCTCGGTCTCGACGACCTCGACCGGCTCGTCGTTCTCCAGCGCCGCCAGGAGCTGCGCGACCTCGAAGGGGATCTGTCCCTCCGCGAGCTCGCGCGCCGGGGAGCCCTCGGGGAGGTTGCCGATGATCATCGCGGGGCCACGGCCGCCGAACAGGTCGTACCGCAGGAAGACGCCCTGGCAGGTGCCGTCGGGAGCGGGGAGGAGACCGGCGCCGAGGTTGCCGGGCCAGTCGCCCGGGTCCATGGCCAGGACGTCGAAGTCCGGGCCCGCGGGTGTGGCGGCGCTGCGGCGGCGGAGGAAGGACATGCCGCCATGGTACGTGCCCGGACCCCCGAACCGGCCCCCGGCCCCATGCGTCCCGCCCCCGGCACGGCCCCGTCGCACGGCCCGCGGGGGTGTCCGTGATTCACCGCTTCGGGCGACGCCCTCCGGGCGTGCCGGTCAGGCGGAGCGTTCCGCCAGGTGGCGCAGTGCCGTGAGGGCCTCGCCCACTCTGGCGTATTCGACGAAGAGGTGGTCGTGGTGGAAGCCCGCCACGACATTGCAGCTCAGGCCGGCGTCGGCGAGTTCCCGGGCGACGGCGGCGGTCAGCCCCACGGCGTCCAGCGCGGAGTGGACACGGAGGGTGATCCAGCCGGCCACGTAGTCGTACGGGAGCGAGGCGGCGTCCGCCTCGTCCTGCGGTACGACCAGGGTCAGGCCCTCCGATTCGGTGACGGTGACGACGGGGTGCAGGCCGGGTGGGACGGCTGGGCCGTCGACGGTGGCGAAGACGAAGTGCCCGGGGTTCAGCTCGGGCCGCATACCGGCGAGCAGCCGGGTCAGATCACGCTCTCCAGTCATGATCGCCACCCTAGGCCCCCTGGGCCGGGCATGCGCCGTCAGGCACGGTGGGCCCTCAGGCACGGTGGCCGTCCAGCACGGTGGGCCGTCAGGCACGGTTGGCCGTCAGGCACGGTGGCGGTCGTGGTGGCGGGCGACGCGGGCGCGGTTGCCGCAGGAGGGCTTGCACCACTCCTGGCGCGGATGCTCCTTGAGGAAGTACCGCACGCAGCGCGGGGCGTGGCAGGCCCGCAGCCGGGTGCGGTCCGGTCCGGCGAGGAAGGCGATGGCGTCGTGGGCCAGGGCGGCGCCCAGCGCGTCCCGGGCGGAGACCGGCCGGACGGGACGCCGGACGGCCACAGGGCCGGCTTCGTCGGTCCAGGTCGGGTGGGGTACGGCGGGGGCGGCGGCCGCGGCCTCGTTGAGCCGCCGCAGCGCGGTGTCGACGGGCAGCAGGTGCCGGGCGTCGGCGGGGCTGGGGTCGCCCCGCACGGCGCGGGCGAACAGGGCGCGCACGGCGGCGCGGAGGTCGCGTACGGCCGCGAGGGTGTCGTGGCCGGGGACGGAGTCGGCGGCGAAGTCGAAGGAGAAGGTGCCCGCGCCGGCGACCGGCACGGCGACGGGTACGGCAGCCAAGGCGTCCGCGAGTTCCCGGACCCAGCGGCCGAGTCCGTCCGGGCGCTCGAGATCGTCGGCCACGCCGCCCTGGCCGTCGTGACGGATGGTGAGGGCGAGGTCCAGCGCGAGCGGGTGTACGGCCATGCGGCCAACGGAAGCGCGTCGGTCGGCCATTATCGTACGGCGCAAGTGTCTTGCGCGGCATGAGAGTGCGTGACTATCATGTACCGCATGACAAAGGAGCTTCCGGCGACCGGTGACCAGCGGCGCAGTCAGCTTCTGCGCGGAGTGCTCGACCTGTGTCTGCTGTCGCTGATCGCCCAACGGCCCCGGTACGGCTATGAGTTCGTGGAGGCTCTCGCCGAGAGCGGGCTGGAGCTCGTCAGCGAAGGCAGTATTTATCCCTTGCTCGCGCGGATGGAGCGGGCGGAGCTGGTCGAGTCGTACCGCGCCGCGTCGTCGAGCGGCGGGGCACCGCGCAAGTACTACCGGCTGACCGAAGCCGGCCGGGCCGAGCTGACCCGTGGCCGGGCCGTCTGGGGGGAGTTCACCACGCAGGCCGGCCGGGTCCTGACCGACAACGAAAAGACGGGGGAAACGACACCATGACCAACGAGCGGGTATTGGCGGTCTGCCGCGCCAACTGGGAGTACCGCGGCATCGACAACGCCTCCGTGCGCGAGATGCTCGCCGAGCTGTCCGCACACCTGGAGGACGCCGCGGCGGCGGGGCGCGGACCGCAGGCCGTGGTCGGCGACGACGTCACGGCGTTCGCCGCGTCCTGGGCGCGGGCCCGGCAGCCACTGCGCCGGAGGGCGGCGCGGATCGCGGCCATAGTGCCGTTCGTGGTCGGGGTGCTGATGCTGGTCTCCCACCTGCTGTGGCGGACCACCACGCTTCCTGTCACCGTCGGCCGCCTCGCTCTGATCGGGGCCGTCGCGGCGGTCACGGTGACCGTGGAGCTGCGGCGCGGTTCGCTGGGGATGGCCAAGAGCTGGCTGGTAGCGGCCGTCGTCGGCCTGCCGGTCGCGCTGGCGGCCGACATGCTGGCCGGCGACGAGCCGCTGTTCCCCATGCCGCTGTGGGTCACGGCCCTGCTGATACTGCCGGGACTCGCACTCGCCGTCACCGACACACGTGCCCGGCAGCAGGTGGACCGGGAAGTCACCGTCAGGTGAGGTCGAACTCCCCCTCCCTGGCATTGAGCACGAAGGCGCGCCACTCGGCGGGGGTGAAGATCAGCGACGGGCTCTCGGGACGGCCGCCGTTGCGCATCGCGATGAATCCCTCGACGAAGGCGATCTGGACGTCGCCCGCCCCCTGACTGCCCGATTGCCAGTCCGCGTTGCTGAGGTCGAGGTCCGGCTTCTCCCAGCCTGCGAGCTGCTGCTGGGTGGTGATGGTCTCCGCCACGTGCCTGCTCCTCCCGGTTCGTCGTCCGGGCTCAGACTAGCCATCGGGGCCGGTCACGGACAGGGCGCGGCGCGCGACCGGCATACGGTGGTTCTGCGGCGTTCAGGAGGCCGGTGGTTCGGCACCGACCAGCCACATGGAGAAGAACTGGGCGCCGCCGCCGTAGGCGTGCCCCAGCGCGCGGCGGGCTCCGGGCACCTGGTGCTCCCCCGCCTGACCGCGCACCTGGAGCGCCGCCTCGGCGAATCGGATCATGCCGGAGGCACCGATGGGGTTGGTGGACAGGACGCCGCCCGAGGGGTTCACGGGCAGATCGCCGTCGAGTTCGGTCACACCCGACTCGGTGAGCTTCCAGCCCTCTCCCTCGGCGGCGAAGCCCAGGTTCTCCAGCCACATCGGCTCGTACCAGGAGAACGGCACGTACATCTCCACCGCGTCGATCTCCCGGCGCGGGTCGGCGATCTGGGCCTGCCGGTAGACGTCGGCCGCACAGTCCTTGCCGGCCTGCGGCGAGACGAAGTCCTTGCCCGCGAACATCGTCGGCTCGCTGCGCATGGCACCACCGTGCACCCAGGCCGGTGGCCTCGGCGAACGGGCCGCGCCGGCCCGGTCGGTGAGGACGAGGGCGCAAGCGCCGTCGGAGGAGGGGCAGGTCTCGGAGTAGCGGATGGGGTCCCAGAGCATCGGGGACGCCTGGACCTTCTCCAGGGTGATGTCGTGCTCGTGGAGGTGCGCGTACGGGTTCTTCAGCGCGTTGCGCCGGTCCTTGTAGGCGACGAGGGAGCCGATCGTGTCCGGTGCGCCGGTGCGGCGCATGTAGGCGCGCACGTGCGGGGCGAAGAAGCCGCCCGCGCCGGCGAGCAGCGGCTGCTGGAACGGAACGGGCAGCGACAGGCCCCACATGGCGTTGGACTCCGACTGCTTTTCGAAGGCGAGAGTGAGGACGGTGGAGTGGACCCGTGCGGCAACGAGGTTGGCCGCGACGAGTGCGGTGGAGCCGCCGACCGAGCCGGCGGTGTGGACGCGCAGCATCGGCTTGCCGACCGCGCCCAGGGCGTCGGCCAGATACAGCTCCGGCATCATCACGCCCTCGAAGAAGTCGGGGGCCTTGCCGATGACGACGGCGTCGATGTCCGCCCAGGTCAGTTCGGCGTCCAGCAGGGCACGGTGGGCGGCCTCCCTGACGAGTCCGGCGAGGGAGACGTCACGGCGGGCGGCGACGTGCTTGGTCTGGCCGACGCCGACGACGGCCACGGGCTCCTTATGCGGCACGGGGCTCTCCTTCCAGGACGGCGACCAGGTTCTGCTGGAGGCAGGGGCCGGAGGTGGCGTGGGCGAGGGCGCGGTCGGAGGTGCCCCGGTGGATACGGGCGGCGGCCTCCCCGAGCCGGATGAGGCCCGCCGCCATGACGGGGTTGGCAGCGAGGGGGCCACCGGAGGGGTTGATGTCCACCGTGTCGTCGAGCTGGAGCACCTTGCGCAGGATCACCTCCTGGGAGGTGAACGGGGCGTGCAGCTCGGCGGTGTCGACGGGCCGGTCGAAGGCACCGGCGCGCTCGGCGGCGAGGCGGGTGGAGGGCGAGTCGGTGAGGTCCCGCACGCCGAGGCCGTGCGGTTCGATGCGGTGGTCGATGCCGCGGATCCAGGCGGGCCGGTCGCACAGCTCGCGCGCCCTGTCCCCGGCGGCGAGGACGACGGCGGCGGCACCGTCGCCGATGGGCGGGCAGTCGCCGGTGCGCAGGGGGCGGACCAGGTAGTCGCCCTGCGGGCGGGGGCCCTTGAGCTGGGCCTGCGGGTTGTGGGCGGTGGCTGCGGCCCGGTTGCGGGCGGCGATGGTGGCGAGCTGCGGTTCGTCGGTCTCGCCCGCGTCGATCAGCGCCTGGGCCTGGAGGGCGGCGAGGGAGACGGAGTCCGGCCAGAGGGGGGCGAGGTAGTAGGGGTCGAGCTGGCGGGTGAGCACATCCCTGAGAGGGCCGGGGGACGACTTGCCGTACGCGTAGACGAGGGCGGTGTCGGCCTCGCCGGTCAGCAGCTTCACCCACGCCTCGTACAGCGCCCAGGCGCCGTCCATCTCCACGTGCGACTCGGAAATGGGCGGCCAGGCACCGACGCCGTCCAGGGCCATGGTGAAGGAGAAGGCACGACCCGCGAGATAGTCGGAGGAACCGGAGCAGGTGAAGCCGATGTCGCCGGTCTTCAGGCCGGTGTCGGCCAGTACCTGATGCAGGACCGGCATGAGCATCTCGACCTCGGAGAGCTCGTCGGTGCGGCGGCGGTGCGCGGTCTGGGCGAAGGCGACGATCGCGATGTCCCTGGCGGGTTCCCTGGCCGGTGGCGTCACAGGAGCTCCTTGTAGGTGTCGTAGTCGGCGTCCGGTTCGCCGGTGGGGCGGTAGTGGTCGGGGTAGCGGCTGCCCTCTGTCCAGACCGGTTCGACCCGCAGGCCCATGCGCACCTGGTCGTACGGGATGCCGCCGATACGGCCGTGCAGGGCGAGGTCGGCGCCGTCGAGGGCGATGTGGGCGTAGACGTACGGCACCTCGATGTCAAGGTTCTTGGCCTTGATGTTGACGATGCAGTACGTGGTGACGGTGCCGCGCGGGCCGACCTCGACCTGCTCGGTGGTGGCGACGCCGCACGTCGGGCAGGCGCCGCGGGGCGGGACGTACACCTTGCGGCAGGAGGGGCAGCGCTCTCCGACGGCGCGGCGGTCGGCGAGGGCGTGGAGGTAGCCGGTCTGGGCGCGGCCGGGCGAGTAGGTGTAGTCGAGGCGGGCGGGGGCGACGATGCCGGTGACGGGGTCGGTGAACTGGCCGGTGTGGGGCCGGGGTTGGGGGCCACTGGCGTTGTCGGCGTCGTTGCACGGTTCGCCGTCGTACGGTTCGAAGCAGGCGATGTCGGTGATGGCGCCCGTTCGGTGCGGTGCCCAGCGGACGCGGACGCGCGTTCCGGTGCGTACGGTGTCGGGGCCGCCGGGTGCGTCCAGGGCGTGCAGGAGGGCGGTGTCCGCGCCGTCGAGCCTGACCAGAACCCAGGCGAAGGGGTGGTCCAGGGGCTGGCCGCGACGGGGCTCCGGGTTCCAGGCCCAGGTGGTGACGGTGCCGGTGGGGGCGACCTCGACGAGGTCACGTATCTCCTCGGCGGTGACCGGGTCGTACTCGACGGGCGGGACGAGGACCCTGCCGTCGGTGGTGCGTACGCCGAGGACGGTGCGTTCGCGCAGGCCGGTGAGGAAGGCGGACTGGACGGGACCGAGGGAGCGGGTGAAGGGGAACTCCACGACCAGCGGGGCGCGGAGCGCCTCGGGTGTGGGGGCGGCTGTCATGGGCGGTGCTCCGATCTCCGCGCGCGGCGCGGCGCGGCGGGCGCGGATCGCTGGGGCGCGGGTGGGCGGGTGGCTGCGGCCGTGGGGTGGCTCCGGCCGGTGGAGCCGGAGCCGCTGCCGGTCGGGCGGGGCGGTTCCCGCCGGTGGGTGGGGGCTTCTTCCAGTGAGTGGGGGGCGTGGCCCCCTCCGGGCTCGTCTCCTCAAGGCCGGCGGCCTTGGGTACGGGATAGGGAGCCGTTACGGCGCCTCCCCCAAGCTCTGCGGGGACGACCCTGTACGGCCCCGCCCCGGCCGGGTGCCGGGTGCGGGCCGTGGACACGAGGGCGTTCTCAGGCGCGGCGGTAGACGGGGGCGCGTTTCTCGGTGAAGGCGCGGGCGCCTTCCTTGGCGTCGGCGGTGTCGAAGATGGGCCAGCCGCGCTTGAGTTCGGCGGTCAGGCCGTCGGTTTCGGTGAGTTCGGCCGTCTCGTACACGGATGCCTTGACCGCCTCGACGGCGAGCGGGCCGCAGGCGTTGACCTGTTCGGCGAGGGCCAGGGCCTTGTCGAGGGCGGTGCCGTCGGGTACGACGTGTCCGACCAGGCCGATACGGGCCGCTTCCGCGGCGCTGTAGGGGCGGCCCGTCAGGAGCATCTCCAGGGCGTGGGTGCGCGGGATCTGGCGCGGCAGGCGGACCGTGGAGCCGCCGATCGGGAAGAGGCCGCGGCGGACCTCGAAGAGCCCGAAGGTCGAGGATTCCGCGGCGACCCGGATGTCGGTGCCCTGGAGGATCTCCGTGCCGCCGGCCACGCACGGGCCTTCGACGGCGGCGATGACCGGCTTGCGGGGGCGGTGGTGGCGCAGCATCGCCTTCCAGTGCAGGTCGGGGTCGGCCTTCAGCCGCTCCCGGTGCTCCTGGCCGGCCATTCCGTCCCCGGCGAGGGCCTTGAGGTCCATGCCCGCACAGAAGGCGCCACCGGCTCCGGTGAGCACGATGGAGCGGATGGCGTCGTCCTCGTCGGCCTCGAGCCAGCCGTCGTACAGCCCTACCAGCATGGGCAGGGACAGCGCGTTCCTCGCCTCCGGCCTGTTCAGGGTGAGTACCAGTGTGGCGCCCTCGCGCCGCACGGTGAGGTGTTCCGTACCGCTCATGGCCATCCTCCCGTTTCCAGATCCAGAACAGGTTGCAGGAGTGGGGGTGCCAGTTCAATAGTTTTCTGACAGTCAGTCAGATTCTTCTGCGGGGACCCTTCCCACTTGTGCGCGGCGGCGCTCTAATGACCGCCGAGCCAGTGGAGGAGGAGCGGTGGAGTTCAACCTTGCCGACCTGTTCGAGTCGGTCGTGGACGTGGTCCCGGACCGAGAGGCGCTGGTGTACGTCGACCACCCCGGTACGGGGGCGGAGCGGCGGCTGACGTACGCCGAGCTCGACGCCGCCGCCAACCGGGTCGGCCACCACCTGCTGGGTGCGGGGCTGCGGCCCGGTGAGCACGTGGGGCTGCACCTGTACAACGGCGTCGAGTACCTGCAGACCGTGCTCGGCTGCCTGAAGGCGCGGCTCGTGCCGGTGAACGTCAACTACCGGTACGTGGAGGAGGAGCTGGTCTACCTCTACCGGGACGCGGACCTGGCGGGGCTCGTCTTCGACGCGGAGTTCACGGGGCGGGTCGCGGCCGCGCTGCCGAAGACGGAGAGGCTTCGGCATCTGGTGCGGGTGGGGGCGGCTGCTGAGGGCGGGCCGGGGCTCGCGTTCGCGGACGCGGAGGCGGACGGCTCCCCGGAGCGGGGGTTCGGGCCGCGCTCGGGGGACGACCTGTTCATCATCTACACGGGCGGCACGACCGGTATGCCCAAGGGGGTGATGTGGCGCCAGGAGGACCTGTTCTTCTCCGGGCTCGGCGGTGGCGCGCCGACCGGGGAGCCGGTGAAGTCCCCCGAGGAGCTGGCCGAGCGGGTCGCGGCGGGCGGCGAGGGGATCACCTTCTTCCCCACTCCCCCGCTGATGCACGGCACGTCGACGCTCACCGCGTTCATCGGCTTCAACTTCGGCCAGCGTGTGGTCCTGCACCGCAAGTTCGTGCCCCACGAGGTGCTGCGGACGATCGAGAAGGAGAAGGTCACCAGTGTGTCACTGGTCGGGGACGCGATGCTCCGACCGTTGATCGACGCGCTGAGCGGCCCACTGCAGGGTGTCGATCTGTCGTCGCTGTTCAGCGTGTCGTCGTCGGGCGCGATCATGTCGGAGACGGTGCGCGAGCAGTTCCTGGCACTGGTCCCGCATGTGATGCTGCTGAACAACTTCGGTTCCTCCGAATCCGGTTTCAACGGCACGGCGACGGAGGACTCGGGCAGCGACAAGGGGTTCAGGCTGCGGGTCAACGGCCGTACGCAGGTGGTCGACCCGGCGACGTACGAACCGGTGACGCCGGGCGAGGTCGGGCGCATCGCCCAGCGCGGCCACGTCCCGCTCGGGTACTACAACGACCCCGCCAAGACCGCCGAGACCTTCTTCCGGCGCGGTGACGAGCGGTGGGTGCTGCTCGGCGACATGGCGACGGTCGACGACGACGGAATCGTGACCGTCCTCGGGCGCGGCTCGCAGTGCATCAACACGGGCGGCGAGAAGGTCTACCCGGAGGAGGTCGAGCAGGTGCTCAAGTCCCATCCGGATGTGTACGACGCGCTGGTCGCCGGCGTGCCCGATCCCCGGTGGGGCCACCATGTGGCGGCCGTGGTGCAGCTGCGCGCGGGCGCGGCGCGGCCCTCGCTGGACGACATCCAGGACCACTGCCGCACCCGGCTGGCCGGGTACAAGGTGCCCCGCCGGCTGGTGATCACCGACCGGATCCAGCGCTCGCCCAGCGGCAAGGCGGACTACCGCTGGGCGCGGTCGGTGGCGGCGGTGGACGCCGATCCGCGCTGACCTGCTCGTTTCCCCGGGGGATGGGTCGGCGGGTAATACTCTCTGCATGAGTTCGCATATGACAGGGCGCGGCACCGCGGGCCGACCGGGCGCGTGGCCGGTGCGTATCAGGCGGGCGACGGCCCGGGACGCGAAGCGGCTGACCGCTCTGGTGCGGAATTCGCGCGCGTACGAAGGCCCCTACGCGCCGATGGTGGCGGGCTACCGGGTGGGGCCCGACTACATCGACGCCCATGAGGTCCATGTCGCCGTCGGCGACGACGGCCGGGTGGTCGGTTTCTACGCGCTCGTCCTGTCCCCGCCGGAGCTGGACCTCATGTTCGTCGCCGACACCGCCCAGGGGCTCGGTGTCGGCCGTACGCTCATGACCCATATGTCGGAGCGGGCGCGGGCGGCCGGGGTGACGGCCGTACGGGTCGTCTCCCACCCGCCCGCCGAGGGCTTCTACCGCAGCGTGGGCGCGCGGCGGGTCGGCACCGTGATCGCCAACCCGCCGACGGTGATGTGGGACCGGCCGGAGCTGGTGATCGCGGTCTAGCAGCCGAAGTCACGGAGGGCCGCGAGTGAGCCGTTCCCGCCAGGCCGGGGCCGGGTCGTTCGGCTGGGTCCGTGTCGGGGACGACCGCCGGGCCGAGGGCCCCGAAGGGGGCGCGCGGGTCGTCGCGGAGCCGTTCGACGGTGCAGTGACCGGGCCAGTCGCTCAGGCCGTGGCCGCACTGGTCGACGGCGTACACGCGGCGGCCGTGGGCCAGGACGGCGGGCGGCGGGCTCGCCTCGCCCTAGGTGCGGTACGGGATGCGGGACCGTACGGCGGGGTCGAGGAACGCGGCGACGGTGCGGGAGAAGGCGCCCGGGTCGTCCACCCACGGGTAGTGGCCCGCGCGGCGCTGCACGGCCACTTCGCCGTGCGGGAACAGCGTGGCCAGCTCCGCGGCACGGGCGGGCGTCGGGCCGCCGTCGTACTCGCCCGCGTACACGAGCACCGGCGCGGTGACGGCGGCGAGCGCGGCACGGGTCGCCGCCGGGTCGGGCAGGGCGCCGTCAGCGAAGTACGCGGCGGAGGCCGCCCAGTTGATCTGCTCGTCGGCGGTCGCGGCGTGCGCGTGGGCGTTCGCGTCCCAGCGTCCGTACACGAACGGCGTGATCAGGTCGACCACCTCCGCCATGTCCCGGCCCGCCCACACCTCCTCGAAGGCGGCCCGCCCCGCCTCGTACCAGGGCTCCCCCGCCCGCAGGGCGGTCGCGTCGCGCCAGTCCTGCTCGCTCGCCCGGATGCCGACGGCGCGCGTCCCGCCGGTGACCACGGTGAGCGTGGCGATCCGCTCGGGGTGCGCGGCCGCGTACAGCACGGCGAGGGTGCCGGAGGCCGAGTGGCCGAGGAGGTCGATCCGTTCCAGGCCGAGGTGTTCGCGCAGCGCCTCGACGTCGGCGACCTGCCGGCCGCAGCGGTACGTGGCGGGGTCGGCGGGTTCGGCGGAGTCGCCGGTGCCGCGCGGGTCCAGCAGGATCAGGCGGCGGTGGGCGGCGAGGCCGCCCAGGTCGCCGAGGTAGGCGGAGGCACGCATCGGGCCGCCGGCCAGGCAGATGAGCGGTTCGCCCTCTCCTCGTAGGTGGTAGGCGAGTCGGGTCCCGTCGTACGTGCTGAAGGTCGGCATGGCCGCGATCCTCACAGCCGTCCGTCCGCTCCCGCAACGAGAAAATGTGGCCGCCCCCTTGCCATCCCGATGAATCAACCGAATGATCGGTCGGGACGGTGATGGGGTGAGGACGGGAGTACGGCGGATGACGGATGTGCTCGACGCGGGGGAACGGCTCGGCCGCGCGGAGCTCCAGGCGCTCCAGCTGGAGCGGCTGCGGGCCACGTTGCGCCAGGCGTACGAGAACGTGGGCTTCTACCGGCAGGCCTTCGACAAGGCGGGGCTGCGCCCGGAGGACTGTCGTACGCTCGCCGACCTGGCCCGCTTCCCGTTCACCGCGAAGGCGGATCTGCGTGACAACTATCCCTTCGGGATGTTCGCGGTCGACCAGTCGCGGGTACGCCGGGTCCACGCGTCCAGCGGTACGACCGGCCGGCCCACCGTCGTGGGGTATACGGACCGCGACCTGGACACCTGGGCGGACGTGGTCGCGCGCTCGATCCGCGCGGCCGGGGGCCGGCCGGGCTACATGGTCCATGTGGCGTACGGGTACGGACTGTTCACCGGCGGGCTCGGGGCGCACTACGGCGCCGAACGGCTCGGCTGCACGGTCGTCCCGGCCTCCGGTGGCATGACGGCGCGTCAGGTGCAGCTGATCCAGGACTTCCGGCCCGAGATCATCATGGTGACGCCGTCGTACATGCTCACGCTGCTGGACGAGTTCGAGCGGCAGGGCGTCGACCCGCGCTCCACCTCCCTGAAGGTGGGCATCTTCGGTGCGGAGCCGTGGACGGAGGAGATGCGGCGGGAGATCGAGGAGCGGTTCGCGATCGACGCGGTCGACATATACGGCCTGTCGGAGGTGATCGGCCCGGGCGTCGCGCAGGAATGCGTGGAGACCAAGGACGGGCTCCATGTCTGGGAGGACCACTTCTACCCGGAGGTCGTGGACCCGTTCACGGGCGAGGTGCTGCCGGACGGCGAGCGGGGCGAGCTGGTGTTCACCTCGCTCACCAAGGAGGCCATGCCGGTGGTCCGGTACCGGACGCGTGACCTGACGCGGCTGCTGCCGGGGACGGCGCGGCCGGCGTTCCGGCGGATGGAGAGGGTCACGGGGCGCAGCGACGACATGGTGATCCTGCGGGGCGTGAACCTCTTCCCCACCCAGATCGAGGAGATCGTGCTGCGTACGCCGGGTCTCGCGCCGCACTTCCAGCTGCGGCTGACCCGTGAGGGGCGGCTGGACGCGCTCACCGTCCGCGCGGAGGCGCGGGCGGACGCCGGTCACGAGGTGCGCGCGGAGGCCGCGCGGCTGGTCGCGGCGGCCGTGAAGGACGGGATCGGGGTGTCCGTCGGGGTGGAGGTGGTCGACCCGGAGACGCTGGAGCGGTCGGTGGGCAAGATCAGGCGGATCGTGGACCTGCGAGGCGCCGAGTGAAGCGCCGCGCCGGGAGTCGTACGCGGGCGCGGCACAGGGGACCGAAGAGGCTGTGCGCGCCCTGCCGGACATGGACAGGACCGTGCCCCTGCCCAGGACTCCGTGGTCACCGCCGGAGACGGTCCACTGGCCGGTGCGCCGGATCCTGCTGCACCTGATCCGGGAGAGCGCCCAGCACGCCGGCCACGCCGACATCATCCGGGAAGCGCTCGACGGGGCGAGTACCACCGCCGAACGGTGATTCCCCGTACCGTGACCCGGCGGTGCATGATGGGCGCATGAGCAACGACGGGGGACGGCTGGAAGAGCCGACGAGCTACGCATTGCAGCCACCGGTCCCGGGGGCGCGGGAGCCGGAAGGGCACCTGGAACGCCCGCCAGGGGGCGGTGAGGCGGGCGCTTCCGGTCCGGAGGCCGGCGCGGGCCGGCTGGTCGGCGGGCGCTACCGGCTGCTGGAGCGCTTGGGGTCCGGCGGGATGGGAACCGTCTGGCGGGCCCGCGACGAGGTGGTCGACCGCGATGTGGCCATCAAGGAGCCCAGGGTCCCGGAGCACTTCACCGCCGGGGAGCGCCACACCGCGTACCTGCGCATGCAGCGGGAGGCCCGCGCCGCCGCGCGCATCGATCACCCCTCGGTGGTCGCCATCCACGACGTGGTGACCGAGGGCGACAGCCCGTGGATCGTGATGGAGCTGCTGCGCGGGAAGTCCCTCGCCGAGGTGCTGGACGAGGGCACCGTGTCCCCGCAGGAGGCCGCCCGGATCGGGCTCGCGGTCCTCGGTGCGCTGACCGCGGCGCACGAGGCCGGTGTGCTGCACCGTGACGTGAAGCCCGGCAACGTCATGGTGGGCCGCCATGACCGCGTCGTACTCACCGACTTCGGCATCGCGCAGATGGAGGGCGAGCAGAAGCTCACCGAGACCGGGGGCTTCGTCGGCTCGCCCGAGTACATCGCCCCCGAGCGGGTGCTGGGGCGCCGTCCGGGATCGGAGTCCGACCTGTGGTCGCTCGGGGTGATGCTCTATCAGGCCGTCGAGGGTGTGTCGCCGTTCCGCCGGCAGACCACGCCGTCGACCCTCCAGGCCATCCTCCTCGCCGAGCTGCCCCCGCCGCAGCACTCCGCGGAACTGACCGCGGTCGTCACCGGCCTGCTGCGCAAGGAGCCGGAGAGCCGGCTCACCGCCCAGGCGGCGCTGCCGATGCTGCGATCCGCGGCCGCCCCTCTCCCCCGGCCGTCCGCCTCAGCCTCGGCCTCAGCGGCCGCGCCGCCCGGACAGGACGGCCCGTCGGCGGCGCGGCCCGGCTCCCTCAAGCGCCGGCTGCTGCGGCCGCTGCCGCTCGCCACCGGCGCCGCCTTGGTGGTGGCCCTGCTCGTCGCCCTGGTCCTCCCGTTCGGAGATGACGACCTGCCCGACGGGTGGAAGCGCTACGAGGAGTACCGCATGCGGGTCACCGTCGCCGCCCCGGCCGACTGGACCATCACCACGGCGGACGACCTCGACAGTTCGGACGGCGCTTACACCGGCACCCGCTACACCTCCCCCAAGGGTGACATGACGCTGCTCGTGGACAAGAAGGAGAAGACCACCGAGACCGCGATGGCGACGGCGCAGCGCTGGAAGCAGGAGTACGAGACGGCCACCCCGCCGACCGGTGGCTCCGCCGCCGTCGCCTCCGTGCAGTCCACCACCGAGCAGGGACGTGATGCCGCCGTCCTCACCCTCACGTACAGCAGGGAAGGGGAAGGCACACCACGCCGCCTGTCCAAGACGCTCGTCGTGATCAACTCCCGGCAGGAGCGTCTCACCCTGGGCGTCGACGTACCGGCGGGGAAGTCGGCCGAGGCCACCGCCGAGGACCTGCTGGACAAGGCGCGCTCCGAGTACCGGATCGGCGACCTGTAGCTCCGTCAGGCCGAGTCCGGCGGTGCCGCACAGGAACCGGTGCGTCAGCGGCGGTGCGGCCCGCAGCCGGCTGAGGTGTCGGCCTGGAGCCAGGGTGCCGGGCCGGTGCCGTCCGTCCAGGCGTCCAGGCCCTGGCGGTCGACGCAGAGGATGCCGCACTGGGCGGCGTACTGCGTAGCCGGCTCGGTGAACTCGCTGGTGGTCACGACGGCGGCGACGTGGGCCTCGTGCACGGCGAAGCACGTTCCGCCGAAGCGCTGCACGTCCTGGGAGCCCACCTTGTTGTCCGGTCCGTAGGCCTTGCACTGGACGACGACGCGCCGGCCGTCCGGCGCGGTGGCCAGCACGTCCGCCCCCAGGTCCCCCGCGCCGCCGACGACCTCGACGTCCAGGCAGCCGTCCCGTACGCAGAGGTCCGCGACGGCCTGTTCGAAGGCGTCCGCGTCCATGGCCGCGTAGTCCACGTACACGGCCGGCTCCGCGAGCGGGGCGGCCGGGGCGCGGCGCCGGCGGGCGGCGCGCACCAGGGCCAGGGCCACTGCCAGGGTGCCCGCCACGGCCAGTGCGGCGGCGGGCACGTCGGCGGAGTCACCGACGGCCGCCCGCGCCATCACTCCCGTACCGCACAGGAAGATGGCCACCAGACCGAAGCCCAGCGTGGTCTCGCGCAGGCTGAAGCCCGCTCGGCGGGCGGGACGGTCCATGCGTGGCCTGCGGACGGGTATCGCCATCTGCGGGCTCCCTTCTCGTCTCTCATACGCGGATGATCTTGTGCTGCCCGTATGCCCCGTCCGCGCGTCCCCGCACACCTGTCCAGGTGGGCGGGGGTGGGCGCCGATGCGTGAGGGGCCGGATCGGGGGCAAACGACGGTCATTCCGTAGAGAGGCAGGACGATGGTGCGCAGTGTGGGTGTCGAGGAGGAACTTCTCCTGGTGGACAGCCGGACCGGGGAACCGCGGGCCTTGTCGACGGCCGTACTGGCGGCCGCGGCCCTGGACCCCCAGGGCAACGACGAGGTGTTCGAGAGCGAACTGCAGCGTCAGCAGCTGGAGTTCGCCACGCGCCCGCAGACCGTCATGGGTGATCTGGGCGACGAGATCCGGCGGTGGCGGGCGGAGGCGGCGCGGCACGCCGAGGGACTGGACGCGTCGGTCGCCGCGCTGGCGACCTCACCGCTCCCGGTCAGCCCGACCATCGGCACCGGTGAGCGCCACCAGTGGCTGAAGGAGCACTTCGGTCTCACCGCTCAGGAGCAGCTGACGTGCGGCTGTCACGTCCACGTGTCGGTGGAGTCGGACGAGGAGGGCGTGGCGGTTCTGGACCGCATCCGGCCCTGGCTGCCGGTGCTGCTGGCCATGAGCACGAACTCCCCGTTCTGGCAGGGTGAGGAGAGCGGGTACGCCAGTTACCGCAACCGGGTGTGGGGGCGCTGGCCGTCGGCCGGCCCGGTGGAGATCTTCGGGTCCGCCGACCGCTACCACGAGCAGGTCGCCGACATGGTGGCGAGCGGGGTGCTGCGGGACGAGGGGATGGTCTACTTCGACGCCCGCCTGTCCCACACGTACCCGACGGTCGAGATACGGGTGGCGGACGTCTGTCTGGATCCGTCCACCACGGTGCTGCTGGCCACGCTGGTGCGCGGCCTGGTGGAGACGGCGGCGCGGCAGTGGCGGGACGGTGAGCCGCCGGCCCGGCACGGTGTGGCGCTGCTGCGGCTGGCCGCCTGGCGGGCGGCCCGGTCCGGGCTGGAGGACGAGCTCGTCCACCCGGTGACGATGCGGCCGGCGCCGGCGGAGGCGGTGGTGCGGGCGCTGTTCGAGCACGTCAGGGACGCGCTGGAGGACAGCGGTGACGTGGTGCCCGCCCAGGAGGCCCTGGCCGCCCTGCTGAAGACCGGCAACGGCGCCCGGGTGCAGCGGGAACTGCTGCGGCGGACCGGGAGCCTGCGCGAGCTGGTCGCCGAGTGCGTACGCCTCACCCGGGGATGAGGCGGCGCCCGGGGCGCGGAGGATACCGAACGGGATGTTGACAGGGCGGGGCCCTGGATGGGTGCATGGCCCAACGAGCTTTCACTTCCGTTCCGTTGGGAGGCACGTTGCTCTTCCGTACCCGCCTGAGAAGACATCTGGTGCCGGCCGTGGTCGCGCTCGCGACCGTGGCCGGTACGGCGAGCCCCGCCGTACCGGACGAACGCCACCGCCCGTCCGGCGGCGGCCTGTCGGCCGTCATCCGCTACACCGAGTACGGCATTCCGCACATCGTGGCCGAGGACTACGCGACCCTCGGCTTCGGTACGGGGTGGGCGCAGGCCGCCGATCAGGTGTGTGTACTCGCCGACGGTTTCGTGACCGTGCGCGGCGAGCGCTCGCGCCACTTCGGGCCGGACGGCGCGCCCGACGGAGCGCTGTCGTCCGCGACGACGAACCTCTCCAGCGACCTGTACTTCCGTGGTGTACGGGACGCGGGAACGGTGGAGCGGCTGCTGGCCGTCCCCGCTCCGGCCGGGCCCAGCCGTGACGTGCGGGAGCTGATGCGGGGCTGGGCGGCGGGCTACAACGCCTGGCTGAAGCAGAACCGCGTCACCGACCCGGCCTGCGCGGGCGCCGACTGGGTCCGGCCGGTCACCCGGCTCGATGTCGCCCGGCGCGGGTTCGCCCTCGCGGTGCTGGGCGGGCAGGGCCGGGCCGTCGACGGCATCACCGCTGCCCGGCCGCCGGGCGCCGGTCCGGTCCCGTCCGTCGACCCGGCACGTACGGCCGCGGCGGCCCGGGCCCTGTTCGCCGCCGAGAGCGCCGACATGGGCTCCAACGCGGTGGCGTTCAGCGGTGGGACGACCGCGAACGGCCGGGGTCTGCTGCTGGGCAACCCGCACTACCCGTGGCACGGCGGCCGGCGCTTCTGGCAGTCGCAGCAGACCATCCCGGGTGAGCTGAACGTCTCGGGCGGCTCGCTGCTCGGCACTACGGCGGTGGGCATCGGGTTCACCGACAGGGTGGCGTGGAGCCACACCGTGGCGACCGGCGTCACGCTCAATCTGCACCAGCTCACGCTGGACCCGACGGACCCCACCGTGTACGTGGTGGACGGCAGGCCGGAGCGGATGAGGAAGCGCACGGTCACCGTACCCGTCAGGGGCGGCGCCCCCGTGACGCGTACCCAGTGGTGGACGCGGTACGGGCCGGTCGTCACCTCGCTCGGCGCGTCGCTGCCGTTGCCGTGGTCGGCGACGACGGCGTACGCGCTGAACGACCCCAACGCCGTCAACCTGCGCGCCACGGACACCGCGCTGGGCTTCGCCAAGGCCCGCTCGACGCGGGACATGCGGGAAGTGTTGCGCCGCACGCAGGGCCTGCCGTGGGTGAACACGATCGCCGCGGACGCGGGCGGCCACACGCTGTTCAGCCAGTCGCAGGTGCTGCCACGCATCACCGACGAGCTCGCCGAGCGCTGTTCGACCCCGCTGGGCAAGGTGACGTACCCGGCGTCGGGCGTGGCGGTGCTGGACGGTTCGCGTACCGGGTGCGCGCCGGGGTCGGACCGGGACGCGGTGCAGCCGGGGATCTTCGGACCGTCGCGGATGCCGGTGCTCCAGGACGCGCCGTACGCCGTGAACTCCAACGACAGCGCGTGGCTGACCAACGCCGACCGGCCGCTGACCGGCTACGAGCGGGTGTTCGGGACGATCGCGACGCCCCGTTCGCTACGGACCCGGGGCGGGATCGAGGACGTGGCGGGGATGGCGGAGCGGGGCCGGCTGACGGTGGCCGACCTGCAACGGCAGCAGTTCGCGAACCGGGCGCCGGCCGGAGACCTGGCGGCGGCCGACGCGGCGAAGGCGTGCCCGGCCGCGCTGCCGGGCGACCCGGCGGCGTGCGCGGTGATCGCGCGGTGGGACCGCACGGTGGACACCGACAGCCGGGGCGCGCTGCTCTTCGACCGCTTCTGGCGCAAGCTCACGGCGGCCGTGCCGGCGGCCCAGCTGTGGAAGGTGCCCTTCTCGGCCGCCGACCCGGTCCGTACGCCGCACACCCTCGACACCGCCTCGCCCGCCTTCGCGAAGGCGCTGGGCGATGCCGTCGCCGAGCTGCGGGCGGCCGGGATCCCGCTGGACGCGCCGCTCGGTGAGCACCAGTTCGTGGTACGGGGCGGCACGCGCATCCCGGTGTCCGGCGGTACGGAGGCGCTGGGCATCTGGAACAAGACCGAGCCCGTGTGGAACGCGGCGGGCGGCGGCTACACGGAGGTGGCGCACGGGACGAGCCACGTCCAGGCGGTCGGCTGGGACGGCGGACGCTGTCCCGTGGCGCGGACCCTGCTGACGTACTCCCAGTCGTCGAACCCGAACTCGCCGCACTTCAATGACCAGACGGCGCTGTTCTCGGGCGAGCGGTGGGTGACGGCCCGCTTCTGCGAGAAGGACATCCTGACCGATCCGAAGCTGAGGGTGGTGCGGGTCAGGGGCTGAACGACAGGAACACGAAGGCGGCGAACAGCACCAGGTGAACGCCGCCCTGGAGGAGAGTGGCTCGTCCGGGCACCACGGTCAGGGCGCTCACCACGGCGGTGAGCGTGAGCAGCGCCAGGTGGAGCGGCCCCAGCCCCAGGACCAGGGGCCCGGACAGCCAGATCGAGGCGAGCGCGATCGCCGGGATGGTCAGGCCGATGCTGGCGATGGCGGAGCCGTACGCCAGATTGAGGCTGGTCTGGACGCGGTCACGGCGGGCGGCGCGGACGGCGGCGAGGGTCTCGGGCAGCAGCACCATCAGGGCGATGACGACACCGACGACCGCGTGGGGCAGGCCGGCCGACTCGACGCCGTCCTCGATGGTCGGCGAGACGAGCTTGGCGTTCCCGACGACGGCGACGAGGGCCACCAGGAGCAGGCCGAGGCTCCACCACGTCTCGCGGACGGTGGGCGGCGGGGCGTGTTCCTCCTCGCCCGTCGCGTCACCGTCGCGGGCGACGGGCAGGAAGTAGTCGCGGTGGCGGACGGTCTGTACGGCGACGAAGATCCCGTACAGGCAGAGCGAGGCGACGGCGGCGAAGGCCAGCTGCACCCCGGTGAACTCGGGGCCCGGCTGGCTGGTGGTGAAGCTGGGCAGGACGAGCGTCATGGCGGCGAGGGTGATGACGGTGGCGAGCGCGCCGCCGGATCCCTCGGCGTTGAAGACGGCGACGCGCCGCTTGTGCAGGGCGGCGACGAGGAGGGACAGGCCGACGATGCCATTGCAGGTGATCATGACGGCGGCGAAGACGGTGTCCCGGGCGTAGGTGGACGCCTTGTCACCCCCGCCGGCCATCAGCATGACGATGAGCCCGACCTCGATGACGGTCACGGCGACGGCGAGGACCAGTGACCCGAACGGCTCACCGACGCGGTGGGCGACGACCTCGGCGTGGTGCACGGCCGACAGGACGGAGCCGATCAGGCAGAGCCCGACGACGGCCACGACCGGTCCCGGCAGGTCCCGCCCCCAGCTG
This sequence comes from Streptomyces sp. CB03238, assembly GCF_002099185.1. Lineage (NCBI taxonomy): Bacteria > Bacillati > Actinomycetota > Actinomycetes > Kitasatosporales > Streptomycetaceae > Streptomyces > Streptomyces sp. CB03238. The sequence continues at coordinate 119,872 of NZ_NBCN01000016.1, read as the reverse complement.
ATGCCCAGGACCAGCACGGCGACCACCGGCACCCAGGTGGTCCACTGCCGTGTCAGCCCTGCCGTGCCGGTGTCCGTGCCGGTGCTCATGCCGCCACGCTGCCAGAGCGGGCGCCGCACCGCGCGGTGTGGTGACCGAAACGGGTACGGGCCGTCGGCACCGCTGGGGCGGCTCGGCGCGTCGGCCGCGCGTTCCGCGCCGGACGGCTCGGCGCGGTGCGACGGCTCGGCGCGGGAGTCGTGCCTCGCGCGGGACGGGGCGTGCCGGGGCGCGCGGTGGTGCGGGGGCCGTCAGACGGGGCGCTCGTGGCCCTCCCAGTACGGGTCGCGGAGGCGGCGTTTGTAGAGCTTGCCGTTGGGGTCGCGGGGCATCGAGGCGATGAAGTCGACGCTCTTGGGGCGTTTGTAGCCGGCGAGGCGTTCGGCGCAGTGGGCGAGGATGCCGGCCGCCAGGGTGTCGTCCGGGGTGTGGCCGTCGGCGGGCTCGACGACCGCCTTGACCTCCTCGCCCCAGTCGGGGTGCGGGATGCCGAAGGCGGCGGCGTCGGCGACGGCGGGGTGGGTGAGCAGGACGGCTTCGATCTCGGCGGGGTAGATGTTGACGCCACCCGAGATGATCATGTCGATCTTGCGGTCGCGGAGGAAGAGGTAGCCGTCCTCGTCGAGGTAGCCGAGGTCGCCGACGGTGAAGAAGTCGCCGATGCGGTTCTTGCGAGTCTTGGCCTCGTCCTTGTGGTAGCTGAAGCCGCCGGTCGTCATCTTCATGTAGACGGTGCCGAGTTCTCCGGGCGGCAGCGGACGGCCGTCGTCGTCGAAGACGGCGAGTTCGCTGATGGGCCAGGCCTTGCCGACCGTACCGGGCTTCTTCAGCCAGTCCTCGGCGGTGGCGAACGCGCCGCCGCCCTCGCTGGCCGCGTAGTACTCCTCGACGCAACGGCCCCACCACTCGATCATGGCGCGTTTGACGTGGTCCGGGCACGGGGCCGCCCCGTGGATGGCGTGGCGCATCGAGGTCACGTCGTAGCGCGCCCTGACCTCGTCGGGAAGGGCGAGGAGGCGGTGGAACTGGGTGGGCACCATATGGGTGTGGGTGCACCGGTGGGTGTCGATGAGGCGCAGCATCTCCTCGGGCGTCCACTTGTCCATGACGACGAGCGGGTGGCCGATGTGCAGGGCGGCGCCCGCGAACTGGAGCACGGCGGTGTGGTAGAGCGGCGAGCAGACCAGGTGGACGTTCCCGTCGTACGGCTGGATGCCGAAGATGCCGAGGAAGCCGCCGAGGTACGCCTCCTCCGGGGGCTTGCCGGGCAGTGGGCGGCGGATGCCGCGCGGGCGGCCGGTGGTGCCGGAGGTGTAGTTCATCACCCAGCCGAGGGTGCGCCCGGCGGGCGGTGACTCGGGCTGTCCGTCGAGGAGTTCGGCGTACGGGCGGAACGCCTCGATGGCGCCGCCCACGGCGTACCGCCTGCTCGGCGGGAGGTTCGCCTCGTCGGCGGCGGCGCGGGCCGCGCCGGCGTACCGTTCGTGCGCGATCAGCACCTTGGCGCCGGAGTCGACGACGATCCAGGCGATCTCGGGGCCGACGAGGTGGTGGTTGACCGGGACGAGGTAGAAACCCGCCTGGGAGGCGGCGAGGTAGGCGGTGAGGAACTCCACGCCGTTGGGCAGGACGACGGCGAAGGCGTCACCGCTTTCCAGGCCGGCCGCGCGTAGTCCGTGGACGAGCCGGTTGGCGGCGGCGTGCAGCCGGCCGGCGGTCCACTCCTCACCGTCGGGTGCGGTCAGGACCTTACGGGTGGGGTCGGCGGTGGCCTGGGCCCAGAAGCCGTTGGGTCGGTCGGTCATCACCGGCTCCTGTTCGCGATACGGGTGAGGCGGTCCACGGCCCGTTCGAAGCCTCGGATGAGGTCGTCGAAGACTTCCTGGACGGGGCGCTCGGAGGTCATCCGGCCGACGATCTGCCCGACGGGCGTGCCCAGCAGCGGCTCGACCTCGTACTTCTGGATACGGGAGACGGCGTCGGCGACCAGCAGGCCCTGCAGGGGCATCGGGAGGGGCGCGGGGCCGTCCGGGTCGTCCCAGGCGTCGGTCCACTCGGTACGCAGTTGGCGGGCGGGTTTGCCGGTGAGGGCGCGGGAGCGGACGGTGTCGCCGGAACCGGCGGCCAGCAGCTTGGCGGTGAGGGCGCGCGAGTGGAGGTCGGCCTCGCTGGTGGTGAGCCAGAGCGAGCCGAGCCAGACGCCCTGGGCGCCGAGGGCGAGCCCGGCGGCGATCTGTTCGCCGCTGCCGATGCCGCCGGCGGCGAGGACGGGCAGCGGGTGGACGGCGTCGACGACCTCGGGCGTGAGGACCATGGACGCGATCTCGCCGGTGTGGCCACCCGCCTCGTACCCCTGGGCGACGACGATGTCGATGCCCGCCTCGGCGTGGCGCCGGGCGTGTTTGGCGCTGCCGGCGAGGGCGGCGACGAGGATGCCGTGCTCGTGGGCGCGCTGGACGACGTCGGGGGGCGGGGAGCCGAGGGCGTTGGCGAGGAGCTTGATGGGGTAGTCGAAGGCGACGTCGAGCTGGCCACGGGCGACCTGTTCCATCCAGCCGGTGATGCGCCAGCCGGAGGCCTCGCCGTCGGGGAGTTCGGGTACGCCGTGCTTGGCGAGGGTCTCGGCGACGAACCGGCGGTGCTCCTCGGGGATCATCGCCTCGACGTCGGCCTCGGTCACCCCCTCCACCTTCTTGGCGGGCATGACGACGTCGAGGCCGTAGGGCAGGCCGTCGGTGTGGTCCTGCATCCAGTCGAGGTCGCGGGCGAGGTCGTCGGGGGCGGTGTAGCGGACGGCCCCGAGTACGCCGAACCCGCCGGCTCTGGTGATGGCGGCCGCCACCGCGGGGAAGGGCGTGAAGCCGAAGATGGCGTGCTCGACACCCAGTCTCTTGCTCAGCTCCGTCTCCATGGGCGGCAGGATGCCGCAGCGGGGCGGACGAGGGAAGAGATTTTCTGATGAAGCGTCAGATTCTTTCCGGGTGGCCGGTTCTTGACGGGGACGGGGGGCGGTAAGAAAGTTTCACGTGGTGCGGGCGGCGACGAAGGATTCTTTCAGGAATCGTTCAGGGAGGGGGAGCATGGTGGGCATGACGGAGGGGATGGACCGTCGCCGGTTCGGTGGCGGGGTGCTGGCCCTGGGAGGTGCGCTGGTGATCGGTTCGATTCCGGGGGCCGCGGTGGCGGTCGGCGGCGGCGGCTCGACGGAACACGGTCGGCCGACGCTGCGGCTGGGCTCCGCCGAGCGGGCGGGGCTGCTGCCCGAGCACCTGGACCGGCTGGTCGCGGACGCCGAGCGGTTCCTGGACCCCTCCCCCAAGCGCCCGTGGTACGCGGGAGCGGTGCTGCTGGCGGGGCGCGGCGGGACGGTGGCGCTGCACCGGGCGATCGGGCACGCGGTGCGCTACGCGGCGTACGACGAGAAGACCGACACGGGCGTGGAGTTGCCGCCGGAGCGGCGGATCGCGATGGCCGAGGACACGGTCTTCGACCTGGCGTCGGTCTCGAAGCTGTTCACGGCGGTGCTGGCGGTGCAGCAGATCGAGCGCGGGGCGCTGGAGCTGGAGGGGAAGGTCACCGCGTATCTCCCGGAGTTCGAGGGCGGCGGGAAGCAGGACATCACGGTGCGGCAGTTGCTCACGCACACCTCCGGCCTGCGCGCGTGGATCCCGCTGTACAAGGAGCCGACGCGGGAGGGGAAGCTGAGGCTGCTGTGGCAGGAGGCGCCCATCAGTCCGCCCGGCACCCGGTACCTCTACTCCGACCTCAATCTGATCGCGCTGCAACTGATCCTGGAGGAGATCACCGGTCACTCCCTGGACGCCCTGCTCCGTAACGAGATCACCGCTCCGCTCGGGATGCACCGCACGCGTTTCAACCCGCCCGCCTCCTGGAGATCGAAGACCGCCGCCACCGAGGACGCCCGGGCTCCCTGGTCGGGCCTCGACCGCGGCCTGGTGTGGGGCGAGGTGCACGACGAGAACGCGTACAGCCTCGGTGGCGTCGCCGGCCACGCCGGTGTCTTCTCCTGCGCGTGGGACCTGGCCGTCCTCGCCCGTACGCTGCTGAACGGCGGCGTCTACGGGCACGCCCGCATCCTGGAACCGAAGTCGGTGGAGCTGATGTTCACCGACTTCAACACCGCCTTCCCCGGAGACGAGCACGGCCTGGGCTTCGAGCTCCACCAGCACTGGTACATGGGCGCCATGGCCACCCCGTACACCGCGGGCCACACCGGTTTCACCGGCACCAGCCTGGTCATCGATCCGACCACGGACTCCTTCCTGGTCGTGCTCGGCAACTCGGTGCACCCGGTGCGCAGTTGGCGTTCCGGATCCGCGCCGCGCGTGGCCGCCGCGAACAACCTGGCGCGCGCCGTTCCCGTACGCCCGGCGCGTGGCGGCACCGCGTGGTACGCGGGCATGGCGTCGAGTACGGCGGCGACGCTCACCGTTCCCGAGGTGACGCCCGCCTCGCCACGCCCCCGGCTGCGCTGCTGGATGTGGTGGGACACCGAGCCGGGCTCGGACGCCCTGTTCCTGGAGGCGTCGGGCGACGCGGGCGGGACGTGGCGCCCGGTGCCGTTCGTGACCGTACGTCACGGGCAGGAGCCGCGGCCGCACCCGACCGGGTCGGTGAGCGGCTGGTCGGGGCGGGTCTGGCACCGGCTGGAGGCCGACCTGTCCGACTGGCGGGGCACCCCGGTCCGGCTGCGCTGGCGGTACGCGACGGACCGGCTCCACGTCGGCCGCGGGGTGTACGTCGACGGTATCCGCGTCCTGGACGGCTCCCGCACCCTGTTCGACGAAGCACGGCCCGCGGACGCCGCCCGTGTCGAGGCGCAGGGGTGGGCCGCCTCGGCGAACTGACAGGTCAGGGCGGTGCGGATGCGGGTTTCGTACGGGCGAGCGAAACTGAGGGGCGGGGGGTCACTCTGCGAGGAGAGGATGACCCTATGTCCGTGATGGACAAGCTCAAGCAGATGCTCAAAGGCCACGAGGACAAGGCCGGGCAAGGCATCGACAAGGCGGGCGACTTCGTCGACGAGAAGACCCAGGGCAAGTACAGCAGCCAGGTCGACACCTCCCAGGACAAGCTCAAGCAGCAGCTTGGCGGGGACCGTCCGCAGGACCCGCCGCCCCGGGCCTGAGCCACAACGGCCCTCCGTCCCCGGCGGCCGTGTCGCCACGGCCGCCGGGGACGAGGTGTGCCCGGCGTCAGGCGCGCCGGCGACCAGCACCTTCGAGTGGCTCCACCACCCGCCCGCGCGACTCGGCGTGCGGTGGAGCGGCGGCTGATGAACAGTCGTGGTGAGTCCCCAACTCGAAGGAGAAACTCATGCTTCGGCGCATCTCGCTCGTTCTGGCCGGTCTGATGGCGGTCGGCTTCATGGCCGCGGCCCCTGCCGCCGCCCACGGCTCGGACGTGGAAGGCTGCTGGGGGTCCGGCGGCCACGTGAAGGCCGGCAAGGTCCACGTGAAGCACCACGAGGCCACCTGCTGGGACGTCGGCTGACCCGAACGGCACACGGATGGGCGCCCTGGTGGCGCCCATCCGTGTGCCGTCGGCCATCGATGTGTCGCCGCCCGTCCTGCCGTGTGCCGACGAGAGGGTTCCGTGGGGGGCCGTGACGAGCAGCTCGACGTGACGCACGACGCCACCGCCACCAGGACTGGCTGGACGGCCCGCGCCTCGGTGGAAAGGCCCGCGTCCGAACGGGTAATCGGGCAGACTGCCGGGAGCTTGGTCCGCCTCAGTCCTGGCGCACCGGCTCCCACCGCGCTGCGCCGCACCGCACGCACGGCACCGTACGAGCAGAGGAACAGAAGGCCAACGTATGACCGACATACTCACCGTGAGCGTCCTGGGCACCGGAGTCATGGGGGCCGCCATGGCGCGCAACATCGCCCGGGCCGGACACAGCGTCCGCGCGTGGAACCGCACGCGGGCCAAGGCGGAGCCCCTGGCCACCGACGGCGCGCACATCGCCGACACCCCCGCCGAAGCCGTACAGGACGCCAACGTGGTTCTCACCATGCTCCACGACGGCGCCGCGGCCCTGGACAGCATGCGGCAGGCCGCGCCCGCACTGCGGCCCGGCACCGCGTGGGTGCAGTCCACGACCACGGGGATCGAGGCCGTCGGCGAACTGGCAGACTTCGCCAGGGAGCACGAGTTGGTCTTCTTCGACGCGCCCGTCCTCGGCACCCGCGAGCCCGCCGAGGCCGGGCAGTTGACCGTGCTGGCCGCCGGCCCCGGCGACCGCCGGGACGCCGTGGCAGCGGTGTTCGACGCCGTCGGGACCCGCACCGTATGGACCGGCGACGACGGTGCGTCGGCCGGCGCCACCCGCCTCAAGCTCGTGGCCAACAGCTGGGTCATCGCGGCCACCGCCGCGACCGGTGAGGCGCTCGCCCTGTCCAAGGTCCTCGGGGTGGACCCACGGAGCTTCTTCGACATCATCGCCGGCGGCCCGCTCGACATGGGCTACCTGCGCGCCAAGTCCGACCTCGTCCTGAACGACCGCCTCTCACCGGCGAGCTTCGCGGTCGACACCGCCGTGAAGGACGCCCGGCTCATCGTCGAGGCCGGGCAGCGGCGCGGCATCCGCCTCGACGTGGCAGCCGCAGGCGCCGAACGCCTGGCGCGCGCCGCCGCCCAGGGTCACGGCGACAAGGACATGGCCGCCGCCTACTACGCCAGCTTCGACGAGGCGCCCGCTCCCTGACGGCTCAACGCTCCAGCACCGCCATGGCCGCGTTGTGGCCGGGGATGCCGCTGACGCCGCCGCCGCGCACCGCGCCCGCCCCGCACAGCAGCACGTTGGCGTGGGCGGTCTCCACGCCCCACCGGCCGGTGGCGTCGGCTGCATCGGTGGCGTACGGCCAGGAGAGGTCGCCGTGGAAGATGTGGCCGCCGGGCAGCCGCAGGTCCCGTTCCAGGTCGAGCGGGGTCTTGGCCTCGATGCAGGGGCGGCCTTCCGCGTCGGTGGCGAGGCAGTCGGCGAGCGGTTCGTCCAGATGGGCGCCGAGTTGGGCGAGGGTGGCCTCGAGGAGGGCGGCGCGGGCGGTGTCGTTGTCGGCGGCGAAGAGGCGTGCCGGGGTGTGCAGGCCGAAGAGCGTCAGCGTCTGGTACCCGCGGGCGGCGAGGTCGGGGCCGAGGATCGACGGGTCGCTCAGGGAGTGGCAGTAGATCTCGGAGGGCGGGGCGCTCGGCAGCCGGCCGGCCGCCGCCTCCCGGTACGCGGCCGCCAACTGCCCGTACCCCTCGGAGATGTGGAACGTCCCGGCGAACGCGTCACGCGGGTCGACGGAGCGGTCCCGCAGCCGGGGAAGCCGCTTCAGCAGCATGTTCACCTTCAGCTGGGCGCCCTCGGCGGGCGGCGGGGCGGGCTCGCCCAGCAGGGCGGCCAGCGCGTGCGGTGACGCCCCGGCCAGGACGTGCCGGGCGGCGACAATGCCCTCCCCCGCCTCCGTACGGAACGTGAGCTCGGCGGCGCGGCCGTCCGTCTCGATCCGGGTCACCTCGTGGCCGGTGCGGATCTCGGCGCCGGCCGAGCGCGCCGCGTCCGCGAGGGCGCCGGTGAGGGCGCCCATGCCGCCGACGGGTACGTTCCACTCCCCCGTCCCGCCGCCGATCACGTGGTAGAGGAAGCAGCGGTTCTGGACGAGGGACGGGTCGTGGGCGTCGGCGAACGTACCGATCAGCGCGTCGGTGAGCACCACCCCGCGTACGAGATCGTCGGCGAAGTGCTCCTCGATGGCGACGCCGACGGGCTCCTCGAAGAGCATCCGCCACGCCTCGTCGTCCGCGATCCGGGCGCGCAGTTCCTCGCGGGTGGGCAGCGGCCCGGTGAGGGTGGGGAACACCCGTTCGGCGACGTGGCCGGTCCTGGCGTAGAACCGCTGCCAGGCCGCGTACTCGGCGTCCGAGCCGGTGAGCGCGGCGAACGACTCCCGGGTGCGCTCGCCGCCCACCAGCAGGCCGGCGGCCCGGCCCCGGCGCTCGACCGGGGTGTACGAGGAGATGGTGCGCCGGGCGACGGCGAACCGCAGGCCCAGATCCCGCACGATCTTCGGCGGCAGCAGGGACACCAGGTAGGAGTAGCGCGAGAGCCGGGCGTCGACCCCGGCGAAGGGCCGGGTGGACACGGCGGCCCCGCCGGTGGCGGGCAGGCGTTCCAGGACGAGGACGGAGCGCCCGGCGCGGGCGAGGTAGGCGGCGGCGACCAGGCCGTTGTGGCCGCCGCCGACGATGACGGCGTCGTAGGAGCGCGGTGCGGTCATGGCCCTTCGTAACACGCGCCCGTACGGATCCTCTAGGGGCCGCTCCGCCGGCGGCGCAGGTCGGCGACCCGCCGGTACAGCTCGACGGCCTCGGTCTGCCGGCCCAGCTGCTGCAGGCAGTGCGCCTGGTCGTTGCGGCTGGCCAGGGCGTCGGGGTGGGTGGTGCCGAGCACCCGGTCCCGGGCCTCGGCGACCCGCTCGTACACGGCCAGCGCCTCGGCCCAGCGGCCCAGCCAGCCGAGCCCGACCGCGACCTCCCGGCAGCTGACCAGCGTGTCGGGGTGGTCGGGCCCCAGCACGCGTTCGCGGATGCCGTACACCTCGCGGGCCTCGGCCAGGGCCTCCTGCCAGCGGCCGAGCCGGCCGAGGTTGACGCCCAGGCCGTGCCGGGCGCGCAGCGTCTCCGGGTCGTCGGGGCCGTGCGCCCGGGTGCGGGCGTCGACGAGGTCGCGGTACAGCTCCAGCGCCTCGTGGCTGCGGCCGAGCCTGCCGAGGCTTATCCCGACCTCGTACCGGGCGGCGAGCGTGTCGGGGTGGTCGGGGCCGAGGGCGTGGGCGCGTGCGGCGGCCACCTCGCGGTAGGTGCGCAGCGCCTCGGGCCAGCGTCCGAGCTGGCCGAGCGTGTACGCCACCTCGTACAGGGTGACCAGGGTGTCGGGGTGCTCGGGCCCCAGCAGCCGGGCGCGGGCGGCGGCCACGTCGTACGCCATCCGGTACGACTCCTCCAGGCGCCCGAGCCGGCCGAGGTTGAACGCCAGGTTGTGGCGGCAGCGCAGCGTGTCGGGGTGGTCGGCGCCCATGGTGCGCGTGCGGGCGTCGAGGACGGAGGTGTACGCCTGGTGGGCCTCGAAGTGGCGCCCGAGCCGGCCCAGGACGTACGCCATCTCCTGCCGGGCGGTGAGGGTGTCGGGGTGGTCGGGGCCGAGGACGCGGGCCCGGCCCTCGGCGACGTGGCCGAACTCGCGCAGCGCGTCGGCGTCGCGGCCGGTCCTGCTGAGCGTGAAGCCGACCTCGTAGCGGCTGGTGAGCGTGTCGGGGTGGTCGGGGCCCAGGGCGTGCTCCCGCTCGGCGGCGACCGCGCGGTGCACCTCCCCGGCCTCCTCCCAGCGGCCCAGCCGCCCCAGGCTCAGGCCGGCGTTGTGGCGGCCGGCCAGGTGGGCGAGCACCTCGGGCGGAGGGGTGGGGCGTTGGAGCCGGGGCGGTGCCGGTACGGGGAGGGCGGTGCCGCGCGGATCGGTGGAGGTGGTCCACTCGCCGGTGAGGCCGGCCGCCGGGTCGGGCGGCGGGGCGGTGTGCAGGAGGGTGGTGCCGACCGCCTTGTGCCCGGTGGTCATGCCGCGGGTCCAGGACGGCAGGTGGTGGTGGGCGTACGGGTACGCGGGGGCGAGGGGGAAGGGGGCGTGGAGCACGGCGGCGGGGGCGGGGGCCGGGGCGATGGCGAGGGCCGGGCGGGCGGCGTCGGCGATGCGGCGGCGCAGGTCGGCGGCGTCGGAGGGGCGGCCGTCGGGCGCCTTGGCGAGCAGGTCGAGGACGATCCGCTCGAAGAACTCCGGGAGCTCCGCCCGGTGGTTGCGCAGCGGCTCGGGCGGGGTGTCGCGGTGGCCCACGAGTATCGCCCAGGCGTCGCCCAGGTCGAACGGCGGTACGCCGGTGGCGATCTCGTACAGGACGCAGCCCAGCGAGTACAGGTCGCTGCGGTGGTCGACGTGGCCGCCGCTGATCTGCTCGGGCGACATGTAGTGCGGGGTGCCCATGGCGATGCCGGTACCGGTGAGGCGGGCGGTGAACCCGATGTCGGCGCCGAGGTGGGCGATGCCGAAGTCGCAGATCTTCACCGTTCCGTCGGCCAGCCGCATGATGTTGGCGGGTTTGAGGTCCCGGTGCACGATGCCCTGCCGGTGCGTGTAGGCGAGGGCGTCGGCGACCTGTTCGGCGATGTCGACGACGTCATGGACGGGCAGCGGGTGCTGTCGGTTGTCCTCCAGGAGCTGGCTGAGGTTGCGGCCTTCGAGGAGCTCCATGACCAGGTGGAGCAGACCGTCGGACTCGCCGAAGTCATGGACGACGGTCACGCCGCGGTGCTGGAGCGCGGCCGCGACGCGTGCCTCGCGGCGGAAGCGCTCGCGCAGTACGGTGACGAAGTTCGGGTCCTGTTGCGGCCCCAGCGGCTTGAGGCACTTGACCGCGACGCGGCGGCCGAGCGATTCGTCGGTGGCGCGCCACACCTCGCCCATGCCGCCGCGCCCGATCAACTCTTCCAGCCGGTAGCGGCCCTGAAGCAGCCTGGTGTCCCCCATCGCGTGCCATCGCCCCCGTTGAGTCCCCGTTGAGTACCCGTGCAGTTCGCGTACCGTCCGCGTACAGTCCCCGTCGATCTGCCCGTCGATCTGCCCGTCGTCCCCGCGCTATGCCCTCCCCGGCCCGTCCAGTATGGCGGGCCGTCCGCGGAGTGTGTACGGGGCCGGGCGGGTGTCGGGTCCCAGTCTGGACACGGCTTTGAGGATGTGCTGGGGCGGCAGTTGCCAGCGGATACGGGAGGGGACGCAGCGCAGCAGGTTGCCGGTCGCGATCAGGTGGTACGTGACGGTGCCGGGGCTCGGCGCGGGCCTGCCGTACAGGGCGTGGGCCCAGGGAGGGAGGGAGTTGTACGCGAGGGCCGCCACGCGCCGCCAGAGCAGGGCGCGGGCGGGGATCAGCGCGGTGGGGACGGGGGGCCGGCGCAGGAAGGCGTCGACGGTGCGGGCGTCGGCGCCGGCGGCGAGGTGGGGGCGCATCGCCGCGAAGTACGCGTCCAGTTCGGCGGCCGAGGCGGGCACGCGGGCCGGGTCGAGGCCCACCAGCCGGGCGCTCTCGCGGTGTTCGCCGATGTAGTGGTCGGCCTGGGCGTCGCTGAGGGGGATGCCGGAGCGGCGTACGACGTGCAGGTAGGAGTCGATCTCGGCACAGTGGACCCACAGCAGCAGCTCGGGGTCGTCGACGCCCAGGAGCCGGTGGATCCGCCGGACCCGGGCTCCGGCCTTCTCGGCGGCCTCGGTCGTGCCGTAGGTGAGGGTGCCGACGAAGCCGGCGGTGCGCATCAGCCGGCCCCAGGCGTCGTCCAGGAAACTGCTGTTGATCATGACTCCGCGTACGGCGGCGGGGTGCAGCGCCTGGAGGTACAGGGCCCGGACGCCGGCGATCCACATCATGGGGTCGCTGTGCAGCTGCCAGGTCACGGAGCCGGGCCCGAAGAGGCCGGGATCCGCGTCGCCGCTGTCACGCATGGGGTGACGTTACCGCCGTACCCGGGGCATGCCCAGGCCGATCCAGGAGATGATCTCGCGCTGGATCTCGTTGTTGCCGCCGCCGAAGGTGAAGATCACGGCGGAGCGGTAGCCGCGCTCCAGGTCGCCGTGGAGCACGGAGCCGGCCGAGCCCTCCTTCAGCGGGGCGGCCGAGCCGACGACCTCCATCAGCCAGGCGTAGGCGTCGCGGCGCGCCTCGGAGCCGTACACCTTGACGGCGGAGGCGTCCTGCGGGGTGAGGGTGCCGTGCTGGAGGGCGGTGACCATCCGCCAGTTGAGCAGCTTCATGGCGTCGAGTTTCGTGTGCGTCTGCGCCAGGCGTTTCCTGACCCAGCCGAGGTCGATGACGCGGCGGCCGTCGGCGAGCTTGGTGCCGGCGGCCCAGCGCTGCACGTCGTGCAGGGCCCGGATGGCCATGGTGCCGTGCGCGGCGAGGGTGACGCGCTCGTGGTTGAGCTGGTTGGTGATCAGCCGCCAGCCCTTGTTCTCCTCGCCGATGCGGTGGGAGACGGGGACGCGGACGTTCTCGTAGTAGCTGGCGGTGGTGTCGTGCCCGGCGAGGGTGTTGATGAGGGTGCAGGAGTATCCGGGGTCGGAGGTCGGGACGAGGAGCATGGTGATGCCCTTGTGGGGCGGGGCGTCCGGGTCCGTACGGACGGCGAGCCACACCCAGTCGGCGGTGTCGCCGTTGGTGGTCCAGATCTTCTGGCCGTTGACGACGTACTCGTCGCCCTCCCGGACGGCTTTCGTCTTCAGCGCGGCGAGGTCGGTGCCGGCGTCGGGCTCGCTGTAGCCGATGGCGAAGTCGATCTCGCCGGAGAGGATGCGGGGCAGGAAGTACGCCTTCTGCTCGTCGGTGCCGAACCGCATGATCGTGGGCCCGACGGTGTTGAGCGCCATGAGCGGGAGCGGTACGCCGGCCTGGGCGGCCTCGTCGAAGAAGATGAACTGCTCCATGGGCGTGAGCCCGCGCCCGCCGTACTCCTCGGGCCACCCGACGCCGAGCCAGCGGTCGGCACCCAGGCGGCGGATGGTGGCGCGGTAGAACCGCTTGCGGGCGGTCGGGTCGGCGTCGCCCGGGTGGGCGCCTTCGGGTACGAGTCCGGCGAAGTAGGCGCGCAGTTCGGCGCGCAGCCGGTGCTGCTCCGGTGTGTATTCGAGGTGCACGGCCCCTCCAGGCGTCGCGGCCAGTCCCTGCGGCGCGGCACAGAGTAGAACGCGTTCCAGTAATGCGGAAGCCCCGTGAGGGGTTCTCGCTGGGACGGGGTGGCTGCCCGGCGGGGCCGGAGGTGATCGCAGATGCCCGAGCCAGGCAGCAAGAAGTACGACGTCCGACGCGCCCGCACCCGCACCCGCACCCGTACCCGTACCCGTACCCGCAAGGACGAGGAGAACCGGGGCGTGTCCGACCAGGACGCGAACCAGGAGGCCAACGCCCTGCAGGACGACGAGGGGGCTCCGCTCCCGAGGCCCGAAGACGGAACGGGGCCGCGGCCCGAAGGGCGAACGCGGCAAGTGAGCCGGGGCGGCGCCTCGGCCCCCGTGTCGGCCCCCTCCGGGGGCGTGCGGGTGCCGGGGCTGCTTCACGCGGACGCCCGGCGGTCTGATCCGTGACCGTTCCACCCTTCGGGCCAAGGGACCCATCTGTGTGCCGTCCGGCTCCGAAGAGGGGGTGTGACTGCTTCTGAAAGCCTCTGGTTCCGTCGGCTGCTCGCCGGCCTGAGTGGATTGCTCGCCGGGTACGCGGCGCTTGCGGTGGCCGAGCTCGCCGCTGCCGCTGTCCGCCCCGAGGCGGGGCCCGTCGCGGCAGTGGGCGGAGCCGCCATCGACCGTACCCCCGCGCCGGTCAAGGACTGGGCGATCCGTACCTTCGGCGAGAGCGACAAGCTGGTCCTGCTGCTGGGCATTGTCGCCGTCCTCGCAGTCCTCGCCCTGATGCTGGGCCTTCTGGCGCTGCGCCACCGGCGGGTGGGCGCGTCCGCGGTGCTGCTGTTCGGCGTGGTGGGAGCCGTCGCGGCCACGACCCGCCCGGACTCCGACTCCTTCGCCGACGGGGTGCCGTCCCTGGCGGGGGCGCTCGCGGGGGCCGCGCTCCTCCACTGGCTGACCGGCCGGCTCACCGCGCCCGCACGGGCGTCGGCGCCCGGGGAGGGCTGGGATCGGCGCGGTTTCCTGATCGCTGCGAGCGCCGCCGCCGTGGCGTCCACCGGCGCCGGAGTTCTGGGCCGGACGCTGGGCGCGTCGCGTGCGCGGAACGCCATGGCTTCCCGGGCGGCTGTCGTTCTTCCCCGGCCGGACTCGCCCGCCGCGCCCGTGCCCAGGGGCGCGCAGCTGCGCGTTGCCGGTGTCAGCCGGTTCGTCACCCCCAACAAGGACTTCTACCGTGTCGACACCGCCTTGGTCGTGCCCAAGGTGGATGCCACGCGCTGGCGGCTGCGGATCCACGGCCGGGGCGTGGCCAGGTCACTCGCGCTCACTTTCCAGGATCTGCTCGACAGGGAGCTGGTCGAGCGGGACATCACCCTCGCCTGCGTCTCCAACGAGGTCGGTGGCCCGTACGTGGGCAACGCCCGCTGGCTCGGCGTACGCCTGGCCGACGTGCTGGCCGAGGCCGGTGTGAAGCCGCCGTCCAAGGGCGGTCCGGCCGATCAGCTGGTGGCCCGGTCCGTCGACGGCATGACGCTCGGCACCCCGGTCGAGGAGGTGATGGACGGGCGCGACGCGCTGCTCGCCATCGGGATGAACGGCGAGCCGCTGCCCTTCGACCACGGCTTCCCCGTCCGCATGGTGGTGCCTGGCCTGTACGGGTACGTCTCGGCCTGCAAGTGGATCGAGGACATCGAGCTCACCACGTTCGACGCCTACGACCCGTACTGGGTCAAGCGGAAGTGGGCGCGCAGGGCGCCCGTCAAGACCCAGTCCCGCATCGACACGCCCAAGCCGTTCGCCCGCCCCGCCGCCGGGACCGTCATGGTCGCCGGCGTCGCATGGGCCCAGCACCGGGGCATCGACCGCGTCGAGGTACGCGTCGACGACGGCCCCTGGCGACGGGCCGACCTCGCCGCCGAGGACACGATCGACACCTGGCGTCAGTGGTCCCTTCCCTGGAAGGCCACCCCCGGCAGCCACACCCTGACCGTCCGCGCCACCGACCGCACCGGTGAGACACAGACACGGGAACGCACCCGCACCATCCCCGACGGGGCGAGCGGATGGCATTCGGTGGTGGTCACCGTGGACTGAGCCGCGTGGCACGAACGGGCAGTCGATTCACCTCACTCACACCGCGACACCGCATGTACCCCGGAAGGACACCACCGTCATGTCCACTCATCACGCCATCCCCGTAACGTCCCGGACCCTCGTGCGGCGGGCCGCCCTGGTCGTCGGGGCGGTATTCGTCCTGGTCGGCATCCTCGGATTCATTCCCGGGGTGACCACCCACTACGAGTCGATGACGTTCGCCGAGCACCACTCCGAGGCAAAGCTCCTCGGGGTGTTCCAGGTCTCGGTCCTGCACAACATCGTGCACCTGCTGTTCGGCGTCGCCGGCCTCGCCCTCGCGCGCGCCGCCACCACCGCCCGTGCCTTCCTGATCGGCGGCGGCGCCGTGTACCTGGTGCTGTGGATCTACGGCCTGATCGTCGACCAGGACAGCGCGGCCAACTTCGTCCCCCTCAACTCGGCCGACAACTGGCTGCACTTCGTACTCGGCATCGGCATGATCGCGCTCGGTGTCCTGCTCACCCGCCGCTCCCCTGCCGAACGCTGACAACGGCACGTCCGGAGGGCCCGCAGCCGCGAGGCTGCGGGCCGCTCCTCAGCGGAGTCGCACGCTTCAGGTGGGAAGCGCCATGAGCAGCACGGGCGTACCGGTGGGTTGCGGTGACCCGCCGGCGGGTTCCACCGTGACGCCCACCCCGGTGGCGTCGCCGACGTCGCCCTCCATCACCAGGCCGCCGTCGGTGCGGGTGAGACCCGCGGGCCTCATCGTGCCGCCGTCGGCGAACCACAGCTGGTACGTCTTGCCGGACGGCAGCTCGGGCAGGCCGGACGCCAGGAACACGGCACTGTTCTCCTCGCGGGAGACGACCACGGTGGCCTTGGCCTCCCCCTTGCCGCTCGTGACGGTGCGGGCATCGGGGGCCGCCAGCACCCGGGCCATGTCGGCCGCCCGCTGTTCCGCTCGTTGCGCCTGCTCCTCGGCTTGCCGCGCCTCCTGGTGCTGCCACACCGCCACGCCGCCGAACGCGGTGGCAGCCGCGACGCACGCGGCGAGGACCAGGCGCGGCAGCCGCCCCCCGCGGCCGGACATGGGCTGCGGCACAGAGACGCCAGGCGCAAGTGCGGGTGGGAGCTGGCGGACGGTGGAGATCTCGCCAAGGACCCGTTGCTTCATCCCGGCCGGCGGGGCGGAAGCCACGGCGGATCCCAGGCGGGCGGCGGTGGCGGACAGCTCGCGGACCTCCTGCGCGCACGCGGGGCAGTCCCGCACGTGGCGCTCGAACTCGGCGCGCTCGTCGTCCGGCAGCGCGTTGAGCGCATAGGCACCGGAGGGCGCATGCAGATGTTCCTCGTTCACGCGTTCACTCCCATGCAGTCCCGCAGCCGGATCAGTCCGTCACGCAGACGCGTCTTGACCGTCCCGAGGGGCGCCGACAGCGAGGCGGCGACCTCCCGGTAGGTGTACCCCTGGTAGTAGGCGAGTGTCACCGCCTGCCTCTGCAGGTCGGTCAGGGACTGGAGACACCGCCGTACCTGTTCGCTCTCCAGCCGGACCGCCACTTCCTCGCTCACCTGGTCGTACGCGGGTGTGTGCTCCCGGCGCGCACTGCGCCGGTCGCGCTCGGTCGCCGCCTGCTCGGAGCGGACCCGGTCCACGGCACGGCGGTGGGCCATGGTCATCACCCAGGTCATGACGCTCCCCTGCTCCGGCCGGAACCGGGCGGCGTGCCGCCACACCTCCACCATGACCTCCTGCGCCACCTCCTCGGACTGGGCCGGGTCCCTGAGCACCCTGAGGATCAGCCCGAACACCGGTCCCGCGATCGAGTCGTAGAGCGTGGCGAAAGCATCCTGGTCACCGCCGGCCACCCGGGCGACGGTCTCCGACAGATCCGGCTCCCGGCGGGGCGAGCCGCCGATCCGTGCGATCTCCCTCACCGCGCACCCGCCCGGCGGGCACGGCCCGTTGGACGGGTGGCGGCCTGCTGGTCGTCCATGAGCGACCCCTTCACGTGTGTCGTCCCGGAAGAAGGCGAGATACGCCCATGCTTCCGCATTCCTTGCCGCTGATTCGTAGCCCGGCCGTTCGCGGATGGGTTCGTGGGCCGTCCGTCCGTATGACGTCCCGCGGGGTGCGGCTCTTCAGGGGATTTTCCGGCCCGGGCCAATCCGCTGCGCCGGCGTTTCCGAATGGGGGGCGTGAGGGCAGCGGGAGGACTTTCCACCTGTTCCCGGGCTTCGAGTCCTGACTGCTGTCCTCTCTTACCCCGCTCGGCACCCCAGCGGTGCCGGCATCGCTCAACGAGGAGACCGACCCATGCTCACGATCCGCTCCCGCCGTGCTCTCGCCGCTGTCGCAGCCGCTGTCACCCTGCCGCTCGCCCTCACGGCCTGCGGCATGGACGACTCGGCCGATTCGACGTCGGACACGCCGGCCACCGCCGCCTCCACCCCGAGCGAGACCGAGGAGAACGTGACGGCGGACGGCCCGTTCGGCCCGGCGTGCGCGTCGGTGCCCAAGGACGGTGCGGGAAGCTTCGACGGGATGGCGAAGGACCCCGTCGCCACGGCCGCGTCGAACAACCCCGCCCTGTCGACCCTCGTCACGGCCGTGAAGAAGGCCGGCCTGGTCGACACCCTGAACAACGCCCAGAACATCACGGTGTTCGCCCCGACCAACGACGCCTTCGCGAAGATCCCGAAGGCGGACCTCGACAAGGTCCTCAACGACAGGGCCACCCTGACGAAGATCCTCACCTACCACGTGGTCGGCCAGAAGCTCACACCGAAGCAGCTGGAGAGCGGCACGTTCGAAACCCTGGAGAAGAGCACGCTGACCACGGCCGGATCGGGCGAGTCGTACAAGGTCAACGACACCGCGAACGTCGTGTGCGGCAACGTGCCCACGGCGAACGCCACCGTCTACATCGTCGACACCGTCCTCATGCCGAAGATGTGACCGCCTCGGCGGACTCGGGCCCGGGCACCGCCCGGGCCCTTCCGCGCCCCTCCCGGCCCATCCACGGCACGGGCGGTCACGAATAAGGGGCATGAGAACGGAAACGGCGTCCCAGGGCACGGCGCGCATCCGCGCGGAAGTCCGCCACCGGCTGGCCACCTGGCATCTGGACGCACTGGCCGACGACGCCCTGCTCGTCATCACGGAACTCGCGGGCAACGCCGTCCGCCACGGAGTGCCGCCGGTGAGCATTCGCGTCCGCCGGACGCACGACGAGGACGGGCGGCACTGCCTCCTGCTGGAAGTGGAGGACGCCGGACCGGGCGTCGACGTCGCATGGGTACGTGCCCGCTGGCGTCACCCTTCGTACACCTTCGCCGACGGCGGCCGCGGCCTGTTCATCGTGAACGCCCTGGCCGACTCCTGGGGCGACACGGTGCACGCCCACGGTCACACCACCTGGGCCCGACTGGGCATGTGACCCGCGGGGAAGCCCGGCGCACGGCAACACGGGCGTGGGACAGCGCAAGGGCCCGCAGGGTGTGCCGGACCCGCCCGATGCGGCAACCGCGGCGGGCGGGTCCGGTATCCGCCGTCGTGGCGGGTGGCACGGTGGGGGTCAGTCGGTGGAGAGGGCTTCCAGAAGGTCGCCGACCTGGGGGTCGGGGAGCGCTCGGGCGACATCCGCCTGGGCGATCATGCCGACCAGGCGGTGGTTGTCGATCACCGGAAGCCGGCGCACCTTGTGCTCGGACATCTTGCGCAGCACCATCTGCACGTCGTCGTCCGCGTCCACGTACACCACTTCGCCCTGCGCGAGTTCGCCGGCCGTCGTCCTCGCCGGGTCCTTGCCGGCGCCGAGCGCCTTCACCACGATGTCGCGGTCGGTCAGCATGCCCTTGAGCTTGTCGTCGGAGCCGCAGATGGGCATCGCGCCCACCCCGAGCTGCTTCATCATCTCGGCAGCCTGGAGGACGGTGTCGCCCTCGCCGACGCAGTCGACGCCCTTGGTCATCAGCTGACGTGCGGTCGTCATACGTTGAGCTCCCTTCAGAGTGCGATCACCACTGCCATCGCGGCGAACAGCGCCGCCACGAGGACGACGACCAGCAGGATCAGCACCATCGGTGCCTTCGCCCAGCCGGTCGGCGGGTTGTGCGTCTCCCTCGGCCCGGCCCCGGGCATGCTCGATTCCGCGGGCGGCGTGTCGCCCGGCGGGACGCCGCCACCGGCGTCGAGACCCGGGGTGCGGTCCGGATCAGGGTCCGGGTTCGGGTTCGGGTTGGGGTCGGTCATGTCGTACGAGTGCGCAGGCCGGGCCCTTTCAATCCCGGCGGCCTTTCATTCCTCCGCCCGCGTGCGGCGCCGGTGGCTCGTGTCGCACCACGGGTAGCGGCGGCTGCGGCGGCAGGTGCACACCGCGACCATGAAGCGGTCGGAACACGCCGTCGTACCGTCCGGCAGCCGTACCTCGACCGGCCCCTCCATCAGGAGCGGCCCCTCCGGGTCGATCACCACCCGTTCGGCCGAGCCTTCAATTTCGCTGCGCACGGATCACCACCAGGTCTTCCTTGCGTTCGTCGGGCGCGATCAGCCCCTGCTGCTCCAGCCACTCGGCGTGCCGGGCCATCACGGGCCCGAACGGGATCCTGGCGCGCAGTTCGACGCGCGCGGACAGACCCCTGTCCTGCAACTGGTCCAGCGTGGCGTCCACCCCGGCCAGCGCCGACTGCACCAGCAACAGGACCCCCGAGTCCCGCAGCAGGTCCGGCGCCCGCGCGCACAGCCGGTCGAGGATCTGGCGCCCGTCCGCACCCGCGTTCCAGGTCCGGTCCGCCCCGCCGCGAACGGGGCCCGGGGACAGGACGTACGGCGGGTTGGACAGGATCAGGTCGAACCGCCGTCCTTCGACGGGTTTCGTCAGATCGCCGTGGCGGACGACGACCGGCAGCCCGAGGCGCCAGGCGTTGTAGCGCGCGGCGAGCACGGCGCGCCAGGAGATGTCGACGGCTGTCACCCGTGCCCCCGGGCACTCGGCGGCCAGCAGGGCCAGCGCGCCGGTGCCCGTCCCGACGTCGAGCACCTCGACGCCGGGCTGGGCGCGCAGCGTGCGCAGTTCGCTGCGCGCCGCCTGGGCAAGCAGTTCCGTGTCCTCCTGGGGCGCGTACACGCCGCGTGGTCTGAGTAGACGCATGCACAGCGGGTACCTCGGACTTCCCCGGCGAAACGCCGGTGACCTGCTGTGTAAGGAGTGAGCGATGAGCTTTCCGTCCGGTTCCGGTTCCGGTTCTCTGTGGATGGAGTACGCCCCCGGACCAGGCCGCCCGGCCGTGGACGGTCCCATCGAGACCGAGGTGGCCGTGGTGGGCGGCGGGATCGCCGGGCTGTGTACGGCGTGGGAGGTGGCCCGCGCCGGGCACCCGGTGGTGCTGCTGGAGGCCGACCGCATCGCGTCCGGCGTGACCGGCCACACCACGGCGAAGCTGTCGGCGCTGCACGGCATGGTGTACGCGGACATCGCGAGGATCCACGGCTCCCGGGCCGCCCGGCTCTACGCCCACTCGCAGCAGATCGCCATCGACCATGTGGCCGAGGTGAGCGAGGAGCTGGGCATCGACTGCGATCTGGAGCGGCTGCCCGCGTACACGTACACCGAGGATCCGGCGAAGGCGGACCAGCTGCGCGAGGAGGCGGAGGCGGCACGGGCGGCGGGGCTGGCCGCCTCGTACGTGACCGAGACGCCGCTGCCGTTCCCGGTGGTGGGCGCGGTCAAGGTGGAGAACCAGGCGCAGTTCCATCCGCGCAAGTACCTGCTGGCGCTCGCCGCCGACCTGGAGGTGCTGGGCGGGCGGATCTTCGAGCGGACGCGGGTGACCCGGCTCCAGGAGGGCTCGCCGTGCGAGCTGACCACGAGCGCCGGGCACACGATCAAGGCGCGTGACGTGGTCGTCGCCACCCACTACCCCGTCTTCGACCGGGCGCTGCTGTTCACCCGGCTGGAGCCGAAGCGGGAGCTGGTGGTGGCCGGACCGGTCCCGGACGGGCAGGACCCGGACGGGATGTTCCTGACGTGGGAGAACAACACGCGCTCGGTGCGGACGGCGCCGTACGGCGAGGACGGGCGGCGGATGCTCATCGTCACGGGCGAGAAGTTCACCCCCGGCACCGTGGAGGAGGGCGAGGTCGGCGAGCGCTACGAGAAGCTCACCTCCTGGACGCGGGAGCGTTTCCCCGGCGTGGAGCTCACGCACCGCTGGGCCACCCAGGACAACGTCACGACGGACCGGGTGCCGTACGTGGGGCGGCTGCACGCCGGGTCGCGGCACGCGTACGTGGCGAGTGGTTTCGCCGGCTGGGGCATGAGCAACGGCGTGATGGCGGGCGACCTGATCGCCTCCCGCATCCGTGGCCGCGAGCCCGCCTGGACGAGCCTGTATGACCCGGTACGGCTGCACCCGGTGCGCGAGGCGCCGGCGATGCTGCGGCTCCAGGCGCAGGTGGGCAAGCACTTCATCGGCGACCGGCTGCCGGGCGCGCACGCCGACTCGACGGCCGACATCCCGCGCGGCGGCGGTGCGGTCGTACGGGTCGGGGGGCGGCGGCTGGCGGTGCACCGGGACGCGGCGGGCACGCTGCACGGGGTGTCGGCGCGCTGCACGCACCTGGGGTGCATCGTCCACTTCAACGACGAGGAGTGCGCGTGGGAGTGCCCCTGCCACGGTTCTCGGTTCGACGTGGACGGCAAGGTGGTGCAGGGGCCGGCGCTGCGGCCGCTGGAGCAGATGGACGTGGAGGACACGGAGAACGTGGTGGACGTGGAGGAGGGCGAATGACGGTGGCGGCTCCCCTGCCGGAGGAACGGGGCCCCCTCTCGGCCGCCGTACGGCAGGTCCTGCTGGGCGGGACGGCGCCGGAGGTGACCGTGGCCGGTGCCGACCCTCTGGGCGAGGACCTCCAGCTGGCGCTGTACCTGTCGTACGAACCGCACTACCGGGACCTGGAGGGCGTCGCCGGGGAGCGGGAGTGGGACGCCGGGCTGCTCGGGCTGCGCCGCCCTATGGAGGAGGCGTTCCTCGGGGCGCTGCGGGAGGCGGTGCCCGGCGGCGACGACGTGGCGGCGGCGCTGGACCCGCTGCTGCTCGAGCCCGTCGACGGTCACGGGGTGTCGCACCGCCTGCTGGAGGACGGCACCTGGGCGCTGATGCGGGAGTACCTGGTGCACCGCTCGCTGTACCAGCTCAAGGAGTCCGATCCGCAGGCGTGGCTGATCCCGCGCCTGGAGGGGCAGGCGAAGGCGTCACTGGTGGCGGTGGCGTACGACGAGTTCGGCGCGGGGCGCGGCGAGCGGGTGCACGCCCGGCTGTTCGCGGACCTCATGGAGGGGGCGGGGCTGGACGCCTCGTACGGCCGCTACCTGGATCTCGCCCCGGCCACCACGCTCGCGACGGTGAACGTGATGTCGCTGTTCGGGCTGCACCGCTCGCTGCGGGGCGCGGCGGCCGGGAACTTCGCCGTCCTGGAGATCACCTCACCGCCGGGCGCCCGGCGCATGGCCAAGGCGCTGGAGCGGCTGGGCGCCGAGGAGCGGTGCGTCCGGTTCTTCACCGAGCACATCGAGGCGGACGCGGTCCACGAGCAGGTGATGCGCCGCGACGTCCTGGGCGACCTGCTGGCCCGCGAGCCGGAGCTGGCCGGGGACGTGGCGTTCGGCATCCGGGCGACGGTCTGGCTCGACGAGCTCTGGGAGAGCCGGGTGCTGGCGGCCTGGGACCACGGCCGCTCGTCGCTGCGGCGACCGCTGAGCGCTGTTACGCCGGGGGCGTCCGGTACGTCGAGTATGGCGGGTACGTCGGATACGTCGGCGTCGTGACCGACTGGCCCGCTCCGGCCCACGGGGCGAGCGGGGCGTCACGGGTCGTCCGGGCGCCTGGCGCCGGCCCGTGCCGGCCCTCGTCGTGGCGGGCGCGGCGCCGCGGCGCGGGCCGGCGGTAACTGACGGGGAACGGCCGGTCCCCGGCCCGCTGGGCCGGTGCGGGCGTGCGGCCACGACGCGGGCCGGTGGCGACAGGCGCCCGACGGAGTCATGGGGCAACGCGTGCACCGGCGTGCCGGTTACTGGCGGTTGCCAGGATCGCGGGCGCGAACCCCGGGCCCGGTCCTGGCGGCACGCCCGGAGCCCGCGACGCGGCTGGTTGCGGAGGCTTCTGCGGGCGGGCGTGGGGCCCGGGACGAAGGCGCCCGGCCGAAGCGCAGGCCCCAGGGGGAAGGCGCCACATCAAAGTGCGGGCCCAGGCTGAGACGGCGAGCGCGGCGCGGCCCGGTTCAGCGGCCGGTTGCCGTGCCGGCCCGGTTCCTGTGGGTCGCCCGTCCGGGCGCGGTTGCCGTTGGGTCCGCTCCGGGGGCATGTCCTGGGCTCTCCCTCGCAAGCTCAGTCGTTTTACGCCCAGAACACGCCCCACTGCGCGTCCCCCTCCGGGGCCGGCCCGAAGCCCCGCCGTAGCGGTTTGTGCCGAAGCGCAGGCCCCAGGCGAGGGGGCCACGCGGCGGTGGGCCGCGTGGCCCGGGGGTGCCTGCCGTCAGGGGAGGAGTTCGTCGAGGGCGGCCTTGCCCTTCTCGGCCAGCCTGCGCTCGGCCCAGGCCAGGTTCTTGGGGTTGACGTCACGTCCTGAAGCGAGGACCAGGTCTTCCGCGTTGAATTCGCCTTCGGCGCCGCTGTGCAGAAGCCTGTCGGGCGTGACGCCCTCTCGCTGGGAGGTCGAATCGGGCTCAGCGTTCATGCCGCCTCCTTGCTCGTCCTGCAGTCATTGTCGTCGCCGGGTACCCGGATCGCATCCCCTACACCAAACGGGTGCGGGTGCCGTGTGGGCGCGGTGTCGGAGGGATGTCGGCGGCGGGCGCCACCGTGGGCGGTGAACCTTTCGACCGAGGGAGAACCGCATGTCACTGCCAGTCCGCCACGTCCACGTGACCGCCGTCCGGCGGGTCACCCCTCGCATGGTGCGGGTCACGTTCGGTGGGGAGGCGCTCGCCGGGTTCGCTCTGGCCGGTCCCGACCAGCAGGTGAAGCTGTACTTCCCGAAGCCGGGCCGGGCCACACCGGTGCTGCCCGAACCGGACGGGGCGGACGGCGACGTGATGCGCTGGTACGCGGCGTACAGCGCCATACCGGAGGACGAACGGCCCTGGATGCGCAGCTACACCGTCCGGGCGCACGATCCGCGGCGCGGGACGATCGACATCGACTTCGTGCTCCACGACGGCGACGAAGGGCCCGCGACCCGCTGGGCACGGGCCGCGCGGCCGGGGGACACGCTCGGGATGTTCGGCCCGTCGGAGGCGTTCGCCCGGCCGGTCGTCCTGGGGCGGGCCGACTGGACGCTGCTGGCCGGGGACCAGTCGGCGCTGCCCGCCCTCGGCACCCTGGTGGAGGCGCTGCCGGCAGGCCAACGGGCGGTGGCGTACATCGAGGTGCCCGACGCGGCGGAGGAACAGCCGCTGATCGGTTACGGGGAACTGACCGTGCACTGGCTGCACGGCGAGGGGCTGCTGCTCGACGCGGTGCGGGCGGCCCGACTGCCGTCGGGGACCGGGTACGCGTGGCTGGCCGGGGAGGCGGGCGTGGTGCGCGCACTGCGCCGGCACCTGGTCGACGAGCGGGGCCTGGACAAGCGGTCGGTCGACTTCACCGGGTACTGGCGCCGCCGGCTGAGCCAGGACGACGCGCCGACGGACGCCGACCTCGCCGAGGCGCGGGAGCGGTCGGCGGGAGGGTAGCCGTCAGCGTACGAGGGCGGCGGCGCCCTCCACCGTGAGGTCGCCGCCCTCGGCGTGGGCGCGGGCGTACGCCTCGCCGTCCAGCACCGCGCGCAGTTCCGCCTCGGCACGGCGCCTGAGGTCCGCCTCCACGTCGAGGGGGAGCCGGCCGAAGCCCGTACCGGCGGGGCCGTCGGCGTGCCGGTCGTACGCGCCGAGCAGCCGTGCCCCGTCGCGCGGGTCGCCCTGCCGGGCCATGGCCCAGGCGGCGGTGGGGAACTGGCTGAGGATCAGGTCCGGGGCGACCGTGTACGCCAGGGTCTCCAGCCGGCGCACGGCCTCCGCCAGACGCTGCCGGGCGCGCGTGTGGTCGCCGTCGAGGCAGTCCAGCCAGCCGTGCAGGCCGAGGATGATCCCGGTGAACATCTGGGGCGTGCCGGGCACGGACCTCGCCCGGAGGATGTCCAGTTGCTGCCTGGCGAGGGCGACGCGCCCGGTACGTCCGTAGTGCTGGGCGAGCAGCAGCCGGGCGGTGCCGACCGCCTCGACGGTGTGCCGCGCCGCGTCCTCGGCCGCTTCCACGAGCATGCGCTCGGCGCGCTCACGCTCCGCCGCTCCGGCGTCACCGCGCAGCCGTACGGACGCCAGCCGCGCCCGGAAGACCGGGACCTGGCCGCGCGCGCCGATCCGCTCGGCGCTCTCCATGGCCCGCTCGAAGTCGAGGGCGGCCTCGGCGTACCTGCCCGCCGCGTCGTGCGCCTCGCCGCGCGCCGACAGCGCCTCGGCGACGCCCCACGGGTCGCCGGCCGCCTCGAACCGGCCCAGCGCCTCGGCCGCGTCGCCGCCGCCGTCCGGTGACAGCCTGGCGCGCATCAGCAGGGCGAGTCCGAGGTCCGCGTCCTCGCCGTACTCCCGGCAGGACGCCACGTACGCGTCCAGTGTCTCGCCGAGACCGCCGAACTCGCCGAGCAGCAGCCGGGCGAAGAACCACATGGCGCCGGGCTGGCGGCCGTTCTGCGGCATGCCGGGCCGGTACGCCTCGGCGACCGCCTCCAGGTACGGGCGGGTCGCGCCCTGGCTGTCGTCGGCGGCCAGCACCATCAGGCGTACGCCCCGCCTGGCCTCCCACAACTGTTCCTCGGCCCACGGCGGCGGCGTGTCGGTGCACCGTCCGGGCAGCGGCACGGCGTGTCGTACCGGCGGCAGGAACGGGTCGGGGCCGAGTGCGGCGACGGCCGAGGACCAGGTGCGGGCGTCGCTCAGGTGGCCGCGCAGCTGCCAGAACCAGCTCATCGACAGGGCCAGGCACAGTCCTTCGTGCTCCTCGCGCAGGTCGACGGCGGTCCGGAGGGCGGCGCGGATGTTGTCGTGCTCGGTGTCGAGCGTCTCCAGCACGGCGGTCTGGCGCGGGCCGCGCAGGTCGTGACCGGCGGTGCGGGCGAGTTCGCGTACGGCGGTCAGGTGGCGGCGGGCGGTGGCCTCCCGCTCCCCCGCCTCGGCGAGCCGTTCGGCGGCGTAGTCGAGGACGGTCTCCAGGAGCCGGTAGCGCATTGCGTCACCGGCCGGCGAGGGGGCGGCGACGACGAGCGACTTGTCGACGAGGGAGGTGAGGCACGCGAGGGTGTCGGGCTCGGCGCAGACCTCTTCGGCCTGGTCGAGGGTGCAGCCGCCGGAGAAGACGGCCAGCCGCCGCAGGACCGTGCGCTCGGTCCGGTCGAGCAGGTCCCAGGACCAGTCGACGACCGCGCGGAGGGTCTGCCGGCGCGGCAGGGCGGTGCGGCTGCCGCGGTCGAGGAGGCGGAAGCGGTCGTCGAGCCGGTCGGCGATCTGGCGGGGGGTCAGGGCGCGCAGCCGGGCCGCGGCCAGTTCGAGGGCGAGGGGCAGCCCGTCGAGGCGGCGGCAGATCTCGGCGCACGCCGCCGGGTCGTCGTCGGTGCGGAAGCCGGGGCGGGCGGCCGCGCCGCGGTCGGCGAGGAGCCGGAGCGCCGCGTCTTCAGGCAGGGGTTCGACGGCGTGTACGGCTTCGCCGGGGACGCCCAGCGGTTCGCGGCTGGTGGCGAGGACGGTGACGCCGGGGCAGGTGGTGAGCAGCGCCTCCGCGAGGCGGGCCGCCGCGCCGACGAGGTGCTCGCAGTTGTCGAGCACCAGGAGCAGACGGCGCCCGGCGCAGTGGTCCAGGAGGTGGGCGAGCGGGTCACGGGCCGGGGTTTCGGCGCCCCAGCGCACCGGTTCGCGGGCGCCGAGGGCGTTCCGTACGGCCTCGGGGACGTCGGCTTCGTCGCGTACGGGGGCGAGTTCGGCGACCCAGGTGCCGTCGGGCCAGGTGCCGTCGGGCCAGGTGCCGTCGGGCCAGGCGTCCTGCGCGGCGTCGGCGGCCTCCAGTGCCAGGCGGGTCTTGCCGACGCCCCCGGGCCCGAGCAGGGTGACCAGCCGCCGCTCGCGCACCTCGTCGGCGAGGGCGGCCAGTTCGCCGGCCCGGCCGACGAAGGTGGTGAGCCGGGCGCGCAGGTTGCCGGGCGTGGGGCGGCCGGGTTCGGGTGCCGGGCCGGCCGCCAGCAGGTCGGCGTACAGCGCCTTGAGGTCCGGGCCGGGGTCGGTGCCGAGCCGGATGGCGAGGCGGGTGCGTACCTCCTCGTACGCCGCGAGGGCTTCGGCGGGGCGGCCGGCCGACCGCAGCGCCCGGATGCGCAACGCGGCCAGCGGCTCGTCCAGCGGCTGTTCGGCGGCCAGTTCGGCGAGGCCCGCCAGGGCGCCCTCCGGACGGCCGAGCGCGACGTCGGCGGCCAGCCGGTCCCGGCGCGCCTCGGTGCGGCGGCGCTCGGCCCGTACGGCGAGGGGATCGCCGTCCCGGCCGGGCAGGTCGGCCAGGGCGGGCCCGCGCCACAGGCCGAGCGCCTCGTCGAGCAGCCGGGCGGCGCACGCCGGGTCGCCGGCGCCGAGCGCGGTGGCCCCGTCGGCGGCGAGCCGCTCGAAGCGGAACAGGTCGACGTCCTCGGGGCGGGCGCCCAGCCGGTACCCGCCCGGTACGGACACCACGGCGTCCCGGCCCAGCGCCCGGCGCAACCGCCCGACGAGGGCCTGCACCGCGGCCGGTTCGTCGGCGGGCGGGGCGCCGGTCCACACCTGGGCGGCGAGTTGCCCGACCGGGACGGCCCGCCCTCCGGCCGCGGCGAGCGCGGTGAGCACCGCCCGCAGCCGCGCCCCGGCGACCGGGGCCTCCGTCCCGTCGGGGCGGAGCGCCTGGGTGGAGCCGAGCACGCGGTAGCGCCGCGCCGCCGCGCTGTGGCCCACCACGCCGTCGTCGCTCACCCCGTCGTCCCGGTGCACCACACCGTCGTCCACCGCACCGTTGTCGAGCGAGCCGTTCGTCACGGGATCATTGTCGCCCCGGACGATGCCTCAGGGGCGACGGCCGGCGCGGCCCCCCGGCGTCCCGGTTCAGTGGCCGGTGCGGGCGCGGGCCGCGAGGCTCCGTGCCAGGCATTCGGTCAGGCGGGCCGCGATACGGCCGCCGGGGTCGAGGCGCGGGTTGAAGATCGTGACGTCGAGCCCCCGGGCCCGCTCGTCGGCGAGTGCCGTCCTCAGCACGGTTTCGAGCTCCTGCCAGGTCAGCCCACCCGGGATGCGGTAGTCGACGGCCGGCATGACGGCGTCGTCCAGGACGTCGGCGTCGAGGTGGACCCAGTACCCGTCGCTGTCGCCGCCGGTGAGCCGGTCGACCGCCCGGCGGGCCGCTGCGGCGGCGCCCACCGCGCGTACGGCGTCGAGGTCCATGGCGTACAGCCCCGGTGGGAGGGGCTGCATTCCCGCTTCGGCGGATTCCTCCGCGTCGCGGAAGCCGAGGGCGACGACGTCCTCGTCCCGCAGCAGCGGCCCCCGGCCTTCGAGGTCGGTGAGGGGGCGCGGGCCCCGGCCGGTGGCCAGGGCGAGTTCCATCGAGGCCGCCTCGCCGGCCGGTTCCGCCGACGGCTGGTAGAAGTCGGTGTGGCCGTCCAGGAACAGCAGCCCGGGGCGGCCGCGGCGGCGCAGCGCGAGGAGGGTGCCGAGCAGGATGCTGCAGTCGCCGCCGAGGACGACGGGGAAGCGGCCGGAGTCCAGGGCGTCGCCGACCGCGTCGGCCAGGTCGACGGCGTACCGCGCGATGCCGTCCGGGTTGAGGATTCCGGTGGCGTCGTCGCGCCTCGGGTCGTACGCGGGTGGGTCGACGCGGCCCGCGCGTACCGCGTCACCGAGGCGGTCGGCGAGACCTGCGTCGAGCAGGGCCGTCGGCAGGTCCTGGACGCCGGAGGGTCGCAGCCCCAGCACGGACGGCGCCTCGATGATGGTGACCATGCAGCGGACATTACCGGCGAAGGCCCCTGCCGGCACCGGGGTCGAACCGGTGCCGGCAGGGCCGCGTCGTCACTGGTAGGTGATGTCGGAGGCCGTGTAGCGGCAGTACGTGCCGTCGGGACCGCTGCCCGTCTGGACCGGCTCGGCGCCGGTGTTGTTGCCGGTGTAGCGCACGCACGGCTTGATCTTCTTGCTGCTGTCGCCGTGGATGCGGATGTTGCGGAAGGTGGCGGTGTCACCGTAGTTGGTGTTGATGCCGGCGATGCTGCCGCCGGGCGCGGTCACGTCGACGTTGTCGACGACGATGGTGCGCTTGTACTGGGTGGAGCAGTTGCCGCAGGAGCGGACCAGCTTGCCGAAGTCCGAGACCTGGAAGCCGGTGATGGTGAGCTTGCCCGCGCCGTTGAACTGGAAGACCTTGTCGGACGCCTTCCTCGCGCCGCCGCCCGTGACCGTGTACACGGCGCTCGACGACTTCGACTTGAAGGTGGCGGCGTCCTCGCCGACGTCCTCCCACCAGACGTTCTGGAGGGTGCAGCTGCCCAGGCAGTGGACGCCGTCGGCGGCCGGGGAGCCGAGGACGACGTTCTTCAGGACGGCGCCGTCCGCCAGGGTGAACAGCGGGGACTGGCCCTCGTCCTGTCCGCCGTCGCCGAGGTCGCCGGTGCCGTAGTGGCGTGCCATGCCGCCGTCGTACGTGCCGGAGAACTCGATGGTCGCCGGAACGGGCTTGCTGCCGTTGGGGGTCGGCCAGGCGGCCGCGGCACCGGCGGTGGGGAGGGCGACGCCGGCGGTGACGGCGGCGCCGGTCAGGGCGACCGCGCCGGTGAGGGCGGCGAGGGCGCGGCGCCCGGTGCGCCGTGGGGAGTGTGCGGCCCGTGTGGAACGTCCGGCCCGTGCGGGCCGTGCGGAGGCTCGTTGACTCATGTGTCCCGTTTCCTTCGTGTGGGGGTGAGACCTTGCGGGTGCTGGTCGTCGCCGCCACCGGAAGGGTTGCCGCCGGAACGGAGATTGTTGCGCGCGGGTTACGGGACGAAGTCGCCGCGTACGGACGTCGGTTCGCCGTCGGCGCCGGTGGCGGTGACCGTATAGCGGTCTCCGGTGGCGTCGCGGCCGCCCTCCGCGTGGTTGTACTGGGCCGCGAAGACGTGCCGTCCGGCGGGGGCGGTACGGCCGGGCTTGAGCGTCCAGGTGTAGTGGAGGGCGCCGTCCTTGTCCTCGCGTACGAAGACGGTGAAGTCGTCGGCGGGCAGGGTGCGCCAGTGGCCGGTGCTCGCGACGCCGCCCGTCTGGGTGACCCGCAGGTCGATGGTGAGGGCGGTGAGCGGCCGGGGGGACGTGAGGGTGATGTTGTTCTGGGCCCAGAAGCGGTTGCCGTGCGGGGCGACGGCGCCGTCCGCCAGGACGCGGCCCGGGCGCGGCGCGCTCACGCTCCGGTCGGCCACGTCGGAGCCGAGCCCGGCGGCCGCCGTGTAGGCCCCGGCGCCCAGCACCACGGCGACCGCGGCGGTGACGCCCGCGACCCTGATCCACGGCGTACGTGTCGCGGCCGGTGCCATGCCGTGTGCGACACGGGCGAGGATGCGCGCGCGGTCGGGGTGGTGGGCGTGGGCCGCGTCCCGCAGCCGGCGCTTCAGCTCGTCCATGTCTTCCCCATGAGGTGCGTCGCCGCCCGGCCGCCGAGCAGCCGTTCGAGCTGGGCCATGGCCTTGGACGTCTGGCTTTTGACCGTACCGACCGAGATTCCCAGCGAGAGGGCGGTGTCCCGTTCGGACAGGTCGAAGGCGTGGCGCAGGACGACGCAGGCGCGTTTGCGGAACGGCAGGGTGCGCAGGGCACCCTGGACGTCGACGACCGACGGTATGTCCGGGTCGTCGGTGTGGGTGGCGTGCTGGGACCAGAACAGGGCGATGCGGCGGCGTTCGCGTACGGCGCTGCGGATGCGGCTGCGGGCGAGGTTGGCGACGACGCCGCGGGCGTAGGCGGCGGGGTGTTCGGCGGCGCGGACGCGGTCCCAGCGGTGCCAGAGGGCGAGCAGGGCGTCGGCGGCGAGGTCGTCGGCGGCGTCGGCCTCGCCGGTCAGCAGGTGGGCGAGGCGGGCCAGTTCGGCGTAGTGACGCTCGAAGAAGTCGTGGAACTCGGCGGCGGCGTCACTGTCGGCGGCTGTCCCCCGCCGTGCGGGGACGGGCCGGGGCAGGGGTCTCGGTGCTTTCTGGGGGTGGGGGGTCAGGGGAATCACCGGCGGCCTCTCCCTGCGCGTCGTCGCGCGTTGCGTAGCTGGTGGTGATGGGCTCGCACGGCCCCCGCTCCGCCGGTGCGAGGGCGCGATCGTAGCAAGCGCTTGCCGCCGGATGTCAGCCCCCGAACGGCACGCCCTCCAGGCCCTGTCCCGCGTCCGGGAGCACCAGCAGCGAGCCGGAGAGCGGATGGGGGCGGGTGAGGCCGGTGCGGGCGGTCGTGATGTAGAGGTCCCGCAGTCCGGGGCCACCGAAGGCGCAGGCGGTGGGGCGGCGTACGGGCAGCTCGACGACTCTGTCCAGGGTGCCGTCCGCCGTGTAGCGGCGGATCGCGGCGCCGTCCCAGAGGGCGACCCAGACGCAGCCGTCCGTGTCGACGGTGAGGCCGTCGGGGAAGCCGGCGCCGGGCTCGATCGCCACCAATGGGCGCCGTTCGACAACCCGTTCGCCGTCGACGCGGCACACGTCGACGCGCCGGGTGGGGCTGTCGATGTAGTACATGAGGGTGCCGTCCGGACTCCAGCCGGTGCCGTTGCTGACGGCGACGCCGGGGAAGACGGTGGTGGCGGTCCCGTCGGGGGCGATACGGGTGAGGGTGCCGCCGCCGGCCGCCTCGTCGTAGCGCATCGTGCCCGCCCACAGCGCCCCGTCGGGGGCGACGGCCGCGTCGTTGCCGCGCCGCCCGGGGACGGGGTCGTGGACCAGCCAGGAGAACGCCCCATCGGCGTCGTACAGTCCGATGCCGTCCCTGAGGTTGACGACCAGTCCCTCGCCGGCCCGCGGTTTGGCCGCGCCGGCGTGCTGCTCGGTGGCCATGACGGTACGGCGGCCGCTCGCCGGGTCGTAGGTGTGGACGCGGGAGCCGAGGATGTCGACCCAGATGAGCCGCCGACCGGCGGGGTCCCAGGTGGGGCCTTCGCCGAGCCTGGCGTACTCCCGTACGGCGAGCTCGACACCGGTCGCCCGCCTCACCGGCCGCCGCCGCGGTGGCCGAGGCTGACGGAGAGGTCGTCGGCGCCCTTGGCGGCGAGTTCGGCGAGTTCGGCCTCGCGCTCCTCGCTCCACCGGATCATGGGGACGGAGATGGACAGGGCGGCGACGACCCGGCCGGCGCTGTCGCGCACGGGGGCGGCGACGCAGCTGACGTCCGGGTTGGACTCGCGGTGCTCGGAGGCGATGCCGCGCTCGCGGATCGCGGTGAGCTCGGCGCGCAGTGCGTCGGGGTCGGTGAGGCTGTTGGGGGTCATCGCGACCAGGTCCCGCCCCTCGATCCGGGCGTCCCGTTCACGCTGCGGCAGGGAGGCGAGGAGCATCTTCCCGACGGATGTGCAGTGGGCGGGGAGCCGGCGGCCGGCCGCCGAGACCATGCGGACGGCGTGGGTGGAGTCGACCTTGGCGATGTAGATCACGTCGGTGTCCTCCAGGATGGCGACATGCACGGTCTCGTCGCAGGTCTCGGCGACCTCCCGGGCGACCCGCTGGCCCTCGGCGGCGAGGTCGAGCTGTTCGGCGTACCGGCTGCCGAGCTGGTAGGTGCGTACGCCGAGGCGGTAGCGGCCGGGCTGCTCGGGCAGGGGCACCAGGTAGGAGCGGGCGGCGAGGGTGGTGAGCAGTTCGTGGACGGTGGTGCGGGGCAGCTGGAGCTTGCGGGTGACCTCCGGTGCGGAGAGGGTTCCGTCGCCCTCCAGGAACAGTTCCAGGATGTCGAGCGCCCTGGTCACAGCGGGGACAAGACGACCCATACCGTCCACCCACCCCTTCGTTCGAAACTTCGGCCTTTGACCGGTATGACGAACACAGGCTAACCGCAGCCGACTTCGCCGGGCAATGGCCGCGGGGGAAACGGATCCGGAAGCAGAGCGGTGCGAACCATTGACACCTCCCGAGTGGCTGATTACGGTCACGCCAAGATTTCGAACGTGTGACGAAATATCGAACGAGCTCGGAGAGGGCAACTGCCGTGCGCATCACGGGAATCAGCACTCATGTCGTCGGGACCCCCTGGCGCAATCTCACCTATGTGCTCGTCCACACCGACGAGGGACTCACCGGTGTGGGCGAGACGCGCATGCTGGGGCATACGGACGCGCTGATCGGCTACCTCAAGGAGGCCGAGGCCAACCACATCGCGGGTTCCGACCCCTTCGCGGTGGAGGATCTCGTACGCCGTATGAAGTACGGCGACTACGGCCGGGCGGGCGAGATCGTCATGTCGGGCATCGCGGTCGTCGAGATGGCGTGCTGGGACATCAAGGGCAAGGCGCTGGGGGTGCCGGTCTGGCAGCTTCTCGGCGGCAAGGTGACCGACAGGGTCAAGGCGTACGCGAACGGCTGGTACACCACCGAGCGGACACCCGAGGCGTACCACCAGGCGGCGAAGGAGGTCATGGCGCGCGGTTACCGGGCGCTGAAGATCGACCCGTTCGGCACCGGGCACTTCGAGCTGGACGCCGAGCAGACGCGGTACGCGGTGTCGCTGATCGAGGCGGTGCGGGACGCCATCGGGCCCGACGCGGAGCTGATGCTGGAGATGCACGGGCGGTTCAGCCCGGCCACGGCGGTACGGCTGGCGAAGGACATGGCGCCGTTCACGCCCGCATGGCTGGAGGAGCCGGTGCCGCCGGAGAACCTGAAGGCGCTGGCGAAGGTGGCCGAGAAGGTGGACCTGCCGGTGGCGACGGGCGAGCGGATCCACGACCGGATCGAGTTCCGCGAGCTGTTCGAGTCGCAGGCCGTCGACATCATCCAGCCCGACCTGGGGCACATCGGCGGCATCCTGGAGGCCCGCAAGCTGGCGGCGACCGCCGAGACGCACTACATGCTGGTCGCCCCGCACAACGTGGGCGGTTCGGTGCTCACCGCGGCGTCCCTCCAACTGGCGGCCTGCACGCCCAACTTCAAGATCCTGGAGCACTTCAACGACTTCGCGGACGCGGAGATCAAGAAGGTCGTCAAGGGCGCGCCTCAGGTCGACCCGGCCACCGGCTGCTTCGAGGTGTCGCACGCGCCGGGTCTCGGCGTGGAGCTGGACGTGGACGCGGCGGCCGAGTTCCCGCAGCAGCGGGCCCGGTTCGACCTGTGGGCCGAGGGCTGGGAGAAGAGGGCCCCGAAGTGAGCCGTGCGCTGGTGATCCACCAGCCGGGTTCGCACCGGATCGTCGAGCGCGATGTGCCGGCGCCCGGCCCCGGCGAGGTGCTCGTCCGGGTCGCCGCGGCCGGGATCTGCATGAGCGACCGTGAGGTGTACGACGGCCACCGGGACCCCGGGTACGTCCGCTACCCGGTGGTCCCGGGCCATGAGTGGGCCGGGACCGTCGAGGCGGTGGGCGAGGGCGTCGATCCCGCGCTCGTCGGCCGGAAGACGGTCGCGGAGGGGTTCCGGGCGTGCGGGGCGTGCGAGCGCTGCCGGTGCGGCGAGACCAGCCTCTGCGAGGGCGGGTACGCGGAGACCGGGTTCACCGAGCCGGGCGCCTTCGCCGACCACGTCGCCGTGCCGGCGCGGCTGCTGCACCCGCTGCACGACGCCGCCGACCTGCGGGCCGCGGCCCTGCTGGAGCCGGCCGCCGTGGTCGCGGCGGCGGTACGGGCGGGGCGGCCGCGCCCCGGTGAGCGGGTCGCGGTGGTGGGCGCGGGGACGCTGGGGCTGCTGGCCGTGCAGTTGCTGGCCGCCTCCTCCCCCGCCGAGCTGACGGTGATCGACCCGCGGGCGGCCCGGGCCGAACAGGGCGTGGCGTTCGGGGCGACCGAGGCGATCGGGCCGGCCGAGGCGGAGGGGCTGAACGGCCGCTTCGACCTGGTGGTGGAGACCGCCGGGGCGCCGTCCACGGCGGCCGCCTCGTGCCTGCTGGCGCGGCGGGGCGGCCGGGTGGTGCTGACCGGGATGTTCACGCCCGGTGCGGTCGGCATCGACCCCGTACACCTGTCGGTGAGCCAGCTGGAGATCCGCAGCGTCTTCGGCGCGCCGTCGTCGGCGTGGTGCGACGCGGTGCGGGCCTTCGGGCTCGGGCTGCTCGATCCGGCGCCGCTGATCACGCACGAGTTCCCGCTGGAGCGGTTCACGGACGCCGTCGCGCTGGTGGGCGGCGGCGACCCGAAGACCGGCAAGGTGCTGCTGATTCCGTAACCCACCCTGCCGTACGGCGGTACGGGGTGCCCTGCTCGCACTCCGTACCGCCGTACACCCAACTCCACGAACCACGTCCGAAATATCGAACATTGGAGTCCTGTGACCGCCCCGTCAGCACCTCGCCGTCCCGGCGCCGACGCCCTGGCCGCCATCGGCCATCCGGCGCCCGCCGTCGACCCGGCCGACGCCTCGCCGCACGCCTTCCCCGACGGTGGCACCTGGCGCACCGAGATCCCCTCCGTGGAGGGCCCGGAGGCCCTGGCCGTCGTCCTCAAGGAGAGTTCCCGGCTCGACGTACCGATCCACCGCATCAGCCAGGGCAGCGGCGTCTGGATGCTCACCGACTCCGAGATCACCGAGATGGTGGAGTCCTGCGCCGAACGGGACATCGAGCTGTGCCTGTTCACCGGCCCGCGCGGCACCTGGGACATCGGCGCGGGCACCCGCACCGACTCGGGCGGCGCCGGGCTGCGCGCCCGGGGGCACGACGCGCTCGCCGGCTGTGTCGAGGACGCCTGCCGCGCCACCGGACTCGGGGTGCGCTGCCTGCTCGTCGCCGACGAGGGCGTGCTGTGGACGCTGCACCGGCTGCGTGCGGCCGGGCACCTGCCCGCCGGCACCACGCTCAAGCTGTCCGCGCTCACCGGCCCGGTCAACCCGGCCTCGTACGCCGTGTACGAGGCGCTCGGCGCGGACTCCATCAACGTGCCGTCCGACCTGACCCTGGACCACCTCACCGAGATCCGGCTGGCCGCCCGCGCGCCGATGGACATGTACGTCGAGGCGCCCGACGACCTCGGCGGTTACATCCGGATGTACGAGGCGGCCGAGCTGATCCGGCGCGGCGCGCCGCTCTACCTGAAGTTCGGCCTGAGCCGCTCCCCAGGCATCTACCCGTACGGCGCGCAGCTGCGCGACACCGCGCTCGCCACTGCCCGCGAGCGGGTCCGCCGGGGGCGGCTCGTCCTCGACCTGCTGGCCCGGCACGGCGCGGACGGCGGGATGTCCCCGCTCGGCTCGCGACTGCCGGGGGAGCTCCGCCGTTTCCCCGTCCCGGAAGGCCACTGAACCATGCGCATCACCCGCAGAACCACCATGGCGGTGTCGCTCGCCGCCCTGCTCACCCTCTCGCTCGCCGCCTGCGGCCAGGAGGCCAGGGGCGGCAGCCGCTACAAGGCGTCAGGAGGCAAGGGCGGCACCATCGGGCTCGCCATGCCCACCAAGGCCTCCGAGCGGTGGATAGCCGACGGGCAGAACATGGCCGAGCAGTTCGAGAAGGCGGGTTACGACACCGACCTCCAGTACGGCGACGACAAGGTCGAGAACCAGATCGCCCAGATCGAGAACATGATCACCAAGGGGCGCAAGCTGCTGGTGGTCGCCGCCATCGACGGCTCCGCGCTCACCGAGGTGCTCCAGCGGGCGGAGGACGCGGGGATCCCCGTGATCTCGTACGACCGCCTCATCATGGGCACCGAGCACGTCGACTACTACGCGTCGTTCGACAACGAGCGGGTGGGTGAGCTGGAGGCGAAGTACATCGTCGACGCGCTGAAGCTGGGCCCGCCGGACGCCGAGGGGAAGTCGTACAACATCGAGCTGTTCGCGGGCTCGCCGGACGACAACAACACCAAGTACTTCTGGAACGGCGCCATGAAGGTGCTCCAGCCGTACCTCGCCGGCGGCCGGCTCGTGGTGCGCAGCAAGCAGACCCGGATGAACCAGGCGACCACGCTCCGCTGGGACGGCGGCACCGCGCAGAAGCGGATGGACGACCTGATCAGCAAGAACTACGGCGAGGAGCGCGTCGACGCGGTCCTGTCCCCCTACGACGGGATCTCCATCGGCATCATCTCGGCCCTCAAGAGCGCCGGTTACGGCACCAAGAGCCGGCCGCTGCCGGTCGTCACCGGGCAGGACGCCGAGCTGGCCTCGGTGAAGTCGATCATCCGGGGCGAGCAGACGCAGACCGTTTTCAAGGACACGCGCAAGCTGGCCGCGCAGGCGGTGAAGATGGGCGACGCGGTCCTCAACGGGAAGAAGCCCGAGGTCAACAACACCACGGACTACCACAACGGCAAGAAGACCGTGCCGTCGTTCCTGCTGGACCCGGTCAGCATCGACCAGTCGAACACGCGGCTCCTCGTCGACGAGGGCTACTTCACCGCCGGGCAGCTGCGGTGAGCGGCCGCCCCGTACTGGAGATGCGCGGGATCACCAAGACGTTCCCCGGCGTCACGGCGCTCTCCGAAGTGAACCTGACGGTGCGGGCCGGGGAGGTCCACGCGATCTGCGGCGAGAACGGCGCGGGCAAGTCGACGCTGATGAAGGTGCTCAGCGGGGTCCATCCGCACGGCTCGTACGAGGGTGAGATCCGGTTCGAGGGCGAGCCGGTGGCCTTCAAGGACATCCGCGCCAGTGAGCGGCACGGCATCGTGATCATCCACCAGGAGCTGGCGCTCGTCCCGTACCTGTCGATCGCCGAGAACATCTTCCTCGGCAACGAACAGGCCACCAACGGTGTCATCGACTGGAACGAGACGCTGCGCCGGGCGGGCGTCCTGCTGAAGCGCGTGGGGCTGCGCGAGAAGCCGCAGACGCCGGTCACCGACATCGGCGTGGGCAAACAGCAGCTGGTGGAGATCGCCAAGGCGCTGGCCAAGGAGGTGAAGCTGCTCATCCTGGACGAGCCGACGGCCGCGCTCAACGACGAGGACAGCGCGAAGCTCCTGGACCTGATCCTGGAGCTGCGCGACCAGGGCATCGCCTGCATCATCATCTCGCACAAGCTGAACGAGATCCGGCGGATCACCGACGCGGTGACGATCCTCCGCGACGGGCGGACCATCGAGACCCTCACGGTCCGCGAGACCCCGGACGACGAGCCCCGGCTGTCGGAGGACCGGATCATCCGGGGCATGGTCGGCCGCGACCTCGACCAGCGCTTCCCGGACCGTACGCCGTACGAGGGCGAGGACGCCGGCCAGGTCGCGCTGAGCGTGCGCGGCTGGACGGTCCGCCACCCTGTCGACCACCAGCGCACGGTCGTCGACGACGTGTCGCTGACCGTGCGGCGCGGCGAGATCGTGGGCATCGCGGGGCTCATGGGCGCGGGCCGCACGGAGCTCGCGATGTCCGTCTTCGGGCGCAGTTACGGCCAGTACGTGGCCGGGACGGTCGAGGTCGGCGGGCGCGAAGTGGTGACGAAGACCGTGCCGGCGGCGATCGACGCGGGCCTGGCGTACTGCACCGAGGACCGCAAGCAGTACGGCCTGAACCTCATCGACACCATCAACCGCAACATCTCGCTGGCCTCCCTGCCCGGGATGCGGCGCCGGGGGGTCGTGGACGAGCACCACGAGCGCCGGGTCGCCGAGCGCTACCGCACCACCATGAACATCAAGGCGCCGACCGTCTTCGAACAGGTGGGGCGGCTGTCGGGCGGCAACCAGCAGAAGGTCGTCCTCAGCAAGTGGATCCACGCCGACCCCGAGGTGCTGATCCTCGACGAGCCGACGCGCGGGATCGACGTGGGCGCCAAGTACGAGATCTACACCGTCATCGACCGGCTCGCGGCGCAGGGCAAGGCCGTGCTGTTCATCTCCTCCGAACTGCCGGAGCTGCTCGGGATGTGCGACCGGATCTACACGATGGCTTCAGGCCGGCTGACCGGTGAGGTCGCCCGCGCGGAGGCCACCCAGGAAGTCCTGATGCGCCAGATGACCATGAACAGAAGCTGAGGCACCGTCATGACCACCACGACCACTCCCCCGCGTCCCCAGCCACAGGACGCCCCGCCGCAGCCCTCGACAGCGGCCCTGCTGCTGAACGGGCTGCGCGGCAACATGCGCCAGTACGGCATGCTGATCGCCCTCGCGTTCATCGTCGTGCTGTTCCAGATCTGGACCGACGGCACGCTGCTGCTGCCGAACAACGTCTCCAACCTGATCCAGCAGAACGGCTACATCCTCATCCTGGCCATGGGCATGATGATCGTCATCATCGCCGGCCACATCGACCTGTCCGTCGGTTCGGTCGTCGCGTTCGTCGGCGCCATGTCGGCGGTGATGATGGTCAAACACGACATGCCGTGGGTGCTGGCGCTGGTGCTGTCGCTGCTGATCGGCGCGGTCGCGGGCGCCTGGCAGGGGTTCTTCATCGCGTACGTCGGCATCCCGTCGTTCATCGTGACGCTGGCCGGCATGCTGCTCTTCCGGGGCCTGACGCAGATCGTGCTGGAGGGCCAGTCGATCGCCCCGTTCCCGGAGGGCTTCCAGAACATCGCCAAGGGCTTCATCCCCGAGATGGGCCCCTACACCCAGTACCACAACCCCACCCTGTTCCTCGGGCTCGTCGCGGTCGTCTTCCTGCTGCTGCGCGAGTGGCGCGACCGGCGGCGGCAGGTGGCGTACGAGCTGGACGTGCTGCCGGCCGGCATCTGGGCGCTGAAGTGCGTGGCGATCACGGCCGCGGTGGTGGCGTTCACGCTGACGCTGGCCAGCTTCCACGGCGTACCGGTGGTCATGCTCATCATGTGCGCGCTGCTGATCGGGCTGGGCTATGTGATGCGCAACGCGGTCATCGGGCGCCATGTGTACGCGCTGGGCGGCAACAAGGCGGCGGCGAAGCTGTCGGGCGTCAAGGACAAGCGGGTCACCTTCCTGGTCTTCGTCAACATGGGCGTGCTGGCGGCGCTGGCGGGCTGTGTGTACGCGGCGCGGCTGAACGCGGGCACCCCGCAGGCGGGCCTGAACTTCGAACTGGAGGCGATCGCCGCGGCGTTCATCGGCGGCGCCTCGATGAGCGGCGGCGTCGGCACGGTGATGGGTGCCGTGATCGGCGGCCTGGTGCTGGGCGTGCTCAACAACGGGATGTCGCTGGTCGGCATCGGCACGGACTACCAGCAGGTCATCAAGGGCCTGGTGCTGCTGGCGGCGGTCGGGTTCGACGTCTGGAACAAGCGCAAGGCCGGCAAGTAACCGTTCTTCCCGAGGAGTTGTGGATGGAAACGAGCAGACGCACGGTGCTGGCGGCCGCGGCCGCCACGGGACTCATGGCGGCGGCGGGCTCCCCGTCGTACGCCTCGAACGGAAGGAAGCCGGTGAGGGAGCTCTTCGGGACGCTCGACGACGGCACGAAGGTGTACCGCTGGACGCTGGAGAACGGCGGGACCCGGCTGAAGGTGCTGTCGTACGGCGGCATCGTCCAGTCCCTGGAGATACCGGACCGGCGCGGCCGGTACGCCAATGTGTCGCTGGGCTTCGACGACCTCGACGCCTATGTGTCGTCGTCGCCGTTCTTCGGCGCGCTGATCGGCCGGTACGGCAACCGGATCGCCGGCGGCCGCTTCACCCTGGACGGTACGACCTACCAGCTGTCCGTGAACGACGGGCCCAACAGTCTGCACGGCGGCGCTGAGGGGTTCGACAAGCGCGTGTGGGACGTGGAGCCGTTCACGGACGCCACGGGTGTGGGGCTGGTGCTGCGGTATGTGAGCGCGGACGGCGAGATGGGCTACCCGGGCACCCTGAAGGTGACGGTGACGTACACCCTCACCGCGCGCGGGGACTGGCGCGTCGACTACACGGCGACCACCGACCGGGCGACGGTGGTGAACCTGACGAACCACACGTACTACAACCTCGCGGGCGAAGGCGGCGGCGACATCCTCGGCCACGAGCTGCGGCTCGCCGCGTCCCGCTACACGCCGACCGACGCGACCCTGATCCCCACCGGTGAGCGGGCGAGGGTCGCGGGCACGCCGTTCGACTTCCGGCACGGCAAGACCATCGGCGAGGACATCCGTACGACGCACCCGCAGCTGGTCCTGGCCAAGGGGTACGACCACAACTGGGTGCTGGACAAGGGCGTCACGGACCGGCCGGAGCCCTTCGCGACGCTGCGCGACCCCGGATCGGGGCGCACGATGACGATCGCGACGACGGAGCCGGGCGTGCAGTTCTACTCGGGGAACTTCCTGGACGGCACGCTGGCCGGGCCGTCGGGGCGTACGTACCGGCAGGGCGACGGGCTGTGCCTGGAGACGCAAGCCTTCCCCGACTCGCCCAACCAGGCCACGTTCCCGTCGACGGTGCTGCGGCCGGGGGAGACCTACCGGTCGACGACGGTGCACGGCTTCTCGGCACGCTGAGCCACGGGGCTCATGACGGCGCGGTCGTACGGAGGAGGAGCAGGGCGATGTCGTCGTCGCGGGGCGCCGGGCCGTGGGCGTGGCCGATGAGCGTGTCGGCGAGGTCGTCCATGCTCAGCGCCTCGCCCTCGGCGAGTTTCCCGGCCAGTTCGGCGGTCGCGTCGTCGATGTCGACGCCGGGTGCCTCGACGAGGCCGTCGGTGTAGAGGGCCAGCACGGTGCCGATGGGCAGGGTGACCCCGGCCGTGGGGTAGTCGGCGGCCGGGTCGATGCCGAGGAGGAGGCCGGGAGGCAGGTCGAGCACCTCGGTGTGCCCGTCGGGGTGGCGTACGAGGGGAGGAGGGTGCCCGGCGGTGGCGAGCAGCGCCCGGTGGTGCCTGAGGTCGATGTGCGCGTACAGGCAGCTGGTGAACAGGCCCGGGTCGAGGTCGGTGAGCAGGCGGTTGGTGCGGGCGAGGACCTCGCCGGGCGGCGCGCCGGCGCTCGCGTGGACGGCGGCTCGTACCTGGCCCATGAGGGCGGCCGCCTCGACGTTGTGGCCCTGGACGTCGCCGATGGTCGCGGCGGCGGTCGTGCCGCTGAGCCTGATCAGGTCGTAGAAGTCGCCGCCGATGCCCGTGCCGTGGCCGGCGGGGAGGTAGCGGCAGGCGACCTCCAGGCCGGGGATGTGGGGCAGGGTGTGCGGGAGGAGGCCTGCCTGGAGGCGGTGGGCGAGCTCGTGCTTGCTGTCGTAGAGCCGGGCCCGGTCCAGGGCCTGGGCGATCAGCCCGGCCAGGGAGGTGAGGATGGCGCGCTCTCCGGGGTGGAACGGCCGGGGCCGGTCGTAGGCGATGATCAGCGAGCCGACCGGGCGACCGGAGGCGATCAGTGGGAGCAAGGCCCAGGCGGCGCCCTCGCTGTCGAGCACGAAGGCGGACGGGTAGTCGCGTTCGAGTTCCTCGCGGCTGCCGAAGAAGAGCGGGGCTGCGCTGGTCAGGACGCGTACGGCCGGGGTGTCCGAGGTCACGGGCGCGGAGTCGAACCGGGCCATGGCGTCGGTGGTGTACCCGCGGTGGCCGACGACCCGCAGCCGGCCGTCCTCCGTGGTGAGCAGGGCGAGGGCGTGGGCGCCGAGGGCGGGCGTGATCTGGTCGGCGGCCTGGTTCACCACGTCCTGTACACCGACGGCCTCGGTGAGCGTGGCGGCCAGGTGCATCAGGTGGTACAGGGCGGTGGCCCGGCTCGGCAGCGGCGAGTGCGCCGTGTGTTCCGGGGCGGCGATGGTGGCCTCGTCGCCCCGGTCGGCGGCAGCGGCGGCCGGGGTGATGCGGACGCTGACGCCGGTGGCGTCCGGGTGCAGTTCGAAGCGCAGCCAGTTGTCGGGCGGCCGGAGGACGGTGAACGACGTGGTCCGGCGGCTGATGACCGCGGCCCGGTACCGGTCCTCGACGGCGGGGTCGTCCATCCACGGCAGGGCCTCCCACGGCAGGGCGCCGGTCAGGTCCTCGGCCTCCGCTCCCAGCAGGTCGGCGGCGTCCGCGGTGATGAACGTGATGCGGCCGTTCAGGTCCAGCGCGCAGCTTCCCCCGGGCAGGCGGTCGATGAACTACACCGCCGCCGTGGCCTCGACGGGCCCGGGGGTGCGCCGGGAGGGCCGGACGATCCACGGCTGCGCCCCCGGCAGGACGGGGCTGCCCCGGTCGACGGCCCGCGCCAGCACCAGCGCCATCCGGTCGCAACCGGCCCGGACGGCGTCCTCCTCGGGTGCCGAGAGCTGCGGCGCGTGGCCTCCGGGCCACAGCAGCACCAGGCCGCCCCCGGCGGCCGGGCCGTCGGCGATCGGCGCGGCGGCCAGGGAGAACGGGTACGGCAGGACGAGGCCCGGCCGGGGGTAGCGGCGGGCCATCTCCTCCCGGTCCCCGATCCACACCAGGCGCCGCTCGGCCACGGCGTCCGCCACCGGGACGGGGTCACGCGGCGCCACCCGCATCCAGGGCGCGGCGAACTCCAGGGAGACGCCGCTCAGCACCGCCAGCCGCAGCGCGCTGTCCCCCGGCGGCCGCAGGTACACCATGCCGATGGTGGCACCCGTCCGCCGCATGACGTCGGACAGGGCGGCGCCCAGCGACCGCAGGCCCGAGCCCGTCTCCCCGGGATTCTTCACGGTTCAAGCGTGCCCCGCCCCGGCGGCGGGCGCAGTTCGGGCCGGGTGCCCTCAGCGGGTGAAGGTGAGGGACGCCAGCCGTACGGTGCCGGTCAGCCCGACGCGTACGTCCCGCACGCCCCGTACGTCGACGGGTGTGGTGAGGGTGGTGTAGTCGTACGGGCCGCCGGGCGCCGCCACGTCCACGGAGGCGAGCGCGGTGCCGTCGCCGAGGGTGAGGGTGACCGTGCCGGTGCCGGAGACCTCCAGGGCGGCGGCCGAGGCGCCGGTGGCGAAGTCGCAGTCGCGGAAGAGCAGGCCGCCCGCGCGGCCGGGGGCGGCCGGCGTGACGCAGTCGCCGCGGACCTTGGTGCGGTCGGCCAGCTCGGTGAGGTGTTCCTCGTCGTAGTCGGCGGCGGCGAGGGGCCGGTCGAGGACCGGACGCGGGGCGCGGGCCGGGCCGTCGACGGTGACGGTGGCGGTCAGCCGGATGTCGGTGCTGGAGGCGCCGGCGAGGAACGTGTACGCCCCCGGCTCGACCGTCCAGCGGCCGTGGGCGACGTCCCAGAACCCGAGCGCGGGGACGGGCACGTCGAACTCCAGGCGCCGCGCCTCGCCGGGCGCGAGGTGGACGCGCCGGTGCCCGACGAGTTCCCGCAGCGGCCGGGGCACGGAGGGCGCGACGGCCCGTACGTACAGCTGGGCGACCTCGTCGGCGGCGACGGGCCCTGTGTTGGTGACGGTGAACGCGACCCGGATCGTCCGCGTCCCGTCGTGGCGCTCGGCGGTGGCGTCGGCGTAGGCGTAGGACGCGTACGACAGGCCGTGGCCGAACGGGAACAGGGGGGTGCCGTCGAAGTAGAGGTAGGTCTGGCGGCTGCCGATGATGTCGTAGTCCAGCAGGCCCGGCAGGTCGTCGTCCGTGGCGTACCACGTCTGGGGCAGCCGCCCGGCCGGGGAGACGTCCCCGGCGAGGACGCGGGCGAGGGCGGTGCCGGCGGCCTGCCCGCCGTGCGCGGTCCACAGCAGGGCGGGCAGCTCGGTGGCGGCGTCGGGCACGGCGTACGGGTAGGAGGAGACGAGGACGAGCACGGTGCGCGGGTTGGCCGCGTGGGCGGCGCGCCAGAGCCGGTCCTGGGCGGCGGGCAGGGCGAGCGTGGTGCGGTCCTCGGTCTCGCGGCCGTTGATGTGCGGGTCGTTGCCGGCGACGACGATGACGACGTCCGCGCCGGCGGCCGCCCTGGCGACCGCGTCCGCGCCGCGCTCGGTGGTGACGACCGTGAAGACCTCGGCCTGGTCGGCGTGGGCGGCAACCTTCGCGCCGTCGGCGGCGACGGAGACGTACCCACCCGTCCCGATGTGCTTCAGGAGGTGACCGTCGGCATGGGGTTCGAGCCGGAACGTCTCCTGGACGACC
Source organism: Streptomyces sp. CB03238 (assembly GCF_002099185.1). NCBI lineage: Bacteria > Bacillati > Actinomycetota > Actinomycetes > Kitasatosporales > Streptomycetaceae > Streptomyces > Streptomyces sp. CB03238. The sequence continues at coordinate 74,943 of NZ_NBCN01000016.1, read as the reverse complement.
CAGCCGCCCGGCTGGTCGGCGGAGGCGCGTACCAGGCCGTCGTCGGCGACGGAGAGGTGGCGGCCGTCCGGCGCGCGGAGGGTGAGGACGCCGTCGCCCCAGTCGGTGAGGGCGAGTTCGGTGCCGTGGGCGTCCGGGTGGAGGGGCGGCAGGTCGGTGCGGCCGGTGAGGAGGGCGGGGTCGAGGGAGCCCTCGGCGCCGCGGGTGCCGGTGGGGGCCTCGGAGTCAGGAACGCGGAGGTACCCGGCGGCGCAGCGCAGCCGTACCCGGTCGGTGCCTTCGGCGTGGGTGACGTTCTCGGCGCCGAACCGTTCCCGCAGGCCGTCCAGGGGTGTGGAGCGGTGGATGAGGGTGCCGCTGTACCAGTCGAGCTTGCACGCGTCGGCGAGGTGGCCGACGACGGCGACGCGCGGCCGGGCGGCCGCGTCCAGCGGCAGGGTCCCGTCGTTGGTGAGGAGCACGACGGCCTGTTCGGCGGCCTCCTGGGCGAGGGCGCGGTGCTCGTCGGTGTCGAAGGCCGTCGTCGCCGCGTAGGGGTCGAGGTCCGGGTCGAACTCGCCGAGCGAGAAGCGGACGTGGAGCTGGCGGCGTACGGCGGTGTCGATGTCGGTTTCGTCGATGAGCCCCCGGTCGAGGGCGCCGCGCAGCCGGGCCACGGTGGTGGTGCTGTCGGTGCCGTGGTCGGTGAAGCTGTCGACTCCGGCGCGCAGGGCGGCGGCGGTGGCTTCCTCGTGGGTGGCGAAGTAGTGCTCGGAGTCGACCAGGTTGCTGGGCGCGCCGGCGTCGGAGCAGACGAGGAGTTCACGGTCGGTCCAGGTGCGCAGGTGGTCGCGCAGGTGGGGCGAGAGGTGGTTGGGGCGGCCGTTGACCAGGTTGTAGGCGGGCATGACGCCGGCCACGGCGCCCGCCTCGACGGCGGGGCGGAAGGCGCGCAGGTCGTACTCGTGCAGGACGCGGGGGCGTACGGAGGCGGAGGTGGTGTCCCGGTCGGTCTCGTTGTTGTGGGCGAGCCAGTGCTTGAGGACCGGTGCGGTGCGCCAGTAGGTGGGGTGGTCGCCGCGCAGGCCGCGCGTGTAGGCGACGGCGATGGCGGAGGTGAGGGCGGGGTCCTCGGAGTAGCCCTCCTCGCCGCGCCCCCACAGGGGGTTGCGCAGCAGGTTGACGGTGGGGGCCCAGACGTTGAGGCCGACGCGGTCGTCCCGGGCGCGCATGGCCCGCGCCTCGTTGCCGACGGCTTCGCCGACGCGGCGCACGAGGTCGTCGTTCCAGGTGGCGCCGAGGCCGACGGCCTGGGGGAAGACGGTCGCGGGGCCCATCCAGGCGACGCCGTGGAGGGCTTCCTGGCCGGTGCGGAAGGCGGCGACGCCCAGGCGGTCGACGGCGGGCGCGAACTGGTGGAGCATCGCGATCCGTTCGGCGGGCGTGAGGCGCCCGAGCAGATCGTCGACGCGCTTGGCCAGGGGCAGCTGCGGGTCGCGGAAGGGCGGCCGGTCTGCGGTCACGTGCGGTTCCCCTTGCGGAGTTCTTACGGAGTTCGGAACGCGCTCCTTCGAAGCGCTTCGATGCTCGGGTCGGCCGAGGCCGGGTGTCAAGACACGGCGCGGCACCAACCCGGCGGCCACCGTGGCACGTTGCGGGCCAGCGCGCCCCGGGCAGGTCCCAGCAATATTGCCATCGACCCTTGTGCGGCCGCAGGGGTTCACTTAACCTCGCAGCAATATCGAAGCGCTTCGACGAACTGCCGCTTCCATTGGGCCAGTTCCCGCCCGCACCGACACCGCAGCCGACCGGCGGGCATCCGCCGGGTGTCCTGGCGCGCCATGAAGGGTTGACGCAATGACGCCGAGCTCCTCCCCCGCACCGACCACCGCCCCGGGCTCCGGCGTCGGCCGGCGAAGCTTCCTCGCCTCCACGGCCCTCGCCGCGACCGCGGTGGCCGGCGGGGTGCCCCTGCTCGCGGCCTGCGGGGGCGCGCCGCGTGCGAAGAAGGACGGCACCACCTCCGGCAAGGACGCAAGGAAGATCCTTCCGGCCTTCGTGGCGCAGAACGTCGTCGCGCCCGACCTCCCGTCGAAGAACGGCTCCTCGGCCGGTTTCACCACGGCGATCGCGACGGAGCGGCTGAAGACGTCGGTGACGCGGAAGGCGGGCCGGGGAAGCACCGTCCGGATCATGGCGCCGCTGTGGGGCAGCCCGCCCAAGAGCGACAACGCGTACTACAGGGCCATGGACGAGGCCATCGGCGTCCGGACCGTCTGGCAGAACCAGGACGGCAACACGTACGACGAGAAACTGGGCGCGGTGCTCGCCTCCAGCGACATCCCCGACGTGGTGGTCGTGCCCGCCTGGAACCTCACCGGCAAGATCCCGAGCGCCGTCGGCGCCAAGTTCGCCGACCTCGGCCCGTACCTCTCCGGCGACAAGGTCAAGGCCTACCCGAACCTGGCCGCCGTACCGACGGACGCGTGGCAGCGCTCCATCTTCGGCGGCGCGCTGCGCGGCATCCCGATGCCCGGCTCGTCCGTCGTCAACATCGCGCCCTTCTACCGGCAGGACGTCTTCGAGAAGGAGGGCTACCCGGTGCCGAAGAGCGCGGACGCGTTCCTCGCCTGGGCGAAGGAGGCCACCGACGCGCGGGCGAAGGTGTGGGCCTGCGACGACATGAAGTGGACCGCCTTCAGCATGTTCGGCGTCCTGCCCGGCGGCGACAAGGCGCTGTGGTGGAACCTGGTCGACGGCAAGCTGGTCAACCGCGTGGAGACCGAGGAGTACCTCGAGGCCCTGGAGTGGACGCGCAAGCTCTTCGCGGCGGGTGTCGTCCACCCGGACGCCAGGGCGGGCTCCACACAGGGGGACCCGGGCAACCGCTTCACCGCCGGCCAGGTCCTCGTCTACAACCAGGACCTCTCCCACTGGTACAGCAAGAGCGCCGAACAGGCCGCGCGCAACCCCGGCTTCCGGATGGGCGCCTTCGACATCACCGGACACGACGGCTCCGACCCGGTCCTCTACGCCACCCAGCCGGCGAACATCTGGACCTTCGTCAGCACCAAGGCCTCCGAGGCCGTCGTCAAGGACGTCCTCGCCATCGCGAACTTCTGCGCCGCGCCGTACGGCACCAAGGAGCGCATGCTCACGGACTACGGCGTCGAAGGCACCCACTACACGCTGGAGAAGGGCCTGCCGGTCAAGAACGACACCGGCAACCTCCAGGTCGTGGGCGCCTTCGACTACCTGGGCGACCCGGCCGCGTACATCGCCCACCCCGACCGGCCCGACATCACCCGGCTCCAGGTCGGGTGGCAGCAGCGGATGGGCGCCTTCACCAGGAAGACCTCCTTCTACGGGCTGACCATCACCGAGCCGGCCCGCTGGGCCAACCTCGCGGACGACTTCGAGCAGTTGGAGGACGACGTCGTGCGCGGCCGCAAGAAGATCGGCGACGTCCAGCAGGCCGTGTCGGAGTGGCGTGACAAGGGCGGCGACCAGCTGCGCGACTGGTACCGGAAGCTGCTCGACGAGACCGGCTCGGCGACCGGCTCGGCCGCTGCGAACTGACCGGCCGCGCGCGAGACAGACGCGAGGAGGGAAACCGTGTCGCAGCACAGCACGGTGCCGGGCGCGCCCGGCCCGGCCCGGGAAGACGCCGCGGACGCACCCGGTGCGCGGGGCGCGTCCGGTGACGGCGTGCCGCCCCGCCCGGCGGCCCCCGCGCTCCACGCCGCGAACCCGCCCGGCCCGGACGGCCGCGGCGGCGGGAGAACCGCCGGGAAGCCCAGCCGGCGCCTCAGGTGGCGGCGGGACCGCACGCTCCTGCTGATGACCGTGCCCGCGCTGCTGCTGGTCCTGGTCTTCACCTACGTACCGATCCTCGGCAATGTCGTGGCGTTCCAGGACTACGACCCGTATCTCAGCGAGAACGGCTTCATCGCCATGCTGGAGAGCCCGTGGACCGGGTTCGCCCAGTTCGAGCGGATCTTCGCCGACTCGGCGTTCTGGCGGGCGGTCGAGAACACCCTGGTGCTGTTCTTCCTCCAGCTGGTGCTGTTCTTCCCGGTCCCCGTCCTGCTGGCACTGCTGATCAACAGCATCGTCCGCCCCCGGGTGCGCGCGGTCGCCCAGGCGATCCTGTATCTGCCGCACTTCTTCTCCTGGGTGCTGGTCATCACCGTCTTCCAGCAGATCTTCGGCGGCGCGGGCATCATCGCCCAGACGCTGCGGCAGCACGGCATCGAGGGCTTCGACCTGATGACCGACCCGGGAATCTTCAAGCTCCTGGTGACGGCGGAGGGCGTCTGGAAGGACGCGGGCTGGGGCATCATCGTCTTCCTGGCCGCGCTGTCGTCCGTCAGCAACGACCTGTACGAGGCGGCCGCGATGGACGGGGCCGGGCGCTGGCGGCGCATGTGGCATGTGACACTGCCCGCGCTGCGCCCGGTGATCGCCCTGCTGCTGGTGCTGCGGGTCGGTGACGCGCTGACCGTGGGCTTCGAGCAACTGCTGCTCCAGCGCGAGGCGGTGGGCCCGGACGCCGCCGAGGTGCTCGACACGTACGTGTGGTGGAACGGCATCCGCAACCAGGACTTCAGTTACGCCGCGGCCGCGGGCCTCATCAAGGGTGTCGTCGGGCTGGGGCTGGTCCTGGCGGCCAACAAGGTCGCCCATCTCATGGGCGAGCAGGGGGTGTACAGGAAGTGAGTGCCGTGAGCCGGTGGGCCGCGCCGCCCCGGCCGGTGTGGGAGGAGCCGCCGAGCAGGACGGGCCTCGCGGGCAAGGGCATCGTGCTGGCCGGCGCGTGCCTCGCGGTCCTCTTCCCGCTGTGGATCGTGATCGTCACCAGCCTGTCCACGCCGCAGACCATCAGCCGGGCCGGGGGCCTGGTCGTGATCCCGCGGGACATCACGTTCGTCGCCTATCAGGAGCTGCTGGGCGGGGGCCAGGTGCAGCGGGCGGCGCTGGTCAGCCTCGGTGTCACCGCCGTGGGCACCCTGTTCAGCATGACGGTGTCGGTGCTGTGCGCGTACGGGCTGTCGCGCCCCGGCTCGCTCGGACACCGCTGGGTGCTGATGACCCTGCTGGCGACGATGTTCTTCGGCGCGGGACTGATCCCGACGTATCTGCTGGTGCAGGCGCTGGGCCTGACCGACACGTATCTGGCGCTGATCCTGCCGAGTGCGGTGAGTGTCTTCAACATTCTGGTGCTGCGGGCGTTCTTCATGAACATCTCGCCGGAGCTGATCGACAGCGCCCGGATCGACGGGGCGGGCGACGTGCGGATCCTGTGGCGGATCGTCATGCCGCTGTCCCGGGCGGTGCTGGCCGTGATCTCGCTGTTCTACGCGGTCGGGTACTGGAGCGCGTGGTTCAACGCCTCCATCTACCTCACCGACCAGGACATGATGCCGCTGCAGAACGTCATGATCCAGATCGTGCAGAAGCAGGAACCCCCGACCGGGCTCGGCCAGATGATCAGGACCAATCAGCTGTCGCCGTTGTCCGTGCAGATGGCGGTCATGGTGCTGGCCCTGGTGCCGGTCGCGATCGCGTCGCCCTTCGTCCAGAAGCACTTCAGGAAGGGCATGCTCACCGGCGCCGTCAAGGGCTGAGCCCCCGGCCCGGCCCCGCCGAACCCGTTTGGAGACCCCGCCCGATGCCCTCGCTCGACGACACCACCCGCGGCCGCCTGCTGTTCGGCGGCGACTACAACCCCGAGCAGTGGCCGGAGGAGACCTGGCAGGACGACGTCCGGCTGATGAAGGACGCCGGCGTCAACTCCATCACGCTCGGCGTCTTCTCCTGGTCCCGGCTCGAACCCCGCCCCGGTGCCCGCGACTTCGGCTGGCTCGACCGGCTGATGGACCTCCTGCACGCGCACGGCATCGGGGTCGTCCTCGCCACCCCGACCGCCTCTCCCCCGCCCTGGATGGGCGCGCGCCACCCCGAGACGCTGCCGCGCGACGAGAACGGGCAGACCGTGTGGTGGGGCTCGCGCCAGCACTTCTGCCCCAGCTCCCCCACCTACCGCTCGTACGCCGCCGCCATCACCGAGGACCTGGCGCGGCGGTACGGGGCGCACCCGGCCCTCACCATGTGGCACATCAACAACGAGTACTGCACGCACTGCTGGTGCGACGAGACCGCCCGCCACTTCCGGCGCTGGCTGCACGCCCGCCACGGCACCCTCGACGCCCTCAACGAGGCGTGGGGCACGGCCTTCTGGAGCCAGCGCTACGACACCTGGGACGAGATCATCCCGCCGCGCCGCGCCCAGTACCTGCGCAACCCCGCCCACACACTGGACTTCAAGCGGTTCACGTCCGACGCGCTGATGGAGTGTTACGTCGCGGAGCGCGACATCGTCGCCGGGCACACCCCGCACATCCCGGTGACGACGAACTTCATGCCGCTGTGGCCGGGGCAGGACGCGTGGGCGTGGGCGGGACGGGAGGACGTGGTGTCGGTCGACGTCTACCCCGATCCGAAGGACCCGCTGGGCGGCCAGTACAACGCGATGATCGGCGACATGACGCGGTCGCAGGCGGGCGGCGGCCCGTGGATGGTGATGGAGCAGGCGGCCGGCCCGGTCAACTGGCGGGGGGTGAACCACCCCAGACCGCGCGGCCTGAACCGGCTGCTGTCCCTGCAGTCCGTCGCCCACGGCGCGGACGCCATCTGCTACTTCCAGTGGCGCCAGTCCCGCCAGGGCGCCGAGAAGTTCCACTCGGGGATGGTGTCCCACGCGGGTGAGCGGAGCCGTACGTTCCAGGAGGTCAAGCGGATCGGTGCCGAGCTCGCCGCGCTCGCCCCCGAGGTGGCGGGCACGCGTACCACGGCCGGTGTCGCGGTGCTGCACGACTGGGACTCCTGGTGGGCCGGTCAGCAGGACGGCCGGCTGTCCACCGAGGTGGCCTACGAGGAGGTCGTACGCGCCTGGCACCGCGCCCTGTGGGAGGCGCACCTCGCCACCGGCTTCGCCCACCCCGAGCACGATCTGACCGGTTACCGGATGGTCGTCGTCCCGCACCTGTACCTGCTCACCGACCGGGTGATCGGCAACCTGGTGGCGTACGTACGCGGCGGCGGCACCCTGGTGTCCGGCTTCCTGACGGGGGTCGCCGACGGCGACGACCGGGTGCGTGAGGGCGGCATGGACGCGCGGCTGCGGGCGCTGTTCGGCATCGGCACGGTGCACGAGTGGTGGCCGCTGGAGGCGGGTGAGACCGTCGGGTGCGACGGCTTCGACGGCACCCTGTGGTCGGAGGAGCTGGCGGCGGACGGCGGGGAGGTGGTCGCCGCGTACCGGGGCGGGGAGCTCGACGGGCTCCCGGCGGTGCTGCGCCACGGCCGTGCCTGGTACGTGTCGACGCTGCCGGTGCCGTCTGCGTTGCGCGACCTGCTCGCCCGGGTGGCCGGGGAGGCGGGCGTACGGCCGGTCCTGGACGGGCTGCCGGCGGGCGTGGAGGCGGTGCGGCGCGGCGCGCTGCTGTTCGTCCTGAACCATGGGCGGGAGCCGGTGAGGGTGGGCGTGCCGGGTGTGTACCGCGAGGTGCTGACCGGCGCGGAGGTCCGCGGGGCGGTCTCTCTGGAGCGGTACGGGGTGGCGGTGCTGCGGGAGACCGGTCGGTGAGGGGCCCGGTGCACGGCACGTGGGAGCCCCGGCCCGCGGGCCGCTGGGAGGACGCGTTCCTGAGCGGCAACGGCCGGCACGGCGCCATGGTGTTCGGCGATCCGGACGACGATCGGGTGGTCGTCAACCACCACGCGCTGGTGCGGCCGGTGGAGAACACCGCCCCGCCACGGCTCGCCGCCGAACTGCCGGGGCTCCAGGACCGGTTGCTGGCGGGTGACACGGAGGCCGCCGAACGGTTCACGGACGGGCGTGAGCTGCGCTGGGTGGGCGCCTTCCATCCGGCGTTCCAGGTACGGGTGCGGCGGGACGCCCCGGATACGGGCGGCTGCCGCCGCTCGGTCGACTTCGCGACCGGTGTGGTGCGTTCCGTCCGCGCCGGCCGCGCCAGCGAGGTGTTCGTCTCCCGCGCCGACGACGTGATCGTCCAGTACGTGGGCGGCGGGCCCGTCACCGCCACGGTCACCCTCGACCCCCGGCTGCCGGGTGCCCCGGGCGCCCTGGCGGTGGGCCGGGGCACCGTCCTGTCCCCGGACGGCGGCGCGCTGCTCACCCTGCGGGCCCGCTACCCCGGCAGCGACGTGTCGTACACGGGCGTGACCCTGGCGGTCGTCGCGGGTGGCCGCGCCTCGGTCGGCCCGGGCGGCGTCCAGGTGGCGGGGGCGACGGGCCTGTTGCTGCTGACGCGGGTGCGCCGCCACACCGGTGACCTGGACGTCCCGGCCGAGATGGCGTCCCTGCGCGCCCTGACGGCCGGAGCGGAGGCGCCCCTGGACGCGTACGCGCGGCTGCTCGCCCGGCACGAGCGGCTGCACCGCACCGCGTACGAGCGGGTCGCGCTGGATCTGGGCGGCAGCCCGGCCGACCGCGCGCTGCCCGGCGGCGAGCTGCTCCTGAAGGCCACGAGCCCCGCCCTGGTGGAGCGGCTCTTCGCAGCGGGCCGCTACCACCTGCTGTCGGCGAGCGGCATGCTGCCGCCCCGCCTGGTGGGCCTGTGGACCGGCGACTGGAACACCGCGTGGTCCGGGGCGTTCACCACGAACGCCAACCTCAACCTCCAGGTGGCGTCGGCGGCGGCCGCCGCCCTCCCGGAGGTCACCGAGGCCCACGCGGCCCTGGTGTACGGGCAGTTGGCGGACTGGCGGGACAACGCCCGGGCGATCTTCGGCGCCCGGGGCGTGGTGGCGCCGTCCCACACGGACGGCGTGTCGGGGCACACGTACCACTTCCAGCGCGCCTACCCGCTGCACCTGTGGACGGCGGGCGCGGACTGGCTGCTGCACCCGCTGCTGGAGGCCGCCGGGACGACCGGCGTCGCCGATGCCCGCCTGACGGACGCCCTCGCCGAAGTGGCCCTGTTCTACGAGGACTTCCTCACCCGCACCGCCCCCGACGGGCGGATCGTGATCGTGCCCTCGTACTCCCCGGAGAACCGGCCCGTGGGCGGAAGCTGGGGCGCGCTCAACGCGACGATGGACATCGCGGCCGCCCGCCACGCCCTCACCACGGCGGCGGACCACCACCCGGCGCACGCGTCACGGCTGCGCGCCCTCGCCGGCCGGCTGCCCGGCTACCGGATCAACGAGGACGGCGCGCTCGCCGAGTGGGCGTGGCCGGGGCTGGGCGACCGTTACGTCCACCGCCACCTCAGCCACCTGTACCCGGTGTGGCCGCTCGGCGAGATCAACCCGTACGACACCCCCGGGCTCGCCCGCGCCGCGCACCGGGCGCTTCAGCTGCGCGGCGCCGAGAACGACTCCGCCCACGGTCACCTCCACCACGCGCTGGTTGCCGCGCGGCTGCGGGACGGGGAGCGGGCGGCGGCCGCTCTCGGCCGGGTCCTGGGCGGCGACTTCTTCCACGTCTCGCTGATGAGCGCGCACTATCCGGGGCGGGACGTCTACAACGCCGACGCCGCGCACGCCCTGCCCGCGCTGCTGGTCGAGATGCTCGTCCAGTCCACGCCGGACCGCCTCGTCCTGCTGCCCGCGCTGCCCGCCGCCCATCCGGCGGGCGAGCTGCGCGGTATCCGCACCGGCTTCGGCGCCGAGGTGGACCTGGTGTGGGGCGAGGGGACGTGCACGGCGACGATCCGGCCGTCCCGTACGGTGCGGATCGATCTGAGGAGGCCTGACGGCGCGGAGTCGCTCACCCTGGTGGCCGGCGAGGAGCGCGTCCTGCGGTTCAGCGTGCGCTGAGGGGGCCCGTGCTGTCGCGGACGGTCAGCTCCGGTGCGAGCAGGACGACTTCGTCGGTGCCGCGCCCCTCCAGCTTGGCGACGACCTGCTGGACGGCGTACTGCCCCATCTTCTGGGCGGGTACGGCGACCGAGGTGAGCGGTACGGAGGCGTGCGCGGCGACCTGGTCGGGGCAGATGGCCATCACCGACACGTCCTCGGGGACGGCGCGGCGCTGCTGGCGGAGCAGGGCGAGGAGCGGATCGGTGGCGGCCTCGTTCTGGACGACGAAGGCGGTGGTGCCCGGGCGTTCGTCGTGGACGCGGGCGAGGGTGGCGGCGACGGCCGCGTAGCTGCCCTCGCAGGGGCGGTGCAGGAGGCGGAGGCCCAGGTCGTGGCTGTGGTCGCGGAGGCCGGCGAGGGTGCGTTCGGCGAAGCCGGTGTGGCGTTCGTAGACGGCGGGGGCCTCGCCGATGACGGCGATCTCGCGGTGGCCGAGGGAGGCGAGGTGTTCGGCGCACAGGGCGCCGGCGGCCTCGAAGTCCAGGTCGACGCAGCTCAGTCCGGTGGTGTCGGCGGGCAGGCCGATGAGGACGCCGGGCCGGGCGGCCTCGCGCAGCAGCGGGAGCCGGTCGTCGTCCAGCTCCACGTCCATCAGGATCATCGCGTCGGCGAGCGCGCTGCCCTCGATGCGGCGTACGGCGGCGGGGCCCTCCTCGCCGGTCAGCAGCAGGACGTCGTAGCCGTGGGCGCGGGCGGTGGTGGCGACGGCGATGGCGATCTCCATCATCACCGGTACGTACATGTCGGTGCGGAGCGGGATCATCAGGGCGATGATGTTGGACCGGCTGCTGGCGAGGGCGCGGGCGCCGGCGTTGGGGTGGTAGCCGAGCTGTTCGATGCTGCGCTGGACGCGTTCGCGGGTGGAGGCGGAGATGGACCGCTTGCCGCTGAGGACGTAGCTCACCGTGCTGGCGGAGACTCCGGCATGCTGAGCGACGTCGGCAAGGGTGACCATTCAGCTCTCCAGGTCGGATGGGGCGGCAGGGAGTCGAAGCGCTTCGACGGGTTCACCCGAGATTAGAGCCGCCACGATGACCTGTCCAGGGAATGCGTCGAAGCGCTTCGACGCGCATGTGGAAGGGCCGGGGAGGGCAGGCGCGCCCTCCCCGGCCAGAGTAGTGAAACGTGCGGCTCTGAGCCCCTACCCGGTCTTGACGCGCATGAAGGTGACCGAATGCGCCGGGAAGGTGTACGTGAACTCCTTTCCGATCCCCCGCAGAGTCGACTCCTGCGGCCGGACCGGCCGGGCGTCCGCGGTGTTCACGGCGTCCGGCGCCCCCTGGAGGGTCGTGAGCCGGGCGGCCGGGGCGACCTTCGCCGTACCGAGGTCGATCCGCGTCCGGGCGGGCACGGCCTGGGCGTTGACGACCTTGACGACGAGGTCGCCCTTGTCCCGGGTCACCACCTGCCGGAACGGTTCGGCGGCCTTGTCGTCGGTGAAGCTCCCCCACACCTTGCCGTCGAGGTGGAGCGTGACCTGGCGGCCGCGCACCTTGACGTGGAGGTCGTACGTCCGGCCGGTCTCGATCGTGGTGCCGTTGTCGGCCAGCGTCTCCTTGCCGCCGTCGACGGACTTCTCGACGGCGGAGCGGGTGTTGTTCCAGCCACCCAGGTTCCACCAGTAGTGGTTGCCGGTGTCGCGCACCCCGAAGGCGATCAGGAAGCCCTCCTTGCCGGCCTTCTTGGTGGCCTTGAGCCGCAGGTCGTAGTCGTGCCAGCCGCTGTCGCCCGCCGTCACCAGGGTGTTCTCGGCGGCCGTGTCGGACTGGACGAACGCGCCGTCGACGACCGCCCAGTCGCCGCGCCCGGCGGCCCGCGTCCAGCGGGCGTCACCGGCCGAGAAGTCGTCCTTCAGGAGCGTGGTGCCGTCGGCGGCGGTGACCTCCACGTCGTCGTACGCGGCGCTCGTCGCCCACGTGGACAGGCCGACCGCGCCGGTGATCGGGCCGGAGACGGCCGGGGTGGTGGTGGCCCGGCTGGGGACCACCCGGTCGCCGGTGTTGTTCATGAACAGCTTCTGCACCTCGTAGCTGGTGGAGCCCCAGGAGCGGTGGTTGTCGAACCAGATCATGTCGGGGCGCCACTGCGTGTTGTCCACGTCGGCGAGCAGCGGGGCGTAGGAGGCGAGCTTGACGACGTCGGCGTTGCGTTCCAGGCCGGTCATGTAGGCGGCTTCGGACAGGGCGTTGAAGAACCGGTTGTCGCGGGAGGCGTACTCGCCGAGGAAGACCTTGGGGCCCTGGCGGTCGTAGGCGTCGTAGCGGTCGTTGTTCTCCAGGAACCACTGCGGGCTGTTGTAGTAGTGCTCGTCGACCATGTCGACGCCGGCCTCACGGTTCAGCTGCCAGGCGCGGTCGAAGACGCCTCCGGCGTCGTCGGGGCCGGAGTTGGAGATGACGGTGATGTCCGGGTGCTTCGCCTCGATGGCCTCGCGGAACGCGGTGAAGCGGGCGAAGAACTGGTCGGGCAGGTTCTCCTCGTTGCCGACACCCAGGTGGGTCAGGCCGAAGGGCCTGGGGTGGCCCATGGCGGCCCGCTTGCGGCCCCACTCGGTGGTGACGGGGCCGTTGGCGAACTCGATCAGGTCGAGGGTGTCCTGGATGTGCCGCTTCAGCAGCGCCGGGTCGTCGGTGGCCTTGTTCTCGCCGCAGCCGGTGACGAGGGCGGGGACGACGGGCAGCGGCATCGCGCCGATGTCCTCGGCGAACTGGAAGTACTCGTAGTAGCCGAGCCCGTAACTCTGGTGGTAGCCCCAGAAGTTGGCGTTGACGGCCCGCTGCTCGACCGGGCCGATGGTGTCCTTCCACTGGTAGGAGCGGCGGCGTTCCCAGTCCGGGGCCTCGTACGCCCGGTGGCTGCCGGTGTTGACCAGGCAGCCGCCGGGGAAGCGGACGAAGCCGGGCTTCAGGGCGGCGATCTTCCCGGCGAGGTCCTTGCGCAGCCCGTTCGCCCGGCCCTTGTAGGTGTCGCGGGGGAAGAGCGAGACCATGTCGAGGCGTACGGTGCTGGGGCCGGTGCCGCTGCCGGCGGCGGTGACGGCGAGGCGGCCGCCGGTGGCCGACACCTTGGGGGTCAGCGTGCCGGTGTACTTGGTCCACCGGTCGCCGCGCACGGTGATGCCGAGCGGCGACGACAGGACGGTGCCGTCGGAGGAGCGCAGTTCGGCGGTGAGGCGTGCGCCCGCGCCGCTGTCCGTACGCGCCCAGACGGAGAAGTCGTAGCGCGCGCCCTCCTTGAGCGCCATCCCGGCGCCGTAGCCGCTGTTGACGACGCCGAAGCGGGCGCCGGAGCCGCCGGTTCCGGCGAGGCCGAGGCGCAGGTGGTTGCGGTTGCGGTCGTTCAGGCGCTCGGCGTCGTTCACCACCTGGACGGTGCCGGTGGCGCCGCCGGTCGCGGTCTGCTGCCAGCCGGTGAGCGGGGTGTAGGCCCGGTTGTCGGCGGGGCCGAACTCGAAGGAGCGGTTCTGTACGAGTTCGGCGTACAGGCCGCCGTCGGCGGCGTTGTTGATGTCCTCGAAGAAGACGCCGTACATGGTCGGATCGATCGCCGGGCCGGCCCGGTCGGGGGACACGGTGAGCGAGTAGTCGGCCGGGGGCGGTGCATCGGCTCTGGTGGGGGCGGCCATCACCGTGCCCACCATGAGGGCCGCCAGCGCGAGGACGAGCCTCGGCCGTATGGGTGCCATGTGTGTGCTCCTGGATTTCTTCAGTTGTTCGAGATATCGGACATTGACCAGGACTTCGAACAGGAAGATAGGCAGGGGCGGTTGAGGCGTCAACCCACCGGGACGGCGCCGGGCCTGGCCCACCCGGCCGGACCGACGCCTTGGCGTTCCCACCTGACCGGCTCGACAATGAGGGGGATGACGGACAACCGGGCACACAGCGGCGAGATCGGGCCCACCGAGCGGCTCGCCATGAACCGCACGGGCAGCTTCGACTGGGATCTCGACGCGGGCACGATCGACATCGACGAGGCGGGACTGCTGGTGTTCGGCCTGGCGCCCGGCACGTTCGACTCCCGGCCCGCCTCCCTGGTGCACCGGCTGGAACCGGAGGAGCGCGCCCGCCTGGACGCCGTGATCAAGGAGGCGCTGGTCAGCGGCCGGTCCTCGTACGCCGCGCGGTTCCAGATCCCGCTCGACGACGGGTCGGTGCAGTGGACGCACGTCCAGGCCCGCATCCTGCGCGACCGGGACGGCCGGGCGCACCGGATCGTCGGGATCGTCCGGGACGCCACGTCCGAGATCACCCACTCGGCGTTCGTGCTGGAGCTGGAGAAGCGCAGGCAGCGGCAGACGAACATGGTCGAGCGCACCACGCAGGCGCTGTCCCGGGCGGTGACGGTGGACGACGTCACGGCCGCGCTGACCGGCCCCGGGGGCCTCGCCCGGCTGGGCGCGGACGGGTTCGCGCTGGGTCTGGTGGAGAACGGCTCGCTGAACATCATCGCGCTCAGTGGTGAGTCCCTGGACGTCCTGGAGCATTTGCGGGTGCGACGACTGGAACCGGGGATGCCGCTGGCGGAGACGGTGCTGAGCGGGCGCCCGCTGTTCAGCAGCTCGTTCCAGGAGCTGATCAAGGACTATCCGGTGCTCGCCCCGTTCGCCGGGCGGCTGCGGTTCCGGGCGGCCGCCTACCTGCCGCTGGTCGCCCAGGCGCGCACGCTCGGCGGGATGGCGCTGTTCTACCGGGGGCGCACCGCCTTCAGCGCCGACGAGCGGAACCTCTCGCTGGGCCTGGCCGCCATCGTGGCCCAGTCGCTCCAGCGGGCGATCCTCTTCGACGAGGAGCGGGAGCTCGCCACCGGTCTCCAGGCCACGATGCTGCCCCGCCGCATCCCGGCCGTCGAGGGCGGCGAGATCGCCGTGCGGTACCACTCGGCGTGGAGCGGCCGGCAGGTCGGCGGCGACTGGTACGACGTGATCCCGCTGCCCCGGGGGCGGGTGGGGATCGTGGTCGGCGACGTCCAGGGCCACGACACGCACGCCGCCGCGATCATGGGCCAGCTGCGGATCGCCCTGCGGGCGTACGCCGGTGAGGGCCACGCCCCCTCCACGGTGCTGGCCCGGGCGTCCCGGTTCCTCGCCGAACTCGACACGGAGCGGTTCGCGACCTGTACGTACGCGCAGGTGGACCTGGACTCCGGCACGGTACGGGCGGTGCGGGCGGGCCACCTGGGGCTGCTGATCCGGCACACGGACGGGCGCGTGGGGCAGCCGAAGCTGCCGGGCGGCCTGCCGCTGGGGGTGGCGTCGGTCTTCGGGGACGAGGAGTTCCCCGAGACGCGGCTGGACCTGGTGCCCGGCGAGACGCTGGTGATGTGCACCGACGGGCTGGTCGAGCAGCCCGGGGTGGACATCGGGGAGGGGATGGCCGCGCTGGAGGCGGCGGTGAGCAGCGGGCCGCCGGGCGCGGAGGCGCTGGCGGACCATCTCTCGCAGCGGTTCTGGGAGCGCTGGGGGGCGGGCGACGACGTGGCGCTGCTGGTGCTGCGGCGCAGCCCGGACCCGGGTACGCCACGGGCGCCGCGCATCCACCAGTACATCCACCAGGCGGACCCGCAAGGGCTGTCGGAGGCACGGGCGGTGGTGCGGCGGGCGCTGCGGGACTGGGACATGCGCGGCTTCGCCGACGACGCCGAGCTGGTGACCGGGGAGCTGCTCGGCAATGTGCTGCTGCACACGGAGGGCGGCGCGGTGCTGACCCTGGAGGTGCTGCCGGAACCGGTGCGGCGGGTGCGGCTGACGGTGCAGGACCGTTCCAGCGCGTGGCCCCGGCGCCGTACGCCGGGAGAGGCGGCCACGTCGGGTCGGGGGCTGCTGCTGCTGGACGCGCTGGCGCTGCGCTGGGGGGTGGAGCCGCGCGGCGAGGGCAAGGCGGTGTGGTGCGAGATCGGCCCGTCGTCGCGGCCCGGAGAGGCCCGGATGGGCCCGGACAGGCGAGGAGGCCCGTGATGGACCCCGTCGAGGCGCTGGACCGGATCGCCTTCCTGCTGGAGCGCTCACAGGCACCGACGTACCGGGTCAAGGCGTTCCGTACGGCGTCGGCGGCGCTGTCCGCGCTCGGTGAGGGCGAGGCGGCGCGGCGGGCGGCGGCCGGGACCCTGGAGCAGCTGAAGGGCGTCGGGCCCAAGACGGCGCAGGTCGTGCGGGAGGCGCTCGCCGGGGACGTACCGGCGTATCTGAAGCGGCTGGAGAGCGAGGCCGAGGGCGCGGAGGGCGACGCGCCGGAGCGGGGCGTGGCGCTGCGGGCGGCGCTGCGGGGCGACTGCCACACGCACTCCGACTGGTCGGACGGCGGCAGCCCGATCGACGCCATGGGGTGGGCCGCGGCGGAGCTGGGCCACGAGTGGGTGGTGCTGACCGACCATTCGCCCCGGCTGACGGTGGCCCGCGGCCTGTCGGCGGAGCGGCTGCGGGAGCAGCTGGACGTGGTGGCGGAGCTCAACGAGCGGTGGGCGCCGTTCCGGATGCTCACCGGCATCGAGTGCGACATCCTGCTGGACGGCTCGCTGGACCAGGAGGACGAGCTGCTCGACCGGCTCGATCTGGTGGTCGCCTCGGTCCACTCCAAGCTGCGGATGGACGCTCCGGCGATGACGCGGCGGATGGTGAAGGCCGTACGCAATCCCCTGGTGGACGTGCTGGGGCACTGTACGGGCCGGCTGGTGGGCGGGAAGCGGCCGGAGTCGGAGTTCGACGCGGAGCGGGTCTTCGCGGCGTGCGCCGAGTCGGGGACGGCGGTGGAGATCAACAGCCGTCCGGAGCGGCTGGACCCGCCGCGGCGGCTGCTGCGGCAGGCCGTGGACGCCGGGGTGTTCTTCGCGGTGGACACCGACGCGCACGCGCCGGGGCAGCTGGACTGGCAGATCCTGGGCTGCGCGCGTGCCGAGGAGTGCGGCGTACCGGCCGACCGGGTGATCAACACCTGGCCCGCCGAGCACCTGCTCGCCTGGACGCGCACGCGGATGGCGCCGAACGGCTAGGTCCTGTCCGGTCGTCAGGCCGGATCAGTGAGCGGGGTCTGGTGCGTGCAGATGCAAGGCGGAGGGGGGAGCCACTGCGGTGGGGGCACCTCCCGTGCCCGAAGGGCTACGGGGGACATCGGCGACCGACGACAACGCCGCAGATGCGCGTGCCAGGGCACGCGAGCCCGGCAAGACCGGCCCGACGGGGCCTGGTCCCGGGCAACTGCCCCTCGGCCGACTGGAGGCCGCCCTATCACG
The DNA here is from genome assembly GCF_002099185.1 of Streptomyces sp. CB03238. Classification (NCBI taxonomy): domain Bacteria; kingdom Bacillati; phylum Actinomycetota; class Actinomycetes; order Kitasatosporales; family Streptomycetaceae; genus Streptomyces; species Streptomyces sp. CB03238. Next base: position 57,849 of record NZ_NBCN01000016.1, on the reverse strand, counting down.
GGGGACGTACCGATGATCCGGTGTGGCGGCCCGGAAGGCCCTGGCTCGACCTTGCGGTATCCACGCGATGCCCGGCAGGACACGCTGCCCGTGCCCTGCGTTGCCCGTTTCTGGCATGAGGCGCGGACAACGCCCCCCGTAATAGCGGTTTCGTGGACCGGCCGGTACCCGGAGGACGTGCCGATCAACTCGTCCAGGATGCAGCAATCCTCCAGCGATTTCTTCTGATGCTTCTTCGGTGAAAAACCTTCGGCCATCGCGCGGCCGCCGGAGGCCGGATCGTCACCCCTCCGGCCCGGCCGCCTCTTCGGCCATTCGCCGCCGCTCGGCGGACAGGGCCCACTGGTAGGAGAGCGCCGCGAGGGTGGGGGCGCCCCAGCGGGCGCGCAGCACCCCGAGTTCCTTGGTGAGGGTGCGCAGGCCGATGCTCAGGCGCCGGGCGGTGATGCGCTGGTCGATGCCGGCCGCCGTGTCGATGAGGATCTCGCGCTGGCGGTGGGTCAGTCCCGTCCCGCCGTCGGGGACGGCCCGCCGGGCGTCGCCGTACCAGATGTCGGCGCGGCGCCAGGCGTCCTCGAACCCCTCGGCGATGAACGCCACCAGGGCCCGGTCCATGACGTGCCAGGCGGCGTGCGTGGGACTGGAGTTGACCACGTGGTCGGGGATGAACGCCTGGCGCCGGTCGACGACGACACAGCTCTGGAAGGGGGCGGCCAGCGTACGGAACTGGGCGCCCTTCGCGGTGAGCCCGGTCACCCGGTCGCGGGTCGCGGGGTCGTCCCGCTCACCGTCGCGGTACAGGGTGCGCACGCTCACCCCTCGGGCCAGGGCGCGGGCGTCCCGGGCCAGCGCGGCCGCCATGACGTCGGTGCCGCGCGGGCCGAGCGGGTGGGCGATCAGCAGCTCGGTCTCGGCCTGCCCGGCGGCCTCGCCGATCCGGGCGCCGACCTGTTCGGGCTCGGCGAGGAACTCGCTGCCCGAGCCGGAACGCCACTTGGCGCGTTCGAAGTGCAGCGCGAGCTCGTCGGCGACGTCGGGTACGGCGGCCATGCCGGCCGCCCGGGCGGCCAGTTCGCGCAGCCCTTCGTCGAGCCGGCGCCGGCCCGCCTCCTGGGGGTCCAGGGCGATCGGCGCCTCGGGCCGGTCGGGGTCGACGGCGACCAGGCGCCACGCCAGCAGTTCCCGCAGCGCGGCGTCGTCCGCCGCGCCGACCGGCTCGCCCCGGGTGATCCCGGCGTACAGCGCCTTCGCGGCCGCCGACAGGCTGTCCCGCGCGTCGGCCTGCGCACCGGCGCGGGCGCCGGACTGGCCGCGCGCGGAATTGTCCTGGTCCATCGCCCCATGCCCCCGTTGACGCCTGCGTGTGTGCGCCGTGCGCATGTACGCACCACACAGACGCTTGATCGCTGACGTACGACGGGCCAGCGTACCGGTGTGGCCCTCCCGGGCTCCTCTTCCCGGAACGGCCCACGGCACACCACGGCGGCCACGGCACAACCGGCGGCCGCCCCCTTGGGGAAGAAACGTCATGGACAAGGCTGCACTGCGTCTCCTGCTCAGCGAGCGCCGGGCGTCGATCACGCCGGAGAGCCAGGGCCTGTCGCGCCCCACGCGGCAGGGCAGGCGCGCTCGCGGGCTCTCGCAGGCACAGATCGACCAGATCCTGCACCGCGCCCCGGACACCTACGGCCGCCTGGAGTCCGGCCGCTACCCGAACCCGCCCGTCGATCTCCTGCAGGACGTGGCGCGGCTGTTCCGGATGAACGAGCAGGAGTGGATCGCGCTGTGGCGGTACGCGCTGGGCCAGGACCCTCCCCGCCCGCTCGACTTCCGCTCCGGCGAGGAGCTTCCGGGCATCTGGCAGGAGATCCTCGACGGCGTCCACCACCCGGCGTACATCAACGACCGCTCCTGGAACCTGCTCGCCCACAACGCCGCCTTCGAGGCGCTCTTCCCGGACCGCCGGGTTCCGGCCAACACCATGCGGTGGATGGCCGTCGAGCCGGAGGCCCGTACCGTCCTGACGGACTGGGAGACCGCGTGGGCGCCCGTGGTGCTCCCCCAGTTGCGGGTCGCGCTCGCCGCCGATCCGTCCGACAAGACCCTGTGCGCGATCGAGCAGGACGTCCTGGCCGACCCGGTGGCCGCCCCCCTGTACGAGTCGGCGAGCGCCTACACCCACCTGGACGGCGACGAGCGGCCGCTGCGCCACCCGGACCTGGGCCGGGGGTGGGTGACCATGTGCGCCGCGCAGCCGCTGGCCGCCCCGGGGTCCCGGCTGATCGTGCTGGCCTTCCACCCCGGCGCGCGCCGCCGCCGCGGCCGCTTCCCGGTGCTGCGCGCCGCCGGGGAGGAGGCCGGCTCAGCCGTGCGCGGATGTCCGATCATGGACGGATGACTGCCTTCTACCACGTGTGTTTCGCCGTCCCGGACCTCGAACGGGCGATGCTGGACTTCACGCGCTCGGCCGGGGTCGAGTGGAGTGATCCGCTCTCCGACCGCCTGGGCGAGTGGGACTACCGCATCGTGTTCACCACCGGCGGGCCGCCGTTCATCGAACTCATCGAAGGCCCGCCGGGCAGCCCGTGGGACGCGTCGGCCGGAGCCAGGTTCGATCACCTCGGCTTCTGGTCCAGCGACGTCCGCCAGGGCTCCCGGCGCCTGGAGGAGGCGGGCCTGCCCGTCGACTTCTCCGGCTGTCCCCATGGCCGGCCGTTCGTCTATCACCGCGTGGACAGCATCGGTGCGCGCGTCGAGCTCGTCGATGCCGGCCGGCAGGCCGCGTTCCTCGGCAGATGGCATCCCGACGGCGAGGCGATGCCCGCGATCGACGAGACGGCACGCGAGTGACGCCTCGCCCGGCGCGGGTACCCGGACCCGGCTGAACATCGTCGAAAGGGCAGGCACCGTGCGCGATTCCGCCGAGTTCACCCGGTCCGCGAGCCGTTTCACGGACCGCATCACCGCCGATGGCCGCGACGGCTGGCCGGTCGAGGCCGGGCGGTACCGGCTCGTCGTCAGCCGGGCCTGCCCGTGGGCGAGCCGTTCCCTGGTGGTGCGGCGGCTGCTGGGCCTGGAGGAGGCCCTGTCCGTCGCCGTCGCCGACCCGGTGCAGGACGAGCGGAGCTGGCGCTTCACCCTCGATCCGGACGACCGGGACCCGGTCCTGGGCCTCCGCTTCCTGAGCGAGGCGTACCAGGCCAGGGAGAAGGGGTACGACGGCCCCGTGAGCGTTCCGGCGGTCGTCGACGTACCGAGCGGCCGGCTGGTGACCAACGACTACCAGCGCATCACCCTGGACCTGTCCACCGAGTGGCGGGCCCTGCACCGCGAGGGCGCGCCGGACCTCTACCCGGCGGCGCTGCGGGACGAGATCGACGAGCGGATGGAGGGCATCTACCAGGACGTCAACAACGCCGTGTACCAGGCCGGGTTCGCCAAGAGCCAGGAGGCCTACGACGCGGCGTACGCGCGGCTGTTCGCCCGGCTGGACCAGGTGTCGGAGCACCTGGCCGGGCACCGCTACCTGGTGGGCGACACGATCACCGAGGCGGACGTCCGGCTGTTCACCACCCTGGTCCGGTTCGACGCGGTCTACCACGGTCACTTCAAGTGCAACCGCACCAAGCTCACCGAGGACCGGGTCCTGTGGGCGTACGCGCGGGACCTGTTCCAGACGCCCGGCTTCGGCGACACGGTGGACTTCGACCACATCAAGCGGCACTACTACCTGGTTCACGAAGACATCAATCCGACGCGGATCGTGCCGCGCGGCCCCGATCTGCGCGGCTGGCGCGTCCCGCACCACCGTGAGGAGCTGGGCGGGCGCCCGTTCGGTGACGGGACGCCGCCGCCCCCTCCCCCGTCCGACGAGGTGGTCCAGCCGCTGTAGCGGGGGGGCTAGGAGGTGGCCTGCCACACGGTGGTGGCGTTGCAGAACTCCTTGATGCCGTGCCCGGACAGCTCGCGCCCGTACCCGGAGCGCTTCACGCCGCCGAACGGCAGCGCGGGATGGGAGGCGGTCATGCCGTTGACGTACACGCCGCCCGCCTCCAGGTCGCGTACGAACCTCTGTACGTCCTCGTCGTCGCGGGTCCAGACGTTGGAGCTGAGCCCGAAGTACGTGTCGTTGGCGACCTTCACCGCCTCGTCGATGTCCGCCACCCGGTAGAGGGTGGCGACCGGCCCGAAGGTCTCCTCCTGGTGGATCCGCATGTCGGGGGTGATGCCGGTCAGGACGGTCGGCTCGTAGAACCAGCCGCGGTCGAGCCCTTCGGGGCGGCGTCCGCCGCACAGGACCTTCGCGCCCCCGCGTACGGCGTCGTCGACGAGCTCCTGGAGGCCGTCGCGCCCGGCTTCACTGGCGAGCGGTCCGACGTCGGTGGACTCGTCCATCGGGTCGCCGACGGTCAGCGCGGCCATACCTGCGGTGAACCGCTTCTCGAACGCGTCGTACACGTCCGTGTGGACGATGAACCGCTTGGCGGCGATGCACGACTGGCCGTTGTTCTGGGCGCGGGCGGTGACGGCGACCTGGGCGGCCTTGTCGACGTCCGCCGAGGGCATCACGACGTACGGGTCGCTGCCACCCAGCTCCAGGACGGTCTTCTTCACCTCGTCGCCCGCGATGGAGGCGACCGAGCGCCCGGCCGGTTCGCTGCCGGTGAGGGTGGCCGCGGCGACCCGGCGGTCGCGCAGGATGCCCTCGACGGCGCGGGAGCCGACCAGCAGGGTCTGGAAGCAGCCGTCGGGGTAGCCCGCCCGGCGGAAGAGGTCCTCCAGGTAGAGCGCGGTCTGCGGGACGTTCGAGGCGTGCTTCAGCAGCCCGACGTTGCCCGCCATCAGCGCGGGCGCGGCGAACCGGATCACCTGCCAGAGCGGGAAGTTCCACGGCATGACGGCCAGGACCGGGCCGAGGGGACGGTAGTGCACGCGCGCGTGGGCCGCCCCGGCGTCCCGCACCTCCGCCTCGGGCGGGCGCTCGTCGGCGAGGAGCCGCTCGGCGTTGGCGGCGTACCAGCGCATGGCCTTGACGCACTTGGCCGCCTCCGCGCGGGCGGCGGTGAGGGGCTTGCCCATCTCGGTGGTCATCGTGCGGGCGATGTCCTCCTGGTCGGCCTCCAGCAGGTCGGCCGCGCGTTCCAGCAGGCGGGCCCGGTCGGCGAACGTGGTCGTGCGGTACCGCCGGAACGCCGCGTCGGCGGCGGCGAGACACCGTTCGATCCCGTCGGGCGTGAGCTCCTCGAAGGTCCTGAGCGTCTCGCCGGTGGCGGGGTTGACGGTCGCGATGGGCATGGGGGGTCCTCCTCGGGTTGAGCCTGACCTGTCGGGTAACCCGTGCCGGTATGGCACACACAGGTGAGGACAAGGAAAAAGGCGCGCCGGACGAGCCGACCGACCTGTCCGCCGGCTCCTGGCGGGCGGTCCTCAAACGCACCGGCAAGGAGTTCATGGACGACGAGCTCCCCGACCGCGCCGCCGCCCTGACGTACTACAGCGTCCTGTCGATCTTCCCCGCCCTGCTGGTGCTGGTCTCGGTACTGGGCATGATCGGCGAGTCGGCGACGCGCGCCGTGCTGGACAACCTCCAGCAGCTGGCGCCCGGCCCGGTCCGGGACATCCTCGGTGACGCGGTGAAGCAGCTCCAGGACAGCCCGGGCGCCAGCGGCGTGGTGGCGGTCATCGGCCTGGTGGCGGCGATCTGGTCCGCCTCCGGGTACGTGGGCGGCTTCATCCGTACCGCGAACGCCGTGTACGACCTTCCCGAGGGCCGTCCCGTGTGGAAACTGACCCCGCTGAGGGTCGGGCTGACCCTGGTGCTGATGGTGCTGCTCGCGGTGAGCGCGGTGATCGTGGTGTTCACCGGCCCGCTCGCGGAACGCGCGGGCCAGGCCATCGGGCTCGGCGACGAGGCGGTCACCGTGTGGAACATCGCCAAGTGGCCGGTGCTGGTCGTCCTGGTGATCCTGATGATCGGTCTGCTGTTCTGGCGCGCCCCGAACGTCCACGGCCAGGGCTTCCGCTGGCTGAGCCCGGGCAGCGTGCTGGCCGTGCTGCTGTGGCTGATCGCGTCGGGCGGTTTCGCGCTGTACGTGGCGAACTTCGGCTCGTACAACAAGACGTACGGCACCCTGGCGGGTGTCATCACCTTCCTGATCTGGCTGTGGCTGTCGAACCTGGCCATCCTGCTGGGTCTGGAACTGGACGCGGAGCTGGCGCGGCAGCGGGCGATCAGCGGCGGCATGCCGGAGTCGAAGGAGCCGTACGTCGAGCCCCGCGACACCCGCAAGTGGCCCCCGGAGCTCCGCCCCGACGACGACCACCCCGCCTGACGGCCCTGCCCGCCGGGACGGCCCCGGGCCACGCCCACCCCGCCGTACGCGGCGGCCTGGCCCGCCCTGCCCGGTGCGCCGGGCCGCCGCGAAGCCCTTGTTACGCCCGCCGAAGGCCCCGCCCGCGTGGGCACGGTGCCGGTGACCCCGTTGGGCCCACCCGTACCCTCCCCCTGGGACTTCGTCCCGGGGGACTCCATGCGGGACGTCTGCCCCCAAAGGGTGCCGGAGGCGTCCGCCTGCCCTCCTCATGGGTACGGGCCCCGGCACACCGTGCTGCCAGGGGCCCGTACGGGGCTTGCGGGGCGGCGCCCGAAGAAGCGGGCGCTCCGGGGGGCCGGCACGCGCGGGCGCCCGCCCGCAACGGCCCGGCCCCCGGCCGTCACCCGCGCCGGGCCGTGACCCTCGCGTCGTCCAGGTCGTGCAGGAGCTGCTGGAGCTCCGCCGCCAGGCCGCCGACCGACGTGGCGGTCTCGTCGTCCTGCTCCGTGAGCCGGGCCTTGAGGCGCCGCTGCGCCTCCCAGGCCCGCCCCAGGGCCTCGTCCCGGTCCGCCCCTCCGCCGCCCGGCTCGCTCAGCGCCTCGCAGTCCGCCGCGCAGACGTCCGCGAGGGCGTGCAGCAGCGGCGGTACGCCCGCGAGGACGTCGTCCGGCGGCGGGGTGAGCCGGGGGCGGTCGCCCGCCGCCTGCGCGAGCATGCCGGTGAGCGCCGTCAGGTGGTCCGCGATGCTCTCCCACGACGCGTCCCACTGCGTGGTCGGCAGCTCCGGGCCGGGTCGGCGGATCCGCCGGCCCAGGTTGAGGCGCAGGCTCTCCCGGGTCCACATCCGCGCGTTGCGGAGGTCGGCGAGCAGCTGCGGCAGCCTCCGCGCCCGGGTGTGCCACTCCTGGGCCTGCTGCCGGTCGTACCCGCGCTCCATCTCCTCGGCCATGGCGCGCAGCAGCTCCGCGCCGTCCCTGGGCAGCCGGCACAGCGATTCGTGGGCGTGCCGCAGGTGCACGGGCGGCAGGATCAGCGCGTTGACGCCGATGCCGATGGCCGCGCCGAGAAAGGTCTCCAGCAGCCGGTGCAGGATGTCGAAGCCGCTGAACGAGCCGTACACCAGGACGAACAGCGCCGTCGTGGACGCGTAGATGCCCTGGCCCTCGAAGCGGGAGTAGTTGCCGAGCAGCGCGGTGACGGGCAGCACGATCGCCATCGCCGCCATGGTGTTCCCACCGGTCAGCCCGGCGGCCGCGGCCGCCAGCACGGTGCCGGCGGCGATGAGGACGACCTGCTGGACACCCGTCCGTACGGAGCGGTAGACGGTGCTCTGGACGAGGGCGACCGCCGTCCAGGGTGCCATCAGGGCCAGCGGGGCCTGCCACCACCAGCCGGCCACAGCCCAGGCGGCGATGGCGGCCCCGGCGGCCTTGATGGACTGGACGGCCAGGTCCCGTTCCGGCCCGGAACCGGTCAGGGCCCGGCGTACGGACCGGCCGACCGCCGCGGCCTCCCAGCCGGCCCGGTACCACAGCTGCCGTGCGTAAGCCCCCGGAGTCACGGCAGCGGGGTGCCGCCGGTGGCGTTGACGATCTCTCCGGTGATGTAACTCGCGCTCGGTGCGGCGAGGAAGACGTACGCCGGTGCCATCTCGGCCGGCTGGGCCGGTCGGCCGAGCGGCGACTGCTTCCCGAACTCGGCCGTCTCGGGCATCGTCGCGGGGATGAGCGGTGTCCAGACCGGCCCGGGGGCGACGGCGTTGACGCGGATGCCGCGCGAGGCGACCATCTGCGCCAGCCCTTGGGTGAAGGTGACGATGGCGCCCTTGGTCATGGCGTAGTCGAGCAGGGGCGGGCTGGGCTTGTACGCCTGGACGGAGGTGGTGTTGATGACGCAGCCGCCCCTGGGGATGTGCGGCAGCGCCATCCTGGTCAGCCAGAACATGCCGTACAGGTTGGTCTTCATCACCCGGTCGAACTGTTCGGTCGTGATGGCTTCGATGCCGTCCGGCTGGGCCATCTGGTAGGCCGCGTTGTTCACCAGGATGTCGATCCGCCCGAATTCGTCGGTGGCCCGCCGGATGAGGGCGCGGCACTGCTCCTCGTCGCGGTTGTCGGCGGCCATGGCGATGGCCTTGCGGCCGGCCTCCTCCACGAGCCGGGCGGTCTCGCGTGCCTCGTCCTCCTCCTCGGGGAGGTGGGTGAAGATCACGTCGGCGCCTTCGCGGGCGTACGCCAGGCTCACCGCGCGCCCGATGCCGGAGTCGCCGCCGGTGATGACGGCGACGCGGTCCCGCAGCAGTCCGGTGCCCCGGTAGGACTCCTCGCCGTGGTCCGGGGGCGGGTCCATGGGGCCGGTCCAGCCCGGGTGCGGCTGCTCCTGTTCGGGGAAGTCCGGCTGCGGGTGCCGGGTGACGGGGTCCTGGGGCTCACGGGGATCTGTCATGGTCCGCCTTTCTGATCATCATGGGTCGACTTCTCGCGTTCCCAAGACTCATGGACCGATGCATTCGCCGCGAATCAGACAGCGAATCAGACAGTGATCCGGGGCGAGGCGGCTGCGATGGGCACGTCGTTGATGCTCGCGTAGCGCTTGCGCATCAGGCCGTGCTCGTCGAACTCCCAGTTCTCGTTGCCGTACGCGCGGAACCACCGGCCGTCTGCGTCGTGGTACTCGTACGCGAAGCGCACGGCGATGCGGTCGCCGGTGAAGGCCCACAGTTCCTTGCGGAGCCGGTAGCCGAGTTCGCGCTGCCACTTGGCGGTGAGGAAGGCGACGATCTCGTCCCGGCCGCGCAGGAAGACATCGCGATTGCGCCACTCGGAGTCCTCGGTGTAGGCGAGGGCGACCTTCTGGGGATCGCGGGTGTTCCAGGCGTCCTCGGCGAGCCGCACCTTCAGGCGGGCGGTTTCCTCGGTGAACGGCGGCAGGGGCGAGCGCACGGCGGTCTCCTCTCGAAGCCGGGCGAGAACGACCGTTCTCACCCTGTCGAGTACCGTACGAGAACGATGGTTCTCACGCAAGGGAGTGGTGACATGGACACCGAGGCGACCAGGACCCGGGTCCTCGACGCGGCCGAGGAGCTGTTCTACGGCCAGGGCATCCAGGCCGTCGGCATGGATGCCGTCCGGTCCGCCTCCGGAGTCACCCTGCGGCGCCTGTACCAGCTGTTCCCCTCCAAGGGCGCGCTGGTCGAGGCGTACCTGCTGCGGCGCGACGCCCGGTGGCGCGCCGGCCTCGCCGCGTATGTGGACCGCGTGGACGGCCCGCCGCGCGAGCGGGTGCTGGCGGTCTTCGACTGGCTGCGCGGCTGGTTCGAGGAACCCGGCTTCCGGGGCTGCGCGTTCATCAACTCCTTCGGGGAGCTCGGCGCCACGTCGCCGGAGGTGGCCGAGGCCGCGCGCCGGCACAAGGAGGAGTTCCGGCGGTACGTCACCGACCTGGTGGCCGAGGCGGGCGCGCCCGCCTCCGCCGGTGCGTATGTGACCCTGCTCGCGGAGGGCGCCATGACCACCGCCGCCCTCACCGGCTCGTCCCGTCCCGCCCGGGAGGCGCGGGAGGCGGCGGACCTGCTGCTGCGTCAAGTCGCCGCATAGAGTGCCCGGTTGTGACCAGACACCTGAACTTCGAACGGCTGCACAACTTCCGGGACCTCGGCGGGTACGTCACCGGGGACGGCCGGCGTGTGCGGTGGGGAAAGCTGTTCCGCTCCGACTCGCTGGGAAAGCTGAGCGCGTCCGACGGCGGCGAGGACTGGGACCGCTTCCTCGCGCTGGGCGTCCGTACCGTCATCGACCTGCGCTACCCGTGGGAGATCGACGCCACGGGGCGCGTCCCCGGCCACCCTTCGCTGGCGTACCACAACCTGAGCGTCGAGCACCGGCCCTACAACCAGGCCGGCCTCGGCCCGGACGTCGAGCCCGGCCCGTACCTCGTCCAGCGCTACCTGGAAGTGGCCCACGACGGCGTCAAGGAACTGCGCCGGGCCCTGGAGGTGATCGCCGCGGCGGAGGACGCCCCGGTGGTCTTCCACTGCGCCTCCGGCAAGGACCGCACCGGCCTCCTCGCCGCGCTCGTCCTCGCCCTGCTGGGCGTGGACGAGACCGACATCGTCGAGGACTTCACCCTCACCGAGCTCGCGACCGAACGGCTGGTGGCCGACTGGCGGGCCGCCCATTCCGGCCGCCTCCCGGACTGGCCGGGCTACGGGCGTGCGCCCGCGGACGTGATGCGCCTGTTCCTCGCCGCCCTGGCCGAACGGCACGGTTCCGTATGCGGTTACGCCACCGGCCTGCTGGGCGTCGACGACGACCTGGTCGCCGCCCTGCGCGAGAACCTGCTCGAAGCGGCCGGGGAACCGCCACTGTCGTTCCGGCGCGCGGGCGAGAACGACCTGCCCGACCTGGTCCGGCTGCGCGACGACGCGGCGCGGTGGCAGCTCGCCCACGGCATCGACCAGTGGAAGCCGGGACAGCTCGGCGAGGGCCACTTCCGGGCCCGGCTGGCCGACGGGGAGGTCTGGATCGCCACCCTCGGCCCCGGCGGGCCGGTCGCCGGGGCCTGGGAGCTGTGGTGGGAGGACCCCGCCGCCTGGGGGCCGCAGCCCCCGACGGCCGGGTACGTCCACCGGCTGATGACCGACCGCCGCACCGCACCGCCCGGCACCGGGCGGCGGATGCTCGCCGAGGCGGAACGGCGCGTCGCCGCGGCCGGGCGGAGCCTGTGCCGGCTGGACTGCCTGGCCGGCAACGCCCGGCTGCGCGCGTACTACGAGGCGGCCGGGTACGGCGTCGTGGGCGAACAGGCCGCGAAGGACGGCGGCCTGGGCCGTACGTACGCCGTCACCCTCCTGGAGAAGCGGCTGCCGGGCCGAGCCGCCCCCGTACCGCCGCCGAACCGGTGAATCGGCGTCACCCCGTGCATGCGGCACCCGCCTTCTCGCAAGGACACCTTGGATTGTCCTCTGCGAAAGGATGGAAATGCGCGTTGCCCCTTCGTCACTGGGTGCCGCCGCACTGGCCCTCGTGCTGAGCACGACCGGCTGCGGCGCACCCGCACATGAGCGACCGTCCGCCCTTTCCGGCCCGCCTGCCGCCGCGCCCGCACGGGAGGGGACCGGCACGTGCCATGCACCGGTGATGAAGAAACGTCACTGCATGGGGGTGCCCCGCACCCGCCACGCCCAGCGGATCGTCACCATCGACATCCTCGCCGGCTTCACCGCCCGCGCGGTCGGCGAGGCGGGCGGTGAGCACATCCTGCGCGCCAGAATCCGACGGGCCGTCACCTCCACCTCCCAGGCGTTCACCGCGAGCGCCGTCCGCGCCCGCCTCCGGCTCAGCGGCATCGTCCGCGCCACGGTGCCCGCGCGGCTGGACCGGTCCGGTGACGCCCTGTTGAAGGCGGTCGCCCGGCGCGGCGACGGTGTCGCCGACCACCTGCCCCGCCTCCGCGACGACATGGGAGCCGACCTGGTCACGGTGGTGACGGGCAGCGGCGGAGCCGCCGGGCTCGCCAACCGGCCCCGGCGCGTGACGTCCCGCACCAGCGGCCACAGCTACAGCGTCGTCGCCCAGCAGGCCCTGGCCCACCACTCCCTCGCCCACGAGATCGCCCACAACCTGGGCGCCATGCACGACTACGTCACCACGCCCCACGGCGCCAACAGCGCCCGCGGATACTTCCCTCCGTCGGGCAGGTGGTCGACGCTGGAGGCGTACGAGTCCGGTTGCCGCAAGGCGACCGGCGGCCCCTGCCGTCGCGTCAACCGCTACTCCAACCCCCGCCAGACCTACCGCGGCGAACGGCTCGGTACGCCCGTGGGGCAGCCGAGGCCCGCCGACAGCGTCCGCGCCTTCAACGCCGTCGTCCCCATCGTGGCGGACTACCGGCGCCGCCCTGCCCGGTGAGGCCCGGGAGGCCCGGAATTTCGCACTTCCCAGGCGTATGTCGGACCGGAAGGATAAAATTCCCCTATGGGAGAGCGGCCATATGTGCCCACCGCGCCCGAGCTGGTCCTCGACATCGACGGGGACTCCACCGTGATGAGTCCTAGTCGGGAGTACCACATCGGGCGCGACCCAGCGAGCGACATCGTGCTGACCGACGCCCGGATCTCCTGGCATCACGCGGTGCTGCGCCCCGAGGGCGGACAGTGGACCGTGCAGGACGAGGGCAGTACGAACGGCACCTTCGCCGAGGGCAGACGCGTCCAGGCGTGGGGCGTGGGGCCCGGCAGCGTCATCCACTTCGGGCATCCGGCCGACGGGCCCTGCGCCCTGCTGTCGGCGCCCGAACAGCCGGCGCCGGCGGACCGCCCGGCGCCGCCGCCCGAGCGCTCCGCGCCGCCCGCGCCGCCCGCACCGCCTCCTGAGCGAGCCGCGCCCGCGCAGCCCGCGCCCTCCTGGTCCCAGGCCCCGTCCGCCTCGTCACAGCCCCCGCCCGCCTCGTCCCACGCCCCGCCCCCCACGCCCCGGCCGTCCTCCGTGTCGCTGCCCGGCGCCACCGGCACGTTCCGGCAGCCGACCTCGATACGGCCGCTGCCGACGCGGACCGTACGCATCGGGCGCGGCCCCGACAACGACCTGGTCGTCGACGACCTGACGGTCTCGCGCCGGCACGCCGAGCTGCTCGCCCACCCGGACGGCACGTACTGGATCCACGACCTCGGCAGCCACAACGGCACGTTCCTCAACGGCCAGCCGGTCACCCGTGCGCGCGTGACGCCCGACGACATCGTCGGCATCGGGCACTCGGCGTTCTGCCTGGTCGGCGCCCAGCTGGTGGAGTTCACCGACACCGGTGAGGTGTCGCTGGACGTACAGGACCTGGCGGTCACGGTGGACCGGGGCCGCAAGACCCTCATCGACGACGTGTCCTTCCCCGTCGGGGAGAAGTGCCTGCTCGGCGTCGTCGGGCCCAGCGGGTCCGGCAAGTCCACGCTGCTCAACGCGCTGACCGGGCTGCGCCCCGCCGACCGGGGCACGGTGCTGTACGACGGCCGCGACCTGTACCGGGACTACGCCGAACTGCGCCGCCGCATCGGCCTCGTACCGCAGGACGACATCCTGCACCTCCAGCTGACCGTGCGCCGCGCCCTCACCTACGCCGCCGAGCTGCGCTTCCCCGAGGACACCGCCCGCTCCGAGCGGCAGGCCCGGGTGGACGAGGTCATCGAGGAGCTCGGCCTCGATCAGCGTGCCGAACAACCGATCCACAGCCTTTCCGGCGGGCAGCGCAAGCGGGTCAGCGTGGCGCTGGAGCTGCTGACGAAGCCGTCGCTGCTCTTCCTGGACGAGCCGACCTCCGGCCTGGACCCGGGCATGGACCGGTCGGTGATGCACATGCTGCGCGGGCTCGCCGACGACGGCCGGACGGTCATCGTCGTCACCCACAGCGTGCTCAGCCTGGACGTCTGCGACCGGCTGCTGGTGCTGGCGCCGGGCGGGCGGATCGCGTACTACGGGCCGCCGGAGGACGCCCTGGGGTTCTTCGGCTTCAGCGAGTGGCCCGAGGCGTTCGAGGCGTTCGAGAACGACCGGGACCGCGACTGGGCGGGCCGGTACCGTACCTCCCGGCTCCACCAGCAGTACATCGCGGGCGCCATGCAGCGGCCCCCGCTGCCCGACGGGGCGGCTGCCGTCACGCCGCCCGCGCCGCCGCCGAAGGCGCAGAGCTGGGGCGCGCAGCTGCGGACGCTCGTACGGCGGTACGCGGCCGCGCTGAGCGCCGACCGGACGTTCATCGCCATCATGATCGCCCTGCCGTTCGTGATGGGCGCGATGGCCCGGGCCCTGTCGGAGGGCGGCTTCGGCCGTGAGTCGACGATGAACGTGCTGCTCATCCTGTGCGTCGGCGGCGTGCTGACGGGCGCCGCCAACGCGGTGCGGGAGCTGGTGAAGGAGCGGACGATCTACCGCCGGGAGAGAGCCGTCGGCCTGTCCAGATCGGCGTACCTGATGTCCAAGGTGGTGGTGCTCGGCCTGATCACGGTCGTGCAGGCCGTCGTCCTGACCCTGGTCGCGCTGATCGGCGTCCCGCTGAACGCACCGGGCGGCAAGGGCGTGCTGATGCCACCGCTCGTGGAGATCACGCTGGCCGTGGCGCTGCTGTCGTTCACGGCGATGATGCTCGGCCTGTTCGTGTCCGCGCTGGTGCGCAAGGAGGAGGTCACCATGCCGCTCCTGGTGCTCCTCGCGATCGTGCAGGTGGTGTTCTGCGGCGGCCTGCTGAAGATCCACGGGTCGCTCGTCCTGGAGCAGCTTTCGTGGCTCATCCCGTCCCGGTGGGCGTTCGGGGCGATGGGCTCGACGGTCGACATCCGGAGGCTCTCGCCGACCGACAAGACCGCCGATCCGCTGTTCGAGCACACGCTGGGGACGTGGCTGCTGGACATGGGGATGCTGGTGGTGCTGTCCGTCGTCCTCGGGTTCGTGGTCGCGAAGATGCTGCGCCGGCACGAACCGGTGATCATGCGAAAGTAGGCACGGCTGATGGTCTTCCCCGGTTCCCCGAGCGCTTCCCACTCCCCCGGCAACGGCTTCCGGCCCAGCCATGTGGTGCCCGCCGAGGGGTTGCCCGCCTGGGAGACGCCGGATCCGGCGCGGCCCACCGTGCCGTTGGACCCGTTCCTGCCCGTGCAGTTGCTGGACCGGGTCGGCGACTGGGGCCAGGTCCTGTGCTCCAACGGGTGGTCCGCCTGGGTGGACGGACGCCTGCTGGTCTCCGTACCGCCGGATCCACCGGCGGCGGGGCAGCCGATGGGCACGGCTTCCGATCCACGGCCGCTGCTCGCCCGCGCCGAGGAGGCGGTGGGCCGCTACCGGCGGGCGGCGGAGGAACTGGCGGCGGGGCGCGTGGACGGCGAGACGTTCCGGCGGCGGACCCAGGGGCTGCGGATCGGCCTGGTCGTGGACGGGGAGTCGCTGTGGATGTACGACGCGCGGCGGGAGCGCTGGCTGTACTGCGACGGCACGCGGCTCAGTACGTACACTGCCTCGGCCGCCCCGTCGGCGGTCCCGGAGGCCGACCGCCCGGCCGGCCCCTCCGCCGAGCCCTCCGCCGACCCCTCCGCCGACCCCTCGGGCGGCCCCTCGGGCGGCCCGGAGGCCGGTCCGTCGGCCGTGGGGGCCGGTACCGGGCTGGGCGAGGAGCCGCCGCCACCGGTCGTCCCCGCCCCACCCGTGGGGTACGAGCCGACGCGGGTGGTCGAGCACGCGGCGGTGCCCGACGCGGGCGCCGAGCCGACGCGGCTGGTCGAGCGCCGCGACGACGAGAACGACGTACCGGACCGTACGACGGGTGACGGCTGATGGCGGACCGCGTCACGCGTGACGACCTGCCCGCCGGCCGGCCGTCGGGGCTGGTCGGCAAGCAGATCGCGGACTACCGGGTGGAGAGCGAGATCGGACGCGGCGGCATGGCCGTGGTGTACCGGGCGCGCGACCTGCGGCTGGACCGGGCGGTGGCGCTGAAGCTGCTCGCCCCGGAGCTGGCCCGTAACGACACCTTCCGCAAGCGGTTCGCGCACGAGTCACGGGTCGCCGCCGCGATCGACCACCCGCACATCGTGCCGGTGTTCGAGGCGGGCGAGACCGAGGGCGTGCTGTACATCGCCATGCGGTACGTCGCCGGGCAGGACCTGCGGGCCCTGCTGGACCGGGAGGGCCCCCTGCCGCCCGACAAGGCCGGGCGGATCGCCGCGCAGGTGGCGTCGGCGCTGGACGCGGCGCACGCGCACGACCTGGTGCACCGGGACGTCAAGCCGGGCAACATCCTGGTCGCGCCGGGCACCGACAGCGAGCATCCCGAGCACGTCTACCTCACGGACTTCGGTCTGACGAAGAAGTCGCTGTCCCTGACCGGGTTCACCAGTGTGGGGCAGTTCGTCGGGACGCTCGACTACGTGGCGCCGGAGCAGATCTCGGGGCGGCCGGTGGACGGCCGGTGCGACGTGTACAGCCTGGGGTGTGTCGTCTTCGAGACGCTGGCGGGGGTGCCGCCGTTCCGGCGTGACGACGACATGGCGCTGCTCTGGGCCCACCAGTACGATCCGCCGCCGCCCCTGACCGGTGAGCGCCCGGGACTGCCGGCCGCCGTCGACCCCGTCCTGGCGAAGGCGCTCGCGAAGGCACCGGAGGAGCGGTACGACACCTGCCTGCAGTTCGTGGCCGAGCTGCGGGCGGCGCTCGTGGGCAACGGTGGTGCGCGCACACCGCCCCCGGCGCCGCCCGCCTGGGCGCTGCCGGTGTTCCGGGAACTGTGAAGGTGAACCTCAGGGTTACTTCGTGGGGACTTCGCCCCGGCGGCGTACGCGCGAGGCGAGCAGCCCGCCCAGCGAACCGGCCACCAGGCCCCACGCGAGGGCGAGCCCGACAGCGGTCCACACATGGGGGCGCAGCGCCACCTGTCCGCCGAGGTCCTCGATCTCGATGATGCCCAGCACGGACAGGCCGAGCCGCGCGACGACCCGGGTGACGGGGGTGACGACGAGCATCGTGAGCGCGAAGGCGACGCCCAGGTGCAGGGCGTACTGCCACAGCCGGGTGCCGGCCGGTGAGCGGACCGCCATGGCGAAGGCGGCGGCCAGCAGCAGCACGGCGGCGACGGGGATGAGCCACCAGGCCCGCCCGTCGTGCTGGGCGAGGGCGGCGACGTTCAGCGTGGTGTCCTCCGAGCCGCGCAGCGCCTGGTCCAGGACGTGGGGCATGGGCAGGCCGAACGGGCCCTCGACCCTGCCCTCCCAGGAGGCGCCGGTGCCGAGGCCCAGGGCGAGCCAGACGACGTTGGGCAGGCCCAGCAGGATCACGGCGAACGTCTCGGCGGCATGGCCCCTGGTCGCCGCCACGACCAGGCCGACGACCAGGCCGACGGCCACGTAGGCGAGGAGCAGGAGCAGCATGGCGAAGGCGGCCGGGCGGACCGGTTCCTGGAAGCGCAGCAGCCGGGCGGGGAGCGGAGCCTTGCGGGAGACGAGCAGGGCCATGGCGAGGACGCCGAGCAGCCAGATCAGGCCGAACAGGAGCGTGAGCCCGGTGTCGGCGCGGAAGCCGACGGTGGGGGTGGCGTCCAGCAGGCCGCCGATGATGTCGATGGGCGAGTCGGGCGGCGCGACGGGGAACGTGTGCCGGGCCAGTGCGGTCAGCGCGGCGAGCGCGGCCAGCCACAGGACGGCCGTTCGGGCGACCCGGCCGAGGAGTTCGCCGGTGCCGGCGACGGCGCGGTGCCGCAGCGGCCGGAGGAAGCAGGCGCCCGCGACGAGGGCTCCGGTGAGGGTCACGGACAGCGGCATGAGGGTGAGTTCCGCGTCCGTACCGGCGAGGCCGCCGGCGTCTCCGGCGACGTCCACCGATCCGCCGGCGGCGATGACGACGACGGCCGCGACGACGTGCGGGAACGCGCCGTCCGGCAGGTCGGCGGCGCCCGCCGCCCACAGGCCGAGAGCGGCGACGACGGCCATGGCGACCAGGGCGGCGAGCACGGCGACCAGGGCGTCGCCCCAGTCGCGCACGGCGCCGCGCACCCCGCTCGGTGCGGGGCTCGGTGGGCGGGGTCCCTGACGGCTCACGCTGCCACGTTAAGGGTGCCGCCGGGAAGCCGCCTGCCGACGGTGGCGGCGTGTCACTGCGCGGACGCTGTCCGCTTGCGGGGCGCACCCGTACGGGACACACAATGGGCACGGTACGGAAGAAAGGGAACAAACGTGACTTCCCAACCGCCCTCCGAACGCCCCACCGGCCCTCCTCCGGGCCCCATCTCGGGCGCCTCCACGCACCCGCAGGGTGGCCCGCCGCCGCCCTCCGCCCCAGGAGGCGAGGGGCCGGGCGGCCCCGGTGGCCCGGGTGGCGGAGGACCCGGCGGGGGCGGCGGTCCGGGCGGCGGTCCCGGTGGCGGCGGCCCGGGTGACGGGGGTGGCGGAGACCGCCCGTGGTGGCGGTCCGTCCCGCGCATCGCGATCGCGGCCGGCGCGCTCGTCGTGGCGGTGGTGGTGGCCGTCGTCCTGACCCGCCCGGGCGGCGGTGACGGGGACGGCGGGGGCGGCGGCGGGGGCGGCACGCTCTCCCTCCAGAACGCCGCGGCCACCGGCCCGGACCCGTTCACCGATTCCACGGCCCGCGACCCGGTCGACTCGCCGTCCCCCACCGTCCAGGTGCCCACGACCGCGCCGCCGCCCGGCGACAACGCCGTACGGCAGTACGACGGTTCGCGGCGCGGCCTGTACGGCGGCACCAAGAACGTGGCCAGTTGCGACGTCGAGCGTCAGATCGAGTACCTGGCGGCCGAACCGGCCAAGAACCGGGCCTTCGCCACCGCCCTGCGCATCCAGCCGCCCACCGTGCCCGACTACCTGCGGTCGCTGACCCCGTTGCGGCTGCGCGCGGACACCTGGGTCACCAACCACGGTTACCGGGACGGGGCCCCACGGGCGTACCAGGCGGTCCTCCAGGCCGGCACCGCCGTCCTGGTCGACAACCGCGGGGCGCCGCGCGTGCGGTGCGCCTGCGGCAACCCGCTCGGCGACCCGGTCATCACCAGGACCGCACCGCGGCCCACCGGCACCCCGTGGCCCGGCTACCGCATGTCCAACACGGTCGTCGTCAAGCCCGCCACCCAGGTCGTGAAGGTCTTCGTCATCGTCGACATCGACACCGGCGAGTGGATCGCCCGCCACCGGGGCGACTCCAACGCCGACCGGGACAAGGAGACGAAGGCGCCGACGATCAGCCCCACCGACACCGCGACGTCCCCTCCCCCGTCGTCGCCCACGCCCAAGCCGCCGTCCTCCCCCAGCCCGGAGACCCCCGAGTCCCCGGTGAGCCCGGAGACGGCGGACACGGAAACGACCACGGAGCCGCCCCCCGGCGAGACCACCACCGAGCAGTCGCCCGACTACGGCTCGCCGCCGGCCCCCGCCTCACCGGCGTACTGACCGCGCGGCTCGGCACCCCGGACCGGCGGCCCGAAGTAGCACCGGATGGTGGTGCCGTCGGGCGCCGTGTGGAGGCGTACGAGATCGGCGAGGTAGTTGACCAGCAGCAAGCCGCGACCGCCGAGCTGGCCGGGTTCGGCGGGCCGGCGGCCGGCGAGCGGGTCGCTCAGCCTGCCGCGGTCCTGCACCTCGCACACCACCTGGCCGTCCTCGGCCCACAGCCGCAGCGTTCCCGTGCCGCCGCCGTGGATGACGCTGTTGGTGGTCAGCTCCGAGACCGCCAGGGCCAGGTCCTCGCGCCGGTCCGCGGGCAGGCCGAGCGTCTCGGCGTGGTGGGTGGCGAAGCTACGCGCGTCAGGCAGCAGGTCGGCGTCGTAGACCAGTTCGCGGACGCCGGGGGGACGGGCCAGGGGCAGGTTGTAACCGGCCACGACCCGGTCGGGCGCGTACGCGTCGCTGACCCGCTCGACACCGTCCTCGATGAGCACCGGATGCGTGACGCGCGCGTCGGCCAGCACCAGCGCGTCCAGCCCCGAGGTGTCGTACGGGCACAGGATGGTGGCCGCGCGGCCGGTGAACGCGTGGTTGATCAGTGCCTCGTGCTGCGCGCAGGCCGGGTACTCGTCGGGGGTGCGCCCCTGCCAGATCGGTTCACCGATGATCCGTACGCGGCGGCCGGGGTGGGCGTCGGCGAACCCGCGCAGCACGCGCGGGATGATCCGCCCGGGGTTGCGGCCCGCCTGCTCCATGTCCAGCAGCCGCACGCGGTCGGCGTCGCCGCCGAGCGTCTTGCGCAGCAGGGCGAGCCTCTCTCCGGGAACGGCCACCGCGACCGGTTCACCGGCGGCGAGGCCCGCTTCGATGAACGGTACGGTTCCCGCCAGGTACCCGGCCTCGTCCGCGTAGAACAGGGCTGGGTGCGTGAACGGATCGGCCGTCGGCGCCATGTCGTTCACTCCACCACCTCGATCGCATCGAGTTCCGGCCAGAACAGCTCCAGCACACGACTCAGGGAGGGCGGCGGGTTGCGGACCACGATCCGCCGGCCCCCGGGCAGGCGCTGCGCCGTGCGTGCGAGGGTGGTCGCCCCCGCCACGTCGACGAAGCTGAGACCCGACAGGTCCATGTGAATGTCCCCCTCGCGCTGGATCAGCCGGCCCAGAATGCTCTCCCATTGCGTGAGCGTGTCCAGGTAGACCTGACCCGACACGTGTACGCATCCCGCCCGCCCGGACTCGTCCGCCGCCAGGGGGCGGCGG
Source organism: Streptomyces sp. CB03238 (assembly GCF_002099185.1). NCBI lineage: Bacteria > Bacillati > Actinomycetota > Actinomycetes > Kitasatosporales > Streptomycetaceae > Streptomyces > Streptomyces sp. CB03238. The sequence goes on along the minus strand of NZ_NBCN01000016.1, from coordinate 37,348 downwards.
GGACGTCGTCCGGGCGTGGACCCGTCCTCGGTGTGCAGCACCGCCATAACCCCTCCGCGATCTCCGTCCGGCCCCCCGACGGTACCTCCGACTGCGCTCCAGGCGAAGCCGGTTCCGTTCCCCGGCCGGGTCCACGCGCGCGTTCCGGCCTTTTCGGGCGATATGTTCGCTTTAGCCTGACGGCATGTCCGATACGCATGATGCTGCCGACGCCGAGGAAGTCCAGGGCTCCCAGGAAGCCCAGGGCTCGCACGGCGCCCACGGGCGCCCTCCGACGCGGGCCGACAGGTGGGCGACGTTCAAGGAGTCGCCCTTCCTGCCGGCCTCCGTGCTGGTGCTGATCCTGGCCGTGGCGGCCGCCCTGTTCGCCGGCTCGTACACGTACACCATGGCGAACCCGACGCCGCGTCACATCCCCACCGCCGTCGTCGGCGCCACGGACACGGCCGAGGGCAGGAGGTTCGTCGCCGGCATGGAGCGGGCGCTCAACGCCTCGCTGGAGCTGCGCCGGTACCGGACCGGGGCCGAGGCGCGCCGCGCGGTGGAGGAGCAGGAGGTCTTCGCCGTCCTCACCGCCGGACCGGCCGGCACCGGCGTGCGGCTGGACGTGGTCGGGGCCGCGGGGGCGTCCGTGGCGCAGGTGCTGGCCGAGGCGGGGCCGGCGGTGGGCCGGGCGACGGGCGTGCGGGTCGCGGTGCGGGACGTCGAGCCGCTGCAGAAGGGCGATCCACGGGGGCTGGCGCTGTTCTACATCTCGCTCGCCGCGGTGATCATCGGCTTCGTGGGGGCGATCCAGCTGAGCGTGCACGCCCGCGCGCTCGACCCGGCCGAGCGGATCGCCTTCACCGTGGCGTACGCGCTGCTCGGGAGTTTCGCGATCGCCGCGACCGTCGACTGGCTGCTGGGCGCGCTCGACCTGCCCTTCGTGGAGTCCTGGCTGATCCTGGCCCTGACGATGTTCACCTCCGGCATGGTCTTCACCATGTTCAACACCCTCATGGGGCGGTGGGCGATGCTGCCGACCTGGGGCCTGATGGTGCTGCTGGGCAACCCGTCGTCGGGCGGCGCGGTGTCCTGGCCGCTGCTGCCGTCCGTACTCGGCCACATCGGGCGCTGGCTGCCCCCCGGCGCCTCGGTGAACGCCCAGCACACGGCCGTGTACTTCGGCGGCCACCAGCACGTGTTCCCGTTCGCGGTGCTGGGCGCGTGGGCGCTGGTGTCCGGCGGTGTCTTCTGGTTCTGGCGCCACCGCCACCCGGGCGGCCGTGACCGGGCCCCGGCACACGCGGCGGCCTAAACTGGCAGTGACCGTCTTCTTCGTGGGGGGCGGGAGGCACCATGGGCGCCAGGGTGATCTACGTCCACGGCACCGGCAACAAGGTCCGTCCGGAGCTGCTGAGGTCGCGGTGGGACAACGCGCTCTTCGGCGGGGACACGGGCGAGACGTCCCTGATGGCGTACTGGGCGCCCGTACGGTACGAGGCGCCGCTGCCCGACGACGGCGTCCAGGACGAGGTCCCGCCGTCCGTGCGGGACGAGCCGCCCGAGGAGTTCGTGGCGCGCACGCTGGGCGAGGCGTGGTTCGAGTCGGGCGGCACCGCGCCGGAGGGGCCCTGGACCGGGGAGCCGGGCGACCCGCTCGGCGGCTGGCTGCGGGACATGACGTACCTGGCGGACACGATGGCCGCGTCCGTGGCGGCCCGCAGAGCCGTCCTCCGGACCCTCGTGAAGCACACGTTCAAGGACACCCACGCGTACTTCTTCGGAGGAGCCGGGGACGCCGTCCGTGACGTGGTCACCGCGGCGCTGGACAAGGCGGAGGACGCCCCGCTGGTCGTCGTGGGCCACGACCTCGGCTCCGTCGTGGCCTACGAGGTGCTGGCGGAGACCGGGCGGGAGGCGGAGCTCTTCGTGACCACCGGCTCCCCGCTGGGCGTCGCGGAGGTCCAGGACCACCTGGCCGCGCGGCCCGCGGTGCCGCCAGGCGTACGTGCCTGGCTGAACGCCTCGGACCTGCGGGACCCGGTGGCCCTGGACCACACCGTGCGCCCCGAGTACGCCCCGGCCGACCGCGTCACCGATGTGCTGGTGGCCAACGACAGCGCGGACCATCACGGCATCGCCGCGTATCTGGGCGACGCACGGGTCGGGGACGCCTGCCGGGAGGTGCTGGCGCGCCTCGGGTAGGTGCCGCGCGGGATCAGTCCGTGCCGAGCAGCTTGTTCATCTCGGTGATCTCGGCGGACTGGGAGGCGATGATGTCACCGGCCATGTCCTTGGCCGGCTGGTAGGAGCCCTTGGCCTGCTCGGTCTTCGCCATGGCGACGGCGCCCTGGTGGTGCTTGATCATCAGCTGCAGGAACGCGGTGTCGAAGGCCTTGCCGGAGGACTTCTCCAGCTGCTCCATCTCCTGCTCGGTCATCATCCCGGTCGTGCCGTCGCCGTGGCCGGAGTGATCGGCCGACGCGTCCTCGCCGGGCACCTGCTCGCCCCAGGAGGTGAGCCATCCCGACATCGTGCGGATCTCCGGGTCCTGGGCCTTCCTGATCGCGGCGGCGAGCTCCTTGACCTCCTTGGCCGAGGCCCGCTCCGCCGCCATGTCGGCCATGTCGACGGCCTGCCGGTGGTGCGGGATCATGCCCTGCGCGAAGGCCACGTCGGCGGCGTTGTGCCCGCCCCGCTCGGCGGACGGGGAGGAGGTGGCGGGCGCGCTGCCGTGACCCGCGTGGCCGGAGGAGTCGCCGCCGTCGGTGCCGCAGGCGGCGAGTACGAGAGCGGCGGCGGTGACGGCCGCGGCGGAGGCGGCGGCCTTGCGGGTACGGAGAAGACGTCGTGCGGTCATGGTGGTGCGACTCCTTGCGTGCGTATCAGGGACGACTCAACGGGCACGGCGCCGCTCCTCGGGGTGAGGAGCCGGTGCGCCGCGCGGGCGTCCCTATATGCGGAGGAGTTGCAGCTGGGCCAGGTCGGGCGGAGCCCGGTCGGTGGCCGTCGCACCGCCGGCGCGGGTGAGGAGCGTGACATCGGCCCCCGGCGCGCCGGCACCGGCGATCAGGGGCGGCTGGGCGGGTGCGGTGGAGACGCCCCCGGCCGCGCACGTGGAGTCCGCGTGCTCGGCGTGGCCCGCCCCGCTGTGGCCCTCGTCCACGTGCTCGCACGCGTCACCGGCGACATGGGCGCCCTGTCGCGCGTGCGCATGACCGGTGGCGGCCGGGCCGAGGAAGCCGGGCGCCAGCCCGTGCATGGCGAGCACCCCGGCGAGTACGGCCAGGATCAGCAGCGCCCTGCGGTACGCCGGGGGGCGTACGTGGCTGCGGTGCTGATCGGGGCTCATGGCCCTCATCGTAAAGGCCCGCCTTCCGCGCAAGCCGGGGCCCCCGGACAGTACGACCCGTCCGGGGGCCCGGCCCAGCAGCCCCATGGGCGGGGCGCTTGGAGTTAACGGGTCCGACTCTGCCAGCAGGGTGCGCCGGACGTCGGCAGGCTCGGCGCGGACGCGGTGTCGCGTCACCCGTCCGGCGTTTGTCGGGGCGCCCCGCGGGTCACCCGTCGGGCAGGAGGTGATCAGCGTGCCGGGAGAGCAGGAGCTGCCCTCGACGCTGCGGCGCTCGCCCAGGAGCGCGCAGCGTACGTGGGTGAAGGCGCACGACTCGGCCGTCGAGGAGTACGGGGAGGGCGAGCGCGCCCACCGGGTGGCCTACAGCGCCCTGAAGCACACCCACGAGAAGGTGGGCGACCACTGGGAGCGCAAGGAGGGCGGTCGCAAGGGTCCGTCGGATCCGTTGGCGGCGCGGCCCAGGCAGCAGGGCGGGCGCAGTGGTGAGGGGGTCGACGAGAACGCTTCCAAGCAGCACCTCTACGAGCTCGCGGGCAAGCTGGACATCGCGGGCCGGTCGCGGATGTCGAAGCCGGAGCTGCTGGAGGCCATCCGCAAGGCGAACAGGTCGCGGACGCGCCAGGCGCGGTCGTCCTGACGGCGTCGGGAGGCGTCGAGGGGCGGGCCGCGTCGGGAGGCGGGCGTCGTGGGGCGGGCCGCGTCGGGACGCCGTGGGGCGGGTCGCGGTCGGCTGCCGACCGCGACCCGCCCGTTCGCGCCGTCCGTTCGCGCGCGCTCACCTGGCGCTCACATCGCCAGGTGCGCCGGGATGTGCGTCGCCTCCTCGATCTCACCCCCGGCCTTCTTCATCAGATTTCGGGAGAGTTCGTTCAGGCAGCGGGCCGCGGCGATCTCCTCGCCGACGCGCTGCTGCTCCATGTCGTCCGGGTGCCGCTTGGCGTGGCCGTGGGCGCGCATCTCGGTGCCGTCCGGGAGCCTGACCATGCAGGCCGCCCGCGTCTTGCCCGCGACCTCGTCCTCGGTGAACTCGATGTCCACGTGCCAGCCGACGATCGTCTTCATCACTCACACCTCCTGGTCACTCCGTCACTCCTCCAGCGTGCACCTGCGGGTACCCATGCGCCCATTCGGGCGACACGCCGTTTCGGCCGGGTGCTGAACGGGGTCCGGGGCTGCTCCGTACTAGTGCGGTGAAACGTCCCTGCGGCAACGACACGCAACGACAGGAGCGGCAATGAACGAGCGCGACGAGCCGGCGATGCGAGGACTTCCGGACGGCGGCGCGGAGGTGTCGGTGGTACTGCGGCTGCGCTGGGACGACATCGCGGCGCTCGGCCGGGAGGCGAGCCGGCTGGCCGAGCAGCGCGGGGCCCCGGTGAGCCTGGACGACGCGGTCAGCCATCGGCTGCGTACCTGGTCCTCGGTGGCGAACGCCCCCGACGAGCGGAGCAAGGCGGCGCCGCCCGCCCCGGCGACGGCGGCGATCTCCGGTGGCCCCGGGGCCACGGACCGGGCCCGGCACCAGGTGGGGCACCTCGGCGATACGGCCCCGGTGGCGTCGATCACGGCGCACCCCGCACGGCAGGCATAGGAGGACGGGCCGGGCCGAGGCGGGGCGCGGCGGTCACGCGTCGTCGGCCGCGTACACGCGCTCACCGCCCACGTACGTGAGCGCGACCCTCGTCTCCGCGATGGCCTCCGGCGGTCCGGCGTACGGGTCGCGGTCCAGGACGACCAGGTCGGCCAGGGCCCCGGTCCGTACGCTGCCGGTGTCGTCGAGGTGGTTCACGTGGGCCGAGCCCGCGGTGTACGCGGTGAGCGCGGTGTTCAGGCCGATGCGCTGGCCGGGCAGGAAGACCGGGCCGGTGCCGCCCGGCAGGACGCGGTTGACGGCGACGTGGATCCCCTCGATGGGGTCGGGGCTGCTGACCGGCCAGTCGCTGCCCGCGGCGAGGGTCGCCCCGGCGCGCAGCAGGTCGCCGAACGGGTACTGGCGGGCGGTGCGTTCCGGGCCGAGGAACGGGATGGTCAGGTCGTCCATCTGTGGCTCGTGCGCGGCCCACAGGGGCTGGATCGTGGCGGTGGCGCCGAGCGCCGCGAAGCGGGGGATGTCGTCGGGGTGGACGACCTGGAGGTGGGCGAGGTGCGGTCGGGTGTCGGTGGGGCCGTTGGCGCCGCGGGCGGCCTCGACGGCGTCCAGGGCGTCGCGTACGGCGCGGTCGCCGAGCGCGTGGAAGTGGACCTGGAAGTCGAGGGCGTCCAACTCGGTGACGTACCGCGGCAGCCGGGCCCGGTCGATGAAGCTGGTGCCGCGGTTGGCGGTGGCGCAGCCGCAGCGGTCCAGGTAGGGGTCGAGCAGGGCGGCGGTCCCGTTCTCGGCCACGCCGTCCAGCATCATCTTGACGGTTCCGGCGCGGAACCGGCCGTGGCTGAGGGCGTCCCGCCGTTCGAGGAGGTCCGGGATCTGCTCGGCGCCGCGTGCGCGGTCCCACCACAGGGCGCCGACGACGCGGGCGGTGAGGGAGCCGTCGCGGGCGGCGGCCAGGTAGGCGTCCGAGGGGTCGTCCATGCCGAGGAACGTGCCGACGAGGGCGTCCTGCCAGGCGGTGATGCCCAGCGCGTGCAGGGTGCGCTGGGCGTGCAGCAGGGCGGCCAGCCGGTCGGCGTGGGTCGAGGGCGGGGTGAGGCGCCCGACGAGTTGCATGGCCCCTTCCTGGAGCATGCCGGTCGGTTCGCCCGACGCGTCGCGTTCGATGCGGCCGTCGGAGGGGTCGGGGGTGTCGCGGGTGATGCCGGCGAGGGCCAGGGCGCGGCTGTTGACCCAGGCACCGTGGTGGTCCCGGTTGGGGAGGTAGGCGGGGCGGTCGGGGACGATCGCGTCGAGGAGGTCCTTGGTGGGCGTACCTCCGTCGAACGCCTCCATGGACCAGCCACCGCCGGTGATCCACTCCCGGTCGGGGTGGGCGGCGGCGTACGCGCGTACGGCGGCGAGGGTGTCCGCGGCGGTCTTCGCCCCGGTCAGGTCGCACTGGGTGAGCTCCAGGCCGGCGGGAACGGGGTGGACGTGCGCGTCCTGGAAGCCGGGCAGCAGGAGACGGCCGGCGAGGTCGACGACCTCGGTCTTCGGGCCGATGAGGCCGTGTACGTCGTGCGCCTCGCCGACGGCGCTGATCCGGTCGCCGGTGACGGCGACGGCGACACCGGTCGCGGGGGTGGCAGGAACGAGGACGGGGCCGCCGGTGAACACGAGGTCGGCGTGGTGAGGGGTCCGCATGAGACGCATCGAAGCGGGGCGACGGCCAACAGGTCAATGGCGTTGACATAAGCACGCCCGGTCCGCGACCCTCGGTCCGGTGACCGACCGAGTCGTACCAGGCCCGGCCCGACGGCGCCGCCGCCCGACCAAGCGGGGTGTCGTCCTGTCCGAGCGGCTGATCGTCGAGACCGCCCTGCGCCTCATCGGCGAGCACGGCGCCGACGCGCTCACCGTGCGCCGGCTCGGCCTGGCCCTGGGCGCCGACCCCAGCGCCCTGTACCGCTACTTCCGCGGTACGGACGACCTGCTGCTCGCCGTCGCCGACGAGCTCATCGGCCGTTCGCTGGCCACCTGGCGCCCCACCGGCGACTGGCGCGAGGACCTGCGGAGCCTAGGTCTGCGCATACATGCCGGTGCCCTCACCCATCCGCAGGCGGCGGTGCTCGGTGCGTGCCGGGTGACGGGGCGCGTCCATGAGATCCGGGCGGTGGAGACCATCCTCGGCATCCTGTGCGGAGCCGGGTTCCCCGACCCGGAGGCGGTGCGGCTCTACCACGCCTTCGTCGACCAGACGCTGGCCTTCGCCGCCCTGGACGCGGCGAACGCGGCGCTCCCCCGGTCCGCGCGGGAGGCGGAGGCGGAGGTGTGGCGTACGACGTACGCGCGGCTGCCCGCCGCGACGCACCCCCATATCGCCGCCACGTCCCGCCACTTGGTGACGCAGATGCCGCGCAGCGCCTATCCGTTGGCCCTCGACCTGCTGCTGTCGGCCGCGGCCGGCCGGCTGGGCCGGTGAGAGGCGGGGACCGGGATGTTCCCGTACCCGGACCGGCAACCGGTCTCGCCGGGCGTCGGGTCCGTACGGCTCGGGTCACCCGCCCCGTATGAGCGGGCGTACCGCCCCCGGGTCAGTCCTTCGTGGCCTTGTCCATCAGGAGCGTGTACGCCAGTTGCAGCGCGTCGGCCCCGGCCACCGTCGCCACGGCGGCCACCGCGGTGCGGGTCGCGCGCGGCCACAGCACCCGGCACGCGGTGAACGTCGTCCCCACCCAGACGCTCATGCAGAAGGGGCAGGTCACCAGTTCCCCCGCCGTCTTCCTGCGTCCGCCCCGAGGCGTCTCGCTCAGTTCGGCCGGCCCCTGGTGGCGTTCGTACGTCGTGAACGGCGCCCGCAGCGGGCTGGTGACCACGCCCTTCGTGAGCAGCCGGCTCAGCCGGAACGTCGCCACCGACGTGAGCGCGACGTCCCACGGCTCCGCCCGGTCCGGCAGCGCGGCGCCGCTCCGCCGGATGACGGCCGCCCACCCCGTCACGTAGGCGCCGTAGCCGGCCATGGCCGCCAGGTATCCGCCGAGCGGGCGGTTGCGGGCTCCGGCGTAGGCGCGGCGGGTGTGTCGCAGAAGTTCGACCATGCGTGGCGACTGCCACCCGGATGTAAAAGCGGGATAAACACGCCCAGCCCGGGTACGCACGATTCAGGGGGTGGTACGGGCGGACCGCAAGGCCGCCCCCACATGAAGGAAGTCCGATCATGAACAGTCTTCGTGGTACGACTGTGGCTCCCCGGACCCCCGTGCAGCAGGCAGCGCTGCTCGTGGGTGCCGTCTTCCTGCTGGTGGGCGTCCTGGGGTTCATCCCCGGGATCACCACCGACTACGACGCGATGAAGTTCGCCGAGCACGATTCCGAGGCGAAGCTGTTCGGCGTGTTCCAGGTGTCCATCCTGCACAACCTCGTCCATCTGGCCTTCGGCCTCGCCGGCCTGTCGATGGCGCGCGCCGTGTCGACCGCCCGGACCTTCCTCGTCGTCGGTGGCGTGATCTACCTGGCGCTGTGGCTGTACGGGCTGTTCATCGACCACGACAGCGCGGCCAACTTCGTACCGGTGAACACGGCCGACAACTGGCTGCACCTCGCTCTCGGCGCCGGCATGGTCGCCCTCGGCGTCCTCCTCGGCCGCCGGCGGCTGGTCCCGTGACCGATCGCGGGACGCCGGCGGCCACGGCAGGGGCTGTCAGCGGCTGGTGACGTGCTTCAGCGCGTCCCTGGTGCGGTCGAGCATGGACGCGAACGGTCCGACGACCCACTGTGCCGTCGGTGAGCCGGCGGCGCGCGGGTGGGGGTGGGTGGGGGCGAGCTTCTCGACCAGCTGGAGCTGACCGCCCAGCCTCTTCCGCTTGGCCTCGGGGCACTCCTGGAGGACGGAGGGGAACTCCTCCTTCTCCTCGTGTTCCGCGTGCTCGATGACGTCCTTCTCGAACCTGCGCAGCAGCTCGTCGAACTCCGGACTGGAGACGTCCATCCTCTCCAGTTCGGCCAGGACCTGGTTGGCCGCCTTCTCCTCCCGGTTGCGGGCATCGGCCTCCGCCGCGCCGGCGGTGTCGGTCGCGACGGGACGCAGGATCATCTCCTCCGCGGTCTCGTGCACCGCCAGCAGTGCCCTCAGCGCGTCGAAGGCCTCCTGCTTGGGCCGGCCGCCCTCGGCGCCCTTCACCTCCGAGAACAGGTCCCGGATGAGCGCGTGCTGGCGCAGCAGCACTCCGATCACGTCGTCGTCGGGAAGCTTCGCGGCCTCCGCTCGTTCTTGCTTCGCGCTGCTCACGGCTTTTCCTCCGTCTCGTTCCGGAACGACGATACGTACGAGTCCCACGAACACGACCGCCCATGCCCGGCTAGACCCGGCCGTGGGCCTTCTGGGCGCGCCGCGACAGGGAGTCGATGACCACGGCGACGAGCAGCACCCCGCCCGTGATCATGAACTGGACGGCGGCCTGGATGCCCAGCAGGGCGACGCCCGAGGCGATCGACTGGATGACCAGGACGCCGAGCAGTGCGGACCAGACCCTGCCGCGGCCGCCGAAGAGGCTGGTCCCGCCGATGACGGCGGCGGCGATGGCGTTCATCAGCAGGTTGCCGCCGCCCGACGCCTGGCTGGCGGACGTGACCCGGGAGGCCAGGAACAGGCCGCCGGCCGCGGCCATCGTGCCCGACACCATGAACACCGAGATCCGCACCCACGCCACCTCCAGGCCGGCGCGCCGGGCGGCCTCGACACCGCCGCCGAGCGCGAAGATCATCCGCCCGTAGGTCGTGCGGCGCAGCACGTAGTCCAGACCCACCAGGACGACGATGAAGATCAGCAGGGCGAGCGGCAGCCCCTGGAACCGGTTGAGCACGAACGCGGCGGCGAAGACGACCACGGCCAGGGCCCCGGTGCGTACGGCGATCTCGGTGAGGGTCCGGGACGGCACTCCGGCCGCGACGCGCCGCCGCGCGTCCCGCACGGAGACGAGGAAGTAGCCGGCGGTGCCGAGCGCCGCCACGCCGTACGCGACGGCCACGTCGTGGAAGTAGTGGCCGGTGAGCATGGCGACCAGGCCCTCGTCGTCGAGGTTGATGGTGCCGCTCGATCCGAGGATGTACAGCATCAGGCCGTTCCAGCCCAGCAGCCCGGCCAGGGTGACGACGAACGAGGGGACGCCGACCTTCGCGAAGAAGAATCCGTGCACCGCCCCGATCGCCGCTCCCATGACCACGGCGATCAGCACGGCGACGCCCTCCGCCATGCCGTGTTGGACGTTCAGAACGGCGAACGCGGCCGCCGCGAGGCCGCTCACGGAGCCGACCGACAGGTCGATCTCCCCCAGGAGCAGGACGAAGACGACACCGACGGCGATCAGTCCGGTGCCGACGATGTCCACGCTCAGGTTGGACAGGTTGCGGGGCGAGAGGAACTTCTCGTCGAGGATCACGAAGATGAGCCAGATCGACGCCAGGCTGAGCAGGACGGGCAGGGAGCCGAGTTCACCGCTGCGGAGGCTGTCCTTGAACGCCTCGACGCGGCGCGCCTTCCCTCCGTCCGTACCGCCGGCGCCGCTCGTGCCGCTCGTGCCGCTCATCAGCCCAGCTCCCACTCGCGGGACGCGCGCCGGGTGACGGCGTTGTCCGTGGCCCCGGTGATGGAGGAGATGATCTGCTCGTGGGAGGTCGTCGTGACGTCGAAGAAGCCGTTGTTCCGGCCGAGGCGGAGGACGGCGATCCAGTCGGCGACGGCTTTGACGTCCCCCATGTTGTGGCTGATGAGGAGCACGCCGAGGCCTCGTTCCCGCAATCGGTCGACGAGGTTGAGGACTTGGGCGGTCTGTTCGATGCCGAGCGCGGCGGTGGGCTCGTCGAGCAGGACGAGTCGCGGGTCGCCCAGCAGCGAGCGGGAGATGGCGACGGTCTGCCGCTGTCCGCCGGACAGGGAGGCGACGGGGACGCGGACGCTGGGCATCCGGATGGAGAAGGTGTCGAGCAGGCCGAGGGTGCGGCGCTCCATCTCCACCTCGTCCAGGATGCCGACCCGGTGGATCTCCCGGCCGAGGAAGAGGTTGCCGACGACGTCGAGGTTGTCGCACAGCGCCAGGTCCTGGTAGACGGTCGCGATACCGAGGGCCTGCGCGTCGTGCGGCCGGGCGATGTGGACCGGCCGGCCGTCCCACTCGAGGACACCGTGGTCGGCGGGGTCCACACCCGAGATGATCTTGATCAGGGTGGATTTTCCGGCACCGTTGTCGCCCACCAGCGCGACGACCTCGCCCGCGCGGATCTCCAGGTCGACGTCCGCGAGCGCCTGGACCGCGCCGAACCGCTTGAAGACCGCCTTCAGCGCCAGCAGGGGTGGTGCTGCCATGTGAACCACTTCCGTCCCAGGGCTCATGGCGTGAGTCCCGCTCTCTCGCAGTCGGCCGCGAACTTGGGGGTGCAGATCTGGTCGACCGTGTACATGCCGTCCTTGACGACCGTCTCCTTGATGTTGTCGGCGGTCACGGCGATCGGCGTGAGCAGGACGGAGGGGATGCCGCGGGTGGTGGGGCTGTCCACCCTGCCGGTCGCGATCTCGTCCGGGCTCTCTCCGCGTACGAGTGCGACGGCCATCTCCGCGGCGGCGTACGCCTCCAGCCTGAACGGCTTGTAGACGGTCATGTACTGGTCCCCCGCGACGATCCGCTGGATACCGGCGAGCTCCGCGTCCTGCCCGGTCACGGGGGGCAGCGGCCGGATCTTGGCGGACTTCAGGGCCGAGATGATGCCGGCGGCGAGGCCGTCGTTGGCGGAGTACACGCCGTCGATGTTGTCGGCGCCCAGGGCGGCGATGGCTCCGGACATGTTGATGTGGGCGTTCAGCGGCCGCCACTCGGCGGTGTCGTACGCCTTGCCGATCCTGATCTTGCCCTCGAGGGCGGCGAGCGCGCCCTCCTTGAACCAGGCCGAGTTGGGGTCGGTGGCGGCGCCGTTCATCATCACGATCTGGCCGCCGCGCGCCTTCTTCCCCATGGCCTTCAGCAGCGCCTCGCCCTGGAGCCGCCCGACCCGTTCGCCGTCGAAGGAGACGTACGCCGAGATCGGGCCGTCCACGAGCCGGTCGTAGGCGACGACCTCGATGCCCGCCTCGCGGGCCCGGTCGACCGAGGAACGCAGCGACTTGGAGTCGACGGCGTCCAGGATCATCACCCGGACCCCCTTGGTGATCATCGCGTCGACCTGCTGCTGCTGGGTCGCCACATCGGCTTGCGCGCTGTTGAACTCCACGTCGCACTCGGCGCACAGCTCGGCGATCCGCCGCTCGATCAAGGGCCGGTCGAACGCGCCGAAGCGATTGGTGTCGTCCGGGAGCAACAGGCCGATCGCCCGGCCGTCGGGGGCGACCCGTGCGCCCGGCTCCCGCACTTCGGCGGCCTTCCCGCAGGCGGCGAGGCCGGAGGGCAGGGCCAGGGCCAGGGCCAGGGCCAGGCCGGCCGACGGCAGGACGGCGGGTGCGGTCCGGCGGCGGCGCGTGTTCATCTCGGTCACCTCCCGTCGTGTGCTCCGGGCATCAGGCGGACGGGCCGCCCGCCCGTGTCCCGGCTGTCCCGGCTGTCCCGGCTGTCCCAGCGCGGCCGCGTCCCTTCCGGCACCGCCCGACCGCCGCTTCCCCCGCCTCTTCCCTCGCCGTCGTCGAGCCGCTCGCGTGGCGCCAGGGCGACCTCGGACCACACCTGCTTGCCGCCGCTGAGCGGCACCGACCCCCAGGCCGTGGACATCGCCTCGACGAGCAGCAGCCCGCGCCCGCCGGTCGCCTCCCAGTCCACGCTGGTGGACTTGACGGGGGTACGGGGCGAGGCGTCGTTCACGGCGATACGAAGCCGGTCCGCCGCCAGCGTCAGATCCAGCCGTACCTCTCCCCGGGTGTGCGCGATGGCGTTCGTGACCAGCTCGGACACGACCAGCAGCGCCATGTCGACCTCCGCCGCCACGCCCCAGCCGCGCAGGGTCCGGGCGGTGAAGCGACGCGCGTGCATGACGGCGTCGGGCAGCCGCCACACCGCCCACCGGGCGCGTATCGGCCGGATCCGCATCCCGTCGTAGCGCAGCAGCAGCACCGCCACGTCGTCGTCGCGCCGGCGCGTGCCCGCGACGAGCCCGTCGGCGACCCGCCCGGGGTCGGCCGGGTCGGCGCCCCGCAGCACCTCGCACACGGCGCGCATCCCGTCCTCCAGGGGGAGGCTCGACGATTCCACCAGGCCGTCCGTCAGCAGGGCGATGAGGGTTCCGGGCGCGAGGCCGAGCTCGGTGAGCGGGAACTCGGCGTCCGCCATGACCCCGAGCGGGGGTCCGCCCTCGATGTCGGTCGCCTCCGTGGTGCCGTCGGGCAGGCGCAGCAGCGGTGGCAGGTGGCCGGCCCGGACGATCCAGGCCAGGCCCTCCTCCATGTCGAGGTCGACATAGCAGCAGGTGGCGAACAGGTCGGTCTCCATGCCGACGAGGAGCCGGTTGGCGTGGGCCACCACCACGTCGGGCGGGTGGCCCTCCACCGCGTACGCCCGGATCGCCGTACGCATCTGCCCCATGATCGTGGCGGCCCCGGCGCTGTGGCCCTGCACGTCGCCGATGACCAGCGCCACGTGCCCGTCGGAGAGCGGGATGACGTCGTACCAGTCGCCGCCCACCTCCAGGCCGACCGTCGCGGGCAGGTAGCGGGCGACGGCCACGCCTCCCGGCAGCTCGGGGAGCTTGCGGGGCAGGAGGCTGCGCTGGAGCATCGTGGCGAGTTCGTGCCCGGCGTTCAGGGCGTGGGCACGTGTCAGGGCCTGGCCCACCAGGCCGGCCGTCGCGGTCAGCAGGGAGCGCTCCTCCGGTCCGAAGCGGTGCTCGCCGTCCCACCCGACGAGGCACACCCCGACCATGCGGCCGTCCGCCGGCAGCGGCAGGACGGCGAGACCGCCCGGGCCGATGCCGGCGAGGCCCGGTTCGAGCGGGGCGCCCGGCGGCCACAGGGCGACATGGCCCTCCCGCAGGGCGCTCTCCAGGGTCGGAAGGCTGTGGCAGGACGCGTCCGGCCACTCCGAGCGCCACTCCGAGCGCCACACCCCGGGCCAGGCGTCGGGCTGCGGCGGGTCGAGGAGGGTGACCACCAGCCGGTCGCCCTCCAGCTCGGCGACCGCGACGCGGGTGGCGTTCAGCGGCGTACGCAAGGAGTCGACGACCACCCTGCTGACGTCCCGGATCGTCGTGGCGCCGGCCAGCGCGGCGGACAGCCGCTGCACCAGCGACACCTCGTCGGGGGTGGGGCGCAAGTACGAGGCGTCGCCCACCACGCCCAGGATGCGTTCCGGTCTGCCGTCCTCGCCGGCCAGCACGCGGCAGCGCAGCCCCAGCCAGCGCAGTTCGCCGCCCGGCCGGCGGACGCGGAACGCCAGCTGCTGGTGGGCGGCCGCCCGGTCCGGTTCGACGACCGACATCAGCGCCGGGACGTCGTCGGGGACCGCGCACTCCAGCAGGGTGGACACCTGTCCGTGGAAGTCCGCCGGGGAGACGCCGAGCAGGTGCAGCACCTGCGCGTCCACGTCCATGCGCCCGGTCCTGAGCGTCAGGACGAAGGTACCGCCCCGCAGCGGCAGCAGCGTGGGTCCCGTGGGCGAACCGACCTCCACGGGGACGGCGACCCGGGCCGCGGCCGCCTCCAGCCCCGCGGCCGTCTGGTCGGCGTAGAGCTCCAGGAAAGCGCGCTGGTCGGCGTCGAAGCCGTCACCGTCCCCGCGCACCACGACCAGGCAGCCCAGCAGTCTCGCGTCCCCGCCGAGCGGCAGCGCGCCCAGCGACACCGGGCTGCCCGTCCCGCCGGGAGCCGGCTCCTTCGACGTCAGCCACAGGGGCCGCCGGGCACGGCAGGCGTCGGCCACCGCCGAACGGCCGGAGAGGGCGTACGTCTGCGGCATCTCGTACGGCCAGTGGGAGTCACCCGCCAGCTCGGCGAGGCGCAGCTCCTCGCCGCTCTCGGCCGGCACATAGACAGCGGCCAGCGCCACCCCGAAGGTCGCAAAGATCTGCCCGCTCAACGCGTGCACCGCCTCCGTACCCGGGAAGCCGCCGGCGTGCGCCGCTGCCCATCGCCTCTACCCCATGCTGCTCCTTCCCGGGCACGGGCAGCCAGTCAGGGCGTCAGTCCGCCGCCGGGAACGCGTCGGCCCGGACGTGGGGCATGGGGCTGCTGCTCACCCGGTAGGGGTCGTCGGGCGGGCGGGTGGCCGGGGTGATGCGTACGGTCAGCGGCCCGGCCCACTCGTACCCCTGCTGCTCCCCGTGGCGCGCCAGGACGTCCGTCAGCTCCTGCCCCACGTCGCCGGCGCCGTGGCGCAGCAGCTCCTCGTGCACGGCGGTGTCCAGTTCGACCTCGTACGCGTTGGGCACCACCACTCTGCTCTCGCTGCACACCACGGCGTGGTCGTCGCACTCCCGGCGCAGCGCGTCGAGCAGCTCGACCGGCTCGTGGTGGCGGGCCTTGGAGACCAGGGCGCTCTGCCAGCGCTCCAGGGCCCGCTCCCACCGCGTCAGGGCTCCCATGCCCATGGGCCCGCTCACCCTCCTCGGTACGTCGTCATCGGCGTGTCGTCATCGGCGCCCGCGCAGCCGGCCGAGCAGCCGGCGGGCCTGGGCGCGCTTGCGCGGGTCGGAGGCGGCGCGCCGCGCCGAGGCGATCGTCCGCTGCCCCTGCGGGCTGCGGGTGAACTGCTTGATGCGTGTGATCAGTCCGGACATGGAACCTCCTCAGGAGTCTGTACGGCGCGTCTACCCGGTGGCGTCCCGAGGATGTGTGGCGGGGGCCAACAGGCGCTTCATGGACTCGGCGGCGCGTACGGCGGCGTCGGCGCAGCAGTTGTTGAACAGCACGTGCAGGTGTGCGACCCGATCGGCCAGGGCGCACAGGCGCGGCCGCCACTCCCGCAGTTCCTCCTCCGCGTACGCGTGCCGGAAACGGTCCTCCTTGGTGCCGCTCCCCCAGGCGGTGCTGCGCCCGTGGAAGCGGACCACCGCGAGGTCGCGGGAGGTGACCGGGGTGACGGGGGGTATGGAGGTGGGCAGGCCCTGTGCCATGTCCACGGCCACGGCGGCGGCGTCCAGGTCCCTCAGCAGGGCAGTGGTGCGGTCCCGGTGGTCGTCCCGCCACCAGTCGGGGTGCCGGAACTCCACGGCCATGGGCCAGTCGGCGGCCCGTTTCCTGGTGCGGTGGAGGACGGTCTCCGCCCGGGCGCCGGGGGCGAACCAGGGCGGGAACTGGAACAGCAGGGTGCCGAGGCGGTCCGCGTGCCGCAGTGGACGCAGGGCTTCGCTGAAGCGGTGCCACACCTCGTCGAGGAGCCCGGGGTCGCCGGTGGCGCGGCCCCGCAGGTCGGCGGGGAGGGCGGCCGGCCGGGTGGGGTGGCCGGTGAGGAGGGAGAACGCCTTGACGTCGAAGCGGAAGCCCGGCGGGGTGCGCTCGGCCCACAGATGGCTGTTGCGCACGCTGGGGAGCGCGTAGTACGTCGAGTCGGCCTCGACCACGGGGAACTGTCCGGCGTAGTGCCGCAGCCGTCCCTCGGGGTCGCGTCGTCCCGGCGGATACCACCCGCTGCCGACAAGTGCCTTGTCCGTCCAGGAACATGTACCGATCAGGATGTGACCCATGCCGGCCGCCTACCCGCACGACGGACATGATGTCCGGGACACCTCACGAACCGTCAGCGAGGAACCACGTGACGACCGACACCTCCGCCGCCTTCCGGCTCCACCCGGGTGCCCCCGGCTCCCCGGTGATCCTGCACGTCCCGCACTCCTCCCGCGCCATACCCGCGGACGTCCGCGCCGGCATCGTGCTGGACGACCCGGCGCTGGCGGTGGAGCTGGACCACATCACCGACGCGTACACGGCGGAGATCGCCACCCGGGCGGCCGAGACGGCGCCGGTCACGCCCTGGCGGTTCGTCAACCGGCTGTCCCGCCTGGTCGTCGACCCCGAGCGGTTCCCCGACGAGCGGGAGGAGATGCTGGCGGTCGGCATGGGCGCGGTCTACACCCGGACCACGCACCGCGAGGAGCTCCGCCCGGCCGGCACCGACGTACAGCCCCTGATCGAGCGCTACTTCCACCCGTACGCGGAGGCGATGACGGCGGCCGTGGCGGAGCGGCTCGACGCGGTCGGGCGTGCCGTGGTCCTCGACGTCCACTCGTACCCGGCGAAGGCGCTGCCGTACGAACTGCACGGCGACGGGCCGCGCCCGCCGATCTGCCTGGGCACCGACGCGTTCCACACCCCCGCCCCGCTGCTGGACGCGGCGCGGCGGGCGTTCGCGGGCTTCGGCGGCACGGGGCTGGACACCCCGTTCGCGGGCACGTACGTGCCGCTGCGGTACTACGGGAAGGAGCCGAGGGTCGGCGCGCTGATGGTGGAGATCCGGCGTGACCTGTACATGAGCGAGCGGGGCGAGCCCCTCGGCCAGGGGCTCGAGACGCTGGCGGTGGCACTGGCGGAACTGGTCGAGCGGATCTCCCACTGACGGCTTTCGGCGTCGGGTTTCTGACGGGCCGTCCGGCCTCTGGTCGGCGTCCGGCCGACGCCGGCGCCCTGCGCGTCGACGTGCTTCGCGAAGTTCGCGAGCGCTACGATCCCGATGCTCGCGGCGCTCCCTCACCAGAGCCTCAGCGCGTCCGCTCAGGACCCACAGTGTTCCGTATCGCGAAGGTCTTTTCATGACATCGGTGCTGGCTCTGGCCACCTGCCTCATGTGGGGCCTGGCCGACTTCGGCGGCGGGCTGCTGACCCGCCGCATGCCGGCCCGGACCGTCCTGGTGGTGTCCCAGCTGCTGGCCGTGGCGGCGCTGGGCGTGACCGTACTGGCGACCGGCGGCTGGTCCACGGCCGATGCGCGGCTGGGGTACGCGGTCGCGGCGGGACTCGTGGGCTCCGTCGCACAACTCGCCTTCTACCGGGCGCTGGCGCTGGGCCCCATAGGGGTCGTCTCGCCCCTCACCGCGCTCGGCGCCGTGGCCGTACCCGTCGGGGCGGGGCTCGTTCTCGGTGAGCGTCCCGGCCCGCCGCAGCTCGCGGGCATGGCGGTCGCCCTCGCGGGGGTCGTGCTCGTCAGCGGTGCCCGGCTCGACGGGGGAACGGTCGAGAAACGGACACTGGCCCTCACGCTCGTGGCGGCGTTCGGCATCGGCTCGGTAATGGTACTGATCGCCGAGGCGTCCCACGGCCTGACCGGGGTGTTCCTCGCCCTGTTCGTCCAGCGCCTGTGCAACGTGGGGGCCGGCGCGGTCGCCCTGTGGGGGTCCGCGCGCCGCGGTGCCCCGGTGCTGCCGCCCGGCGGGTGGAGCGCGATCCGGGCATCGCTCCCCACGCTGGCCTTCGTCGGCCTGGTGGACGTGGCCGCCAACGGCACGTACAGCCTGGCCGCGCACAGCGGACCGGTGACCGTGGCGGCCGTCCTCGCCTCCCTCTACCCGGTGGTCACGGCCCTGGCGGCGCGCGGCGTGCTGCGCGAGAGGCTCCGTACCGGACAGGCGGCGGGCGCGGGCCTGGCTCTCCTCGGCACGGTGCTCGTGGCAGCGGGGTGACGCCCGCGCGTATCGCCTAATCTTGAGGCCTCCCACGCAACAGAGGCCTCTCGATGAACACATTCCCACAGGCCCACGCAATGTCCTGAATTACGCACGCCACCGAACGTCTTCGGCGGCTAGCCTGTCGTTGATCCTCCGTGCCTCCTCCACCACTTCCGTCCGAGTGCATCCGGGGAGAGGGAAGATCCTTCACCGAGACCGACAATGGAGCATTCCTGCCATGACGTCGATCGAAAAGAACGGTCCCTCTGCCGGTGAAAGCCGAATCGATTTGGGAATCGTTCCTGGTACCGTCTTCGACGGAGCTCTCCCTTCCCGTCTGATCGAAGATCTGCGCCTGATCTCGGGCACCGGCTCGGTGTCCGACAAGACCTCCATCACCAATCATGTACTCAGCGTTTTCGAGGGATGGACCGGTAAAGGCTGGCCGGATTCCTATTTCGATCGCGTGGCCGCCGCCGAGCATCCGGTGATCGGCGAGTGGGAGGCCTTCGCGCGCCGGCTGGTGGCGTCCGTGGCCGGCGCCGGCACCGTCGAACCGGCGACCACGGGCACGGGCCGGCGCTTCACCCAGGCGGTGGTGAGATCGGCGACGAGCGGGGTGGAGTGGCACTTCGACTCGGCCTGCCTGGAGTACGAGGGAACAGAGCTCGACCTGGGCCAGGATGCCCGGCAGTACTCCGTCATCACCTATCTCAACACACCGGAGGGCGGCGAGCTGGAGGTGGCCGCCTGGCGGCCGGCGGTGATCGGCGCCCACCCGACGAGGTCCTACCCCATCGACGAGGGCCTGTTCGCCTCCGCGGACCGGGTCCGGGTCCGTCCGGTCACCGGACGGACCGTGGTGCTGTCCTCCGAATTCGCCCACCGGGTCCACACGACCCCCACTCCCAGGAAATTCATCACGATGTTCGTGGCGGTGAGCGGGGACGGCCGCCGGGCGGTCTCCTTCGGCTGAGCGTCACACGGAGCGAGCCCCTTGAAGGAGGAGTTCCAGATGGATGTCATGCGGACCGTGAAAGGCATTCTCGTATCCGAGGTACAGGTCGAGGTGCCACCCGACCGAATGAATCCGGGCGACAGCCTGCGGGACGGTTACGGACTGGACTCGCTCGGGTTCGTGGAACTGCGCGTCCAGTGCGAGGAGATCTTCGGAATCCACATTTCTGATGAGGATTTCACCCACGAGAGCTTCGCGACCCTGGGGGGCGTCGTCTCCCTCGTCGAGCGCCTGCTCGGAGAAAAGGAGCGGATTGCCGCCGACCCTGTCTAGGCCGAATACGCCACTGCCGGCAGGCCGGCCGCCGGAACGATTCCACGCGGCACCTGAATGCCCTCGCGGCATCCGAACGGGGAGGTCCCTTGTCCGCACCTGTCCGAGCTTCACACATCGCCGGTGACGATCTCCACCGCCTTCTCACCGGCCAGGAGCTCCACTTCAACCACTACGGCCGGCCACGGCTGCCGTTCGCCTTCCTCGGTGGTCACGGCATCGAGATCGAGGCCGTGGACCTCTCCCCCGACCGCCGGGGCACCACCCTGCGGCTGATCGACGCCAGCGGCGGGTACGCCAGCGCGGGCCTCGGCGCGGGTCACGAGGTCGTGCGGCAGGCGCTGCGCCGCGCCGTCATGGAGACCGGCTACGCCACCGACGAAGTCGTCTCACACGAGCGTGCCGCGCTCCTGACCCGGCTCTTCGGCCCCGACGGCCTGTGGTCTTCCCACTTCCCGGCCGACGAGTACCACGTCAGCGGCCGCAACTCGGGATCGGAGGGCATGGAGATGGCCCTGCGGCTGGTGCTCGAGTCCCGGTTCGACACGCGGACGCTGCGCTACCGCGCCGGGCGCGAGCGGCGCGACACGATTCTCGCCTTCGAAGGGGCGTGGCACGGCTGGAGCGACGGCCTGTTGCCCCTGCTGAACCGGCGGCACTACCGCGTGGGCCTGCCCGGGCCCTCCCCCCTGGACCCGTACGGCGTCCGGGTGGAGCACATACCCTTCGGCGACTCGGAGGCGCTGGAGGAGTACGTCACGGACCATGGCGACCGTCTGCTCGCCGTCTTCGTCGAGCCCATCCAGGGTGACGCCGGCGTACTGCGGCCACCGCCCGGCTATCTCAGGCGGCTGTCGGAGCTGTGCGCGGCCCAGGACGTCCTGCTCGTCGCCGACGAGGTGCTCACGTTCGCCAAGTCGGGACGGTTCTTCGCCATGCACGACGACGAGGGGCCGGTGCCGACGGACATCACGGTCATCGGCAAGTACCTGGGCATGGGTGCGCTGTCCACGTCCATGGTGATCGCCAGGCGCCGGCTGGGGGTCCGCGGGTCGGGCACCGTGGCCACATCCGATCTGCGCCCGATGACATGCGCGGTCATACGGGACGGCCTGGAGTTCATCGTCCGCGAGCGGCTTCTGGAGCGGTCCGCACACCTCGGCGCCCACCTGACGAAGCGGCTGACCACGGAGCTGGTCGAGCGGTTCCCGGACGTCTACCACCAGGTCAGGGGAACCGGCGTGATGCACGGCGTGGAGCTGACCGGTGCGGCCTCCGACCGGCTCACCACCCTGCGGGAGCACCTGATCCGTGCGGGTGTGTACGTCGAGTTCATGGCGGGCGCCGGAAAGCGGTCGCGGGGCCTGAGGTATGTGCACCCCACGATGCGCGTCGCGCCGGCGCTGATCACCACGCAGGACCAGGCCGACGAGATCGTCGGACGGCTGCACGCGGGCACCGTGGCCTTCCGGGCCGTGGTATGACGCACCGTCACCCGCCGGTCGTCGATTACCGGGCGCGCGTGGAGCACGTCGACACGGACGCCGCCGGCATCGTCCATTTCTCCCGCTACACCTCGCTGATGGAGACGGCGGGGCTGGAGTTCCTGGAGAGCCGGGGAGCGGGACTCTCCGCCTTCCTCGAAGACGGGGCCCAGCTCGTGGTCACCCGACTGCGGGTGTCCTACGCCCACAGTGCCGCGTACCGGGACCTGATCGTGGGGCACGCGTGCGTGGAGCACGTCGGCGGAGCCTCGTTCCGCATCGGCGTGACGTTGTCGCGCGAGGAAGCCGATGGATCCCGTACCCCCCTGGCGTCGGGAACGCTCACCTTCGCCGCTGTGGACACCGGCTCCCGGCGCGCCATACCGCTGCCGTCAGCAGGTCGGCTCGCACTGAAAGGAATCGCGACCGATGCAGGATGAGGCACAGGAGAAGCCTCGCACCGAGCGTGCGCTGGGCATCTCCGCCATCAAGGAACTGGTGCGCGGGCGGCACCCCCGGCTGTTCATCGACCGGGTCGTCGATCACGAACCCGGCGTCTTCCTCAAGAGCCTGCTGGCCGTGTCCAGCCAGCTGGACGTCATGGCGGGGCACCTTCCGGAGCGGGAGCTGATGCCCGGCGTGATCCTGCCCGGCAGTCACCTGATGCAGGCGTTCGCCCAGTCGGGGGTACTGCTCTACCAGCTCAGCACCGAGCCGCTCGCCGACGACGAGGTCACGCTGGTCGGCACGGTCAAGGCCCGCTTCAAGAGCGTCGTCGTCCCCGGCGACCAGGTGATCCTCGACGTGCGCGCGGACAGCTTTCGCGGCAACGCGTTCCTGTTCTCCTCCTCGGTGACCGTCGAGGGCCGCCCCGTCGCCGCCTTCCGCGGCACGATGAGCCGGGCGAAGATCGGCACGATGGGACGGCCGCTGTGGTGAACACGGCCGGCGCCGGAGTCCACCCGGCCGCCCCGGTCATCACCGGCATGGCCTGGACCACGCCCCTGGGCGAGGACCTGGAGGGTGTGTGGGAGCGGCTGTGCGCGGGCGACACGGGCGTGGCTCCCGTCCCTTCCCCGCACCGGCTGCGCAGCACGCTGGCGGCGGTGGTCCCGTGCGTACCGTACGGCGGTGACCCGGAGGAGCGGCAGCGTGCGCTCGCGGTACGCACGCTGCGGGCGGCGTTCGCGGACGCCGGACTGGCGCCGGACGATCCGGGGGTGACGCTCGTGCTCGGCACCAGCTTCGGCGGGTTCCTCGACACGGCCGGGGGCGGCTCGCTGTCCGGCTGGGCGTCCTGGGCCGCGGAACGGATCGGTCATCCCCACCCGCCGGTGTGCGTGACGACCGCCTGCTCGGCCGGGTCCGACAGCCTGGCCGTCGCGGACGTCCTGATCCGCTCGGGCCGCAGCCGCGTCTGCGTGGCGGGCGGGGTGGACGTGGTGTCCGAGGCCAAACGCCTGGGGCACTCCGCCCTCGGCACCATGAGCCCCAGCGGCCTGCGCACCTTCGACGAGAGCCACGACGGCACGGTCCTCGGCGAGGGCGCCGCCCTCCTCGTCCTGGAGGCCCCGGATTCGGCCCACGCACGCGGCGCCCGGGCGCACGCCCGGCTGTGCGGTACGGGGGCAGCCAACGACGCCGCCGGCCTGACCGCCCCGGATCCGTCCGGCCGTAGCATCGTGGCGGCCGTGCGGCGCTGTCTCGACGGCGCCGGCGTCGACCGCCGGCAGGTCGGGGTGGTCAGCGTCCACGGCACCGGCACGCCCCTCAACGACCGGGTCGAGAGCGAAAGCCTCGGCCGGATGTTCGGCGGCGAGGACGCTCCCGGCCCCACCCTGTTCGGTACCAAAGGGGCGCTGGGGCACAGCCTTGGCGCCACCGGCGCGATCGAGGCGGTCGCGACGGTGCTGGCGCTACGGCACAAGGAGGTGCCGCCGATACCGGGCTTGCGCGCCCCGCTTCCCGAGGTGTCCGCGTGGCTGCCCGCCGACGGCCCGCGACGGACGACCGGCACGGTGGGCGCGAGCCTCACCCTCGGCTTCGGCGGGTTCAACACGTGTCTGCTCTTCACGGAGGGAGGCGGAACCCGATGACCCCCAGCGGCGCACCCCCCGTCCGGGGCCTGACACTGATCGCCACCGCGGCGCTGTGCGTGGAGGACCCGCGTGCCGGCTCGGCCAACCGCCCCTCCTTCTACGCCGATCCTGTGGCATGGCTGACCACCTCCACCGTCGCTCGGGCACTCCGTGCGGAGGGTGCCGGCATCCTGCACACGCCGGACGAGGTCGGCGTCATCGCCATGAGCGAGACGTGCACCCGGCCCACCATGGAGACCATCGCCGGCGCGGCGGGACGCTCCCGTGTGTCACCGCTGAAGTTCGCCGGTGCCAATCCGGGTCTTCTCGCCGGTCTGCCGTGCATCCAGTGGACGTTCCGGGGCCCCTCGTTGGTGTTCGCCATGGCTCCGGACACCGCGGCGGACACGGCACTGTCCGTCGCGGAGCACTGGTTGTCCTCCGGCCAGGCCCGCTACGCCGTGTGCGTGGCGCACGCCGTCCGAGACGGCGCACACCACACGCGGTGCGTCATCCTGGGCGGCCCCCACGCCTCGGACGCCGGCCCCGCCGCGCACGCGTCCTCTCCGGCGCGCATCCGTGCGCTGCTCGCCGAACCCGGCGCCGCTGCCGCCACCGCTACCGTCATGGCATCGGAGCAGAAGTGACGAAGGCATTCCTGTCCCGCCCGGGCCCCGTCCCCCAGTTGGACGAGGCCCGGGTGGCCGACTGGCTGGCCCGCAGCACCGATGTGCGGGCAGCCATGTCTCCCCCGTCTCCACTCTCGATGGACGCCACGCGCAGTGGTCTGGCCGAGCTGGGGCTTCCACCCGGGAGCGCGGTGATCCTGTGCCTGTCCAACAGCGTCCACATGGTGCAGGTGTACCTGGCCTCCCTGCTGCTGGGGCTGGTCCCACTCGCCCTGCCTCCGGCCACCCCCTCCGCCCGGGTACGCGGCATCGCCCAGCGCCTGAGAGCCCGCGCGGTCGTGACCACCCGGACCGAGCCGGAACGCTACGGTTCCCGTCGCGCCCGCCCCGTGGGCCGCGGCACGCAGGCGGTCCTGCTGGACGGTGACGGGCCCTCCCCCTACAGCGCCGGCGACGTCCTGATGCCGACCTCCGGTACGTCCGGCATGTTCAGCGCGTGCCTGCACCGGCTGGACTCCCTGCTGCTCAACGCGCGCCGTCACGCCGCCTCGGTCGACATGACCGCTTCCGACGTCGTCCTCGTGAGCCTGCCGCTCCACTACTCGTACGCGATGGTCGCGCAGGTGCTCGCCGCGTACGTCCGCGGCGCCCGGCTGGTCGTTTCGGGGCCTCCGTTCTCCCCCGTGAGTTATGCGGCGGCGGTGAGCGGGCATGCGGTCACCCACTCCTCGATCACGCCGACGCTCGTCCGTCAGGTGCTGGCCTCGCTCGACTCCCTCCCCCCTCACCTGCGCACCCTGACAGTCGGCGGGGACCAGCTCGGCACGCGGGACGTCGAGGCCCTGCTGCGGCTGCGGGCCGGGGGCGAGCTGTACCTCACCTACGGTCTGACGGAGGCCGGCCCCCGGGTCTCCACCCTGGCGGCGCACGCCGAACCCCCGCGGCGGCACGCCTCCGTCGGCCTGCCCCTGCCCGGGGTGCGCCCACGCCTCCGTACCCCCGTCGACGCGGACGGATCCGGCGAGCTGCTCATCGCGTCCGACACCGCGCTGATCGACCACGTGGGTGACACCGACGACGGGCGGCGGCGGGGCCTCGTCCGCCCCGGGGTCATCGCCACCGGGGACGTCTTCCGCATCGACGAGGACGGTTACCTGTACTTCCAGGGCCGCCTGTCGGACTTCGTCGTCGTACGGGGGGAGAAGGTCTCCTTGCGCACGCTGCGCCAGGTGGCGCACACCATCCCCGGCGTCGTGCACTGCGACCCGCGACTGGCGGTCGACGACGACGGGAGCACGGTTCTGGACGTGCACATCACCGCGACCGACACGGGCCGGGAGACCGAGCGGCACATCCGCCGCGCGCTGAACTCCATGCTCCTGCTCGCGGAGCGGCCCAGAGCGATCCACGTCCACGCGGCCGACCCGACCGCCTTCCGCAAGTGAGCCCGGTGAGAGCGGAGGAGACGTGCGTCTCGGATGCGACCTGCCCCCCTGCGCGGACCCCGGGGGGATCCGTGCCTTCGCCCAGGCGGCCGAGGACATCGGGTACGACCACCTGGCCGTCGCCGAACACGTCCTCGCGGTCGGCCACGGATCGGCCCTTTCGCTCCGTGCTGCCCCCCGTCCGGCGTACGAGTCGTCCACGGTGCTCGGGTTTCTGAGTGGGGTGACCTCGCGCATCGAGCTGGTGTCCGCCATGCTGCTGCTGCCGCTGCGGCCCGCGCCCCTGGCGGCCAAGCAGGCCGCCGAGCTCGACAGGCTCAGCGGGCAGCGCCTGCGGCTGGGCGTGGCCGTCGGCTGGGACGCCGGCGAACTCCTCGCCCACGGCGTGGAGCCGGGGGTTCGCGGCGAGCTGTTCGAGGAGCAGGTCCAGGCGATGCGGCTGCTGTGGGCGAAGGACGCGGTCGATTTCCACGGCAGACATGTCCGGCTGTCCGGAGCCGGCCTGGTCCCGCGGCCCCGCCGGAGCATCCCGCTGTGGATGGGGGGCGGAACGGCGCGTTCGATGGGTGTCCCGCCGCAGCGGGCGATGCGCCGGATCGCCGCACTCGCCGATGGGTTCACGATGTCCGCCGTACTCGGCAAGCGCCTGGGACACGGTGAGCGGCTGATCGCACAGCTGCTGGCCGGAGTCGACGCGGCGGGGCGGGACCGGTCGGCCTTCGGCATCGAGGCCCGGCTTCTCACCCACCTCACTCAACGCGACGAATGGGCGCACTACGGTTACCGTTGGAAGCGTGCGGGGGCGACCCATCTGGCCGTGAGCAACCACGCAGTCGGCGACATCGATGACCACATCGAGCTGATCGCGACCGCATTCGATGTCCTGCGCCCGCTGCACCGAGGCAGGAGGTCGAATGAACAGCCGCGTGAACACTGACCACAAGGACCCCTCAGGACCGGCCGGTACCGCCGACGACAAGACCACACACCTGCGGGGGGCGCTGCGCACCCGTCAGATGGTCATGATCGCCATCGGTGGTGTCATCGGCGCCGGCCTCTTCGTCGGCAGCGGCAAGGCCATATCCCAGGCGGGCCCCGCCGTGCTGGTGGCGTACGCGGCCGTCGGCACGCTGGTGGTCCTGGTGATGCGCATGCTCGGCGAGATGTCCGTGGCGCAGCCTGAGACGGGATCGTTCTCCAGCTACGCCGGCCGGGAACTCGGCCCGTGGGCGGGGCTGGCGGTCGGCTGGCTGTACGCCTACCACTGGTGCGTGGTCATCGGGTTCGAGGCCGTCGCCGCCGGTGTGATAGCCCGCCAGTTCCTTCCCGGACTACCCCCGTGGCTCGCGGCCCTGATCGTCATGGCGTCCCTGATGGCCGTCAACTTCTGCCGGGTGGAGTCCTACGGCAGTTTCGAGTTCTGGTTCGCCATGATCAAGGTGGCCGCCATCACGGTCTTCCTGCTGATCGGTCTCGCCGCCATCCTCGGCGCGCTGCCCGGCCACTCCGCCCCCGGGCTCGCCAATCTGACGGGGCAGGGGGGATTCGCCCCCAACGGCTGGCTCCCCGTGCTCCAGGCCTCCCTGATCGTCTTCTTCTCCTACTTCGGGACCGAGGCGATCACCATCGCTGCCGGAGAGGCCACCCAGCCCGCGGAGGCGGTCCGCGCGGGCATACGCAGCGTGATCTGGCGCATCCTGCTCTTCTACATCGGGGCCATCACGGTCGTCGTCACGCTCATGCCCTGGAACACCACGGCAGTCACCGAAAGTCCCTTCACCGCCGTCCTGGACCATCTCGGCGTGCCCGGCGCGTCATCGATCATGAACGCGGTGCTGCTGACCGCCATCCTGTCCTGCCTCAACTCCGGTCTGTACTCCTCCTCGCGGATGTTCTACAGCCTCGCCCACCGAGGTGAAGCGCCACGGCTCCTCTGCCGCACGGCACCCAACGGAGCGCCCGTCCCCGCCATCGTGCTGGCCTCCGCCGTGGGACTCATCACCGTCGTGGCCAACTACTTCCTGCCCACCGGTGTCATATTCGACTTCCTGCTGAGCTCCTCCGGCTCCATCGCCGTCATCATCTACCTCGCCATCACCGTGACCCACCTGCGTGCCCGGGCCCGGATGCAGCGCGAGTGCCCCGACCGGCTCACGGTGCGCATGTGGTGGTACCCGTACCTCGATCTCGTCGTCCTCGCCGCCCTGCTCACCATCATCGGAGCCATGGCACTGAACACCGCGACCAGCCGGTCACTGATACTCACACTCTTCGTCACCGCCATCGCCGTGCTCTGCGGCGTCGTCCACACGGCCAGGAGAGCACCGAAATCAGGATGAGTGGCTCACCAGGGCGTCGAACAGACCCTGTTGGGCCGGGTCCTCATGGGCAGTGTCCTCGGGGTGCCACTGGACCGCGACGAACCAGCCGGACGCACCCGGCACTTCGAGGGACTCGACGGTGCCGTCGCCGGCGCGACTGGTCACCGTCACGCCGCTTCCGGTACGCGCCACCCGCTGGTGGTGGTCACAGGAAACCGTGACGGCTCCCGCGCCCATCGCCTGTTCCAGCACGGAATCCGGCTGTGTCACCACCTGGTGCCTGAAGTGCCGGTGCTCGTGTCCGGGGCCGTCCATGTTCTCCAGCGACCCACCGAGGGCGGTGTTGACCACCTGGAGGCCGCGGCAGACGGCCAGCAGGGGCAGTCCGGCGTCCAGGCAGTACCGGGCCACCGCCAGATCGAAGCCGTCCTGCTCGGTGTTGATGCCCGAGTCGTCGTCCCGGCAGGCGCAGACGCCGCCATAGTGGTGTGGGGCGAGGTCTCCCCCACCGGGCAGCAGTACCCCGTCGAACCGGCCGAGCCGGACCGGCACATCGGCGGGCTCGGCCGGATGGATGCTGACCGGCTCACCGCCGGCCCGCCACACCGCCCGTACCAGGGCGCGGGCGTTGACCTCGGCGGCGAAGCGCAGGCCGGAGGCCGTGGCAGCGCACCGGGCGGGGATGGCGATCAAGGGCCTTGCCTGTGGATCCAAGGGGGTGGTGCCTCTCCCGGTCGATCGTCGCGTCACATGTTCTCGGCGCCGGCCTTGATCGCTTCGCGGATGCGGACGTACGTGCCGCAGCGGCAGATGTTGCGGATGCCGTCGAGATCGGTCTCGGTGATCGTGCGGCCTTCTTCGGCGGCCCGGCGGACCAGGGCGACGGCGGCCATGATCTGGCCGGGCTGGCAGTAGCCGCACTGGGCCACGTCCTGGTCGAGCCAGGCCTGCTGCATCGGGTGCAGGTCGGCGTCCACCGTGGCCGGGAGGCCTTCGATCGTGGTGACCTCGTCGGTCGGCCGCAGGTCCTTCACGGGGATCGCGCAGGGGTTGACGGCCTTGCCGTTGAGGTGGCTGGTGCACGCCTTGCAGACGTTGATGCCGCACCCGTACTTCGGTCCGGTGACGCCCAGGACGTCGCGCAGCACCCACAGCAGTCGCACGTCGTCGGCGACGTCGACGGTGACCTGTTCGCCGTTGAGGCGGAAAGTGTGCTCGGGCACGGGATCTCCAAGCTGTCAGCGGACGTGGTCCAGGCCGTCGGTGGGCGACGGGGGGATGGGCGGCACGGTCGGTTTGGGTACGAAGGAGAGTGTGCCGTGGTTGATCGGGAAGGTGGTGGGCATGGTCCCCGTGGCGCGGCCGTAGGCACAGGCGACAGCGGCCGTCGACGCGGCGACGCCGAGCTCGCCGGCACCGCCGGGTTCGCCGGTGGTGGTCGGCATGATGATGATCTGCAGCTCCGGCGGCGTGTTCCACTGCCGGGTGTAGAAGTAGTTGTCCCAGCTGGCCTCGAGGAAGTACCCGTCCCGCAGGTGCAGGCCGGCGGTCAGGGTCAGGGCGATGCCGTCCATGACGCAGCCCATCATCTGCGCTTCCAGACCGCGCGGGTTGACGGCGAGGCCGACGTCCACGGCGACGACGGCTTTGGTCACGCGCGGTCCGGCCACGCCGTCGCGGATCGGCCGGTCGACCGTCTCGGGCCGGCAGTCGATCTCCACCAGCACCGCGCTGACGGCGTGGTACTCGGAGTGGAAGGCGATGCCCTGCGCCATGCCGGCCGGCATCGGCCGGCCCCAGTTCCCGGCTTCGGCGGCCTTCTCCAGCACCGCCCGGGAACGGTCGTCGCGGAGGAACTCGCGGCGGAACCGGAACGGGTCCTTGCCCATCTTCGCGGCGAGCCGGTCGACGATGAGCTCCCGCGCGCAGGTGACGTCCGGGGAGTACACGTTGCGCATGCTCCCGGTGTTGAAGCCCTTGTCGGTCTCGCTGAGCAGCCGGCTGCTGACGCCGAAGTCGTAGGGCATCGACTGCGACAGGTGGAAGAACGTCTGCGAGAAACCGATGTCGCCCACCGGCAGCTTCGCCGCCATGGCGGTGAAGATCTCGCCGAGTCCATGGCCGAGGTCGGTGGAGACGCTGGTGTGCCGCTGGTGGTAGCCGAGCACGGTGTTGCCGGCGTACGAGGCCCGTACGCGGGAGGTGGCCATGGGGTGGGTGCGCCCTTGCCGGGAGTCGTCGGCGCGGTGCCACATGAGTTTGACGGGTTTGCCGATCCGGCGGGAGATCTCGACGGCTTCCAGCGCCGCGTCGAAGAAGAGTTTGCGCCCGAAGGAGCCGCCGCCTTCCGTGACGTGCACGGTGACCGCGCGGAGCGGGAGCCCGAGCCTGGCGGCGATGGTCTGCTGGGCGACGATCGGTGACTTCAGCGACGACCAGATCTCGGCGCGGTCGGGGCGCACGTCGGCGATCGCGCAGTTGGGTTCCAGCGCGCTGTTGCTGCGGAAGTGAAAGGTGAACGTGGACTCCACGGTCGGGGTGAGCGGCGGTAACCCGAGCGGCAGCTCGGCGGCCCGCAACTCCCCCAGCACGGACTCGTCGGACTTGCCTTCCGCGGTACCGGGTTTCCACGACACCCGAAGGGCGCGTACGGCGTCGATGCACTGGCCGAAGGTCTCCG
This sequence comes from Streptomyces sp. CB03238, assembly GCF_002099185.1. Taxonomy (NCBI): domain Bacteria; kingdom Bacillati; phylum Actinomycetota; class Actinomycetes; order Kitasatosporales; family Streptomycetaceae; genus Streptomyces; species Streptomyces sp. CB03238. Next base: position 6,947 of record NZ_NBCN01000016.1, on the reverse strand, counting down.
CGCGCACCGCCACCCCGGTGGAGATCACGGCGACGTCGGTGACGCCCGGCATGGTGCGGACCTCGTCGAGGTTGGCCACCGATCGCACCGTGCCGTTGATGGTGGGCGGGCGGCACACCATGGTGGGCTTGGCGTCCGGGACGTCGAGGTCCATCGTGAACTTCTTGCGCCCGGTGACCGCGGCGAGCGCGTCGACACGGTTGTGCGGCCGGCCGATGACGGTGAACTCCTCGCTCGGCTTGAGCTCCACGGACACCTGCCGTGTCCGTACGCCCGCGGCCTTCTCGGAGAGCGCGCCGATGCCGATGCTCCGGCCCACGAGGTCGGTGACGACCCCGGCCTGCAGGGTGAGGTCGGTGACCGCCGCGCCCAGTTCGATCGCCGCGGCCTCCAGCAGCCGGCCCCGGGCGACGGCGGCGGCGACCCGGATCGGGACGTAGGTCGAGATCGTGGTGTTCGAGCCACCGGTAAGCTGGTTGAACACCAGTTCCGGTCGTGCGTCGGCCAGGGTGACGCGCACGTGCTCCAGCGGTACGTCCATTTCCTCGGCGATCAGCATGGCCGTCGACGTGGTGATGCCCTGGCCGACCTCGGCCCTCGGCAGGGCGAACGACACGGTGCCGTCCCGGTTGACCTCGACCGTGATCAGGTTCGAGGTCGGCAGGGCCGCCGCGGTCATCACGTCGTTGAGGTCGAGCAACTCCGTGAGGTCCGGCGAAGGGATCTGCGCCTGGGCCTCCGGCGCCGGACCGAGTTCGGCTGCGGCCACCAGGGTCGGGGCCGCCAGTACGTAGCCGAGGAACCGGCGCCGCCCGATGTCATGCGTACCGGACTGCGGCTGAGTCGGACGATCGGCTCTGGTCATCGACGGGCGCCCTCCGCCAGTTGTTCCGCCGGCCCGGCCGGGCCGGCGGCATGGTCGCGATGCGCGACGGACCCCATGTGACCGTCTGGTGACTCGTCAGGTCAAGGGGGCTCATCCCTGGGGGCGGTTCGCGTCGGGGATCTCGATGTTGATGGGTTTCCCCTCGGACAGGAAGAGCAGGACGAACTTGCGGATGAGCTCCTCCATGGTCCAGGCGGCTTCCGGGACCAGCGGCAGGGGAATCAGGCCCTCGCGGAAGGCCACCAGCAGCGGCCAGGCGGCGCTGATCAGCGGCTCCCAGAACGGTTCCTCGGACAGTCCGATCAGGTCGCCGACCCGGTCACCGAGCGTGTACCTGGAGAACGCGCTGACCAGGGGCCGTGTCAGGCCGCCGTCGAGCTCGGCGACGATGTCGAGCAGCACTTCGGTCAGCTTGACGCCTTCGGGGGTGCGGCCCAGGGCGGGGTCGAGGATCTGCTTGGACTGGGCGTTGGCCGCGTCCCAGTCGGCGGGAATGTACTCGTCCCGGACGCCGAGCATGTGCGCGGTCACCTGCCACACGTGCAGGTAGGCCTCGGACTCGGCGGGGGAGATCCGTACCTTCCATTCGAGCATCTTGCGCATGACGAAGGTGGGCAGGCTGTGCCAGGTGACCAGGATGTCCGCCTGGCTGATCGGGATCTTCTGGCCGCCGCTGGTCCGGGACCAGCCCGGGGACTGCGGCAGCAGGTGCCGTACGGCCGCGTGCACCAGCCGGGTCTTCACGGCGGTCACGATCATCGCGCCCTGGGGCTGGTACGCGTCCAGGTCCCCGACGTCGTACCCGAGCTTCGCGGTCTTGGCGACCCGGTCCTTCATGTCGGCGCCGCCCTTGGAGTAGTAGACGGCGCGCGCCTCCCTGGGGATGGCGGTGCTCATCAGTCCACTGCCCAGCCCGTACAGGGCACCGACGTAGATCCCTTTGGTCTTGTTGAACCGGGCCGCGGTGGTGAGCTTGTCCCGGTCCGCCCATGACGGCAGCCGACGTGCCCTGTCCATGAACTCCCGCAGGTCCCGGGGCAGTCCGTCCGGCAACGGCTGGTCGTTACGGGTCCACGACCGCAGCAGCTGGTTGACCCTCGGCACGTCGCCCCGGTCGATCACGGAGGCGAGCAACCGGTCGGCCTCCTCGTCCCACACCCAGTTCGGATCCGCCCCCGGCCCCGAACCCGCCACCGAACCGCTCGGCGACCACGTCCACAGGGACCGCGCCTGAGCCGGCGCCGCCATGCCCAGCGCTCCGAGCGCCCCCATCGCCCCGCCGGCGATCAGCATCCTGCGCCTGCTGAGTTCGTCCATGCTGAATTCCTCCTCGAGTCGGCCGCGTACCGCGGGGGTTCAGAACGACCGGTTGGCGTCGGGGATCTCGATGTGAACGGCCCGTCCCTTGGTGAGGTAGAACATGATGTACTGGCGGACCGCCTCGTCGATCGTCCAGGCGAGCTGCGGCACCAGTGGCAGTGGGATCAGGCTCTCGCGGAAGGCCACCAGCTTGGGCCAGGCGGCCTCGATGGCCGCCTCCCAGAACGGCTCGCGGGGGATGCCGTCCCAGTCGGCGACCTGGTCACCGACCAGGTACCGGGCGAGCGCGTTGACCAGGGGCCGGTCGACGCTGCCGGGACTGGTCTGCTCGGCGAGCTGGCCCAGCAGGATGTCGGTCAGCTCGACACCTTCGGGCGTGGGGCCCAGGACCGGGTCGAGGAGCTGCCTGGACTGGGCCTCGGCCGCGTCCCAGGTGGCGGGGATGTACTCGTCCCGGATGCCGAGCAGGTGGGCGGTCACCTGCCACAGGTGCAGATAGGCCTCGGACTCGGCGCGGGTGATCGGGACCTTCCACTCGATCAGCTTGCGCATGGCGAAGGTGGGCAGGCTGTGCCAGGTGACCAGGATGTCCGCCTGGCTGATCGGGATCTTCTGGCCGCCGCTGGTCCGGGCCCAGCCGGGGGACTTCGGCAGCAGGTGTCGTACGGCCGCGTGCACCAGCCGGGTCTTGACCGCTTCCACCACGATGTGACCGTCGGGCTGATACGCGTTCAGGTCCCCGACGGCGAATCCGAGCTTGCTCGTCTTGGCGACCCGGTCCTCCATGTCGGCGCCGCCCTTGGAGTAGTAGACGGCGCGCGCCTCCCTGGGGATCGCGGTGCTCAGCATGCCGCCGCCCACTCCGTTGAGGAGATTGAGGTAGAAGCCCCTGGTCTTGTTGAACCGGGCCGCGAGGTTCAGCTTGTCCTGGTCCGCCCACGACGGCAGCCGACGTGCCCTGTCCATGAACTCCCGCAGGTCCCGGGGCAGTCCGTCCGGCAACGGCTGGTCGTTACGGGTCCACGACCGCAGCAGCTGGTTGACCCTCGGCACGTCGCCCCGGTCGATCACGGAGGCGAGCAACCGGTCGGCCTCCTCGTCCCACACCCAGTTCGGGTCCGCCCCCGGCCCCGAACCCGCCACCGAACCGCTCGGCGACCACGTCCACAGGGACCGCGCCTGAGCCGGCGCCGCCATGCCCAGTGCCCCGAGCGCTCCCATCGCCCCGCCGGCGATCAGCATCTTGCGCCTGCTCAATGGGTCCATTGCCCCGAACTCCTTTGGTACGGTGAAACACATTGCGTATCCGTGTATCCGCGTTGAGCCCAGAGGAGCACAGCCGGGACATGAACGCCAGAGGCTGCACAGAATCAGGGAAGGCAACCGTGGAATCAGGGAGAGCGACCGCGCCGTCGCTGCTGGAACTCGCGTTCACCGAGGCCGTCGACGGCGCCGACCAGGATGACGAGATCACCACGCGCCTGCTCGACGCCGCGTACGAGCAGTTCTGCCGCATGGGCATCAAGCGGTCCACCATGGCGGATGTGGCGCGGCTGGCCGGCGTCTCGCGGATCACCGTCTACCGCCGGTTCGCCGCCAAGGAAGCACTGGTCGAGCAGGTCGTACGGCGCGAGTTCCGGCGGTACTTCGACCAGTTCATCGTCGACATCCAGGACGCCCGGACCGTCGCCGACCGGGTCGTCCTGGGGTTCGTGAGCTCGTTGCGGGCCATCCGCCGCAACCCCCTCATCGGCGGCCTGATGGCCGACGAGCCGGACGCCGTCGTGCCGTCCATGACCAGCGACGGGGGCCGTACGCTGGCCGCCGTGCGGCAGTTCGTCGCGGGCAGGCTCCGCCGGGAGCAGCACGCGGGCCATGTCTCCCGTGACGTGGACGTGGACGTCGTGGCCGAGATGATGGTCCGGATCTCCGCGTCCTTCCTGGTGATCCCCAGTCACGTCATCGACCTCGACGACGAGGAGCAGCTGCGCGCGGTGGCCCGGCAGTTCCTCGTCCCGATGCTCGTGCCCCCGCGGCCCGCCCGCTCGTAGGCGCGTACTGGCGTCGCGTCAACAGTGCTGACGCACCGCCAACCGGTCAGGACCACAGGGCCCATGGATTGGTACGCGCGCTATTGACGCTCGTACAACAACGGGTCCACCCTGAGCCCGCTCCAGGAGTCCGTTCACGGTTCGCGATGGAGGGAGCCCGCCGTGGCCACAGCAGAGCAGCTGCACCAGTCCGTCGAGGGGCTGACGATCACCGGGTTGCTGCGCCGCAACGCCCGGCAGTTCGCCGACCGCCCGGCGCTCACCACCGGGGTCGGGCCGGACGCGGTGACGCTGTCCTGGTCGCGGCTGCGCGGCGAGGTCGCCGCCCTCACCCGCGGCTTCTCCGCGCTCGGTCTGAGCCGGGGCGACCGGATGCTCATCGCGATGTCCAAGCGGCTGGAGCACTGGGTCGCCGACCTGGCCGCGATCCACCTGGGCGCCCTGTCCTGCAGTACGTACGACACGCTGAGCACCGAGCAGATCCGCTTCGTGGCCCGGCACAGTGCGGCCACCGTCCTGGTCCTGGAGGGCGAGGAGCAGATGCGGCGCTGGCAGCCGGTCCTGGAGGATCTGCCCCACCTGCGCGCCGTCGTCGTCCTCGACCCGGGCGTCGTACCGGCGGGCGACCGGCGCTTCGTCATCTACGCGGACCTGCGCGTACCGCCGGAGGCACCGCCCGGGGTACCGCTCGACGACGACGCGTTCGAGGTGCTCACGGACGCGGCCACCGCGGACCAGCCGCTGACCGTGGTCTACACCTCGGGCACCACCGGCGAGCCCAAGGGCGTGGTGCTCACCCACCGCAACGTGATCTACGAGTCACTGATGCAGGACCACCTCGTCACGGTCCCGGAGCATCCACGGACGGTGGCGTACCTGCCGCTGGCGCACATCGCCGAGCGAGTCCTCGGGATCTACCTGCCCATCTGCAACGCCGGCCACGTCACCATCTGTCCGGACCCCGCGCAGCTCCTGCCGACGCTGCTCGCGGTGCGCCCGCACGGCTTCTTCGGCGTTCCCCGGGTGTGGGAGAAGCTCGCCGCCGGCCTGCGGGCCAAGCTCGGCACGCTCCCCGAGGAGCAGGCCGCGGCGGTCGCGCAGGCGCGGGGCGTCGCGCTGGAGGTGTTCCGCCTGCGCTCCGCCGGCAAGGACATACCGGCGGAGCTCGACGCGGCACTGGAGCAGCTCGACACCCGGCTGCTGCGGCCTGTCCGGGCGGCCGTCGGGCTGGACGAGTGCCACCGGGCCTTCAGCGGAGCCGCGCCGATCCCCTCCCCCGTCGTGGAGTTCCTGGCGAGCGTGGGACTCCCGGTGTATGAGGTGTGGGGCCTGAGCGAGACGACCGGGGCGGCGACGGTCAGCACACCCGAGGTGTTCGCCCTGGGCGCGGTCGGACGCCCGGGGCCGGGCGTCGAGGTCAGGGTGGCCGCCGACGGGGAGCTGTTCGTGCGCGGCCCCGTGGTCTTCTCCGGATACCTCCGGGCCGACGGCGGCACCGAGGCGGCGACCGACCCGGACGGCTGGCTGCCCACCGGCGACATCGGCGCGGTCGACGAGCGGGGCATCGTCTCCATCACGGACCGCAAGAAGGAGATCATCATCACCGACGGGGGCAAGAACATCGCCCCCACGAGGATCGAGTCCCTGCTGCGGGCGCACCCCCTGGTCGCCCAGGCCGTCGCCATCGGCGACCGGCGCCCGTACGTCACCGCGCTGCTGGTGCTCGACGAGGAGGCGGCCCCGCTCTGGGCGCGCGCGAACGGGATCGCCACCTCCGGTCTGGAGGAGCTGTCGCGCCACCCGGAGGTGCTCGCGGCTCTCGACAAGGCGGTCGCGGAGGCCAACACGGCGCTCTCCCGTGCGGAACAGGTGAAGAAATACCGGGTGGTGGCCGGCCCGTGGACCGCGGAGTCCGGGGAGCTGACGCCGAAGCTCAGCCTGCGGCGGAAGGCCATCCACACGCTGCACGCCTCGGTGATCGCATCCATGTACACATGACGAGAGAGGGATCACGGCATGGGCGGTCGGCGCCAGGCACAGCGACGCAGGATGGAGCCGGACGCCCGGCGCGCCGAGATCCTCGGCGTCGCCCGCAGGCTCTTCGGGGCGAACGGCTACGCCACGGTGTCCGTCTCGGACATCGCGGCCGAGGCCGGCGTGGCCCGCGCGCTGATCAACCACTACTTCGGCGGCAAGCGGCAGCTCTATCTGGAGGTGGTGCGGCAGATGATGGTCGTGCCGGCCTCCGTCTCGGAGCGGCTGCCCCCGACCACCCCCGAGGAGCGGCTGTCGATCTGCGTCGACCGGTGGCTCGAAGTCGTCGAGCGCAACCGGGAGATGTGGCTGTCGGCGATCGGGCTGGAAGCCCTCGGCAACGACCCGGACATCGACCGGATCATGCTGGAGGCGGACGAGATCGCGACCGACCGCGTTCTCGAGGCCGCGATGATGGCCGACGTCACCGAGGGACGGCACAAGCTCCGGGCGATGATCCGCGCTCACGGCGGCATGCTCAAGGCGGCCTCCCGGGAGTGGCTGGTGCGCGGCACGCTCAGCCGCGGCGACCTGCACGTGATGCTGACGCGCACCGTGCTCCACCTGCTGAACACCGTCTACCCCGCCGTACGGGACGACTAGCTGTTCTGTCTCGGGAGGTTGTGGACGGGTGAGCCAGGTCTCGGCTGAGGGAT
>NZ_NBCN01000015.1:0-181704 GCF_002099185.1 Streptomyces sp. CB03238 | reverse complement strand
CACCCCACCCATACAGGGAAAATGCCCGCGCCACAGCCTTCTGCAACACGCTTTAGGAGCGATAACCCTGCCCAGCGTCGTTTGCGCATACTGGTTCCCCCTGGTTGTGCCCATGTCGTCTGCCACACGGCCAACTCGCATGGCGTGTTCTTGGGGAAGCCATGTCAGTCGGCCAGCTCCATGAACACAAGGTGGCCTGGCCACCAGCAAATGGTCAGCGGACACACGCGAACAGACATAGCCGGAGGTGAAACGCCCGGCTGGACGGGCTGGGATGGTTGAGGGCACCTGTGGAATGGCGCATACGCCTCCGTTGATTCCTATCCAGGGGGCGGTAGCGGCCGCTTGCTGTGGCAGGGCCCTTACAGACGTGCAGGATCGACACGCCTTCGCTACAGCTGAGCTTGTCGTTTAACGAAGAGGAGCCCTGGGCTGCCGCTCTGTTGGTGCGGGAGTGATGAAAGCGGCCGTCGTGCTGATGAATCTGCGCCAGGATGAAGCCGTGTATGACATCGCTTACCGCCCTGCCCAGCCCCCACGAGCTAGCCACCGTCGCTGAGTTGCGGTGGCGGTGGGTGCAGGAGCTCTACGGAACGCCCGACACCACGCTGGACGAGTTCGTTCCCCGGTTCGTGGCATGGGCCCGGGAGACCGAGTCCTCGCATCGGTGCATGGTGATGGTCCGTGACGACGTTGTGATCGGCATGGCCTGGCTGGAGATCACGCAGCGTGTGCCGCATCCGCGCGCGTTCGAGCGGATGTCGGGGGACGTTCAGTGCACGTACGTCGTGCCCGAGGAGCGTGACCGCGGCCTGGGAGGCGAGCTGATCGAGCCGGTCTTGGCCTGGGCAAGGGACCTCGGTCTTGAACGGGTGACCGTTCACTCCAGCGACCGGGCGGTTTCGGCGTACTCCCGTCATGGCTTCGAGGTCTCTCCGCGTCTGCTCCAGGTCGAGGTTGGGCAGGGCCGCGCGGGGTGAGTCCTCTGACCGGTGGCCGGGGTGAGTCGCTGGCCATATAGTCGCAGTTCCGGGCGGACTTCTATGGGTGTCTCACGGGTCGCTCGGACGCGTTATTCGAGCTGACGGACGCCCTCCTTTGCACGGAGGGCCCTGTCAAAAAACGCTGGTGGATCTCGCGCTCACGCCCGAACACCGGCGGGGTCACGGAGCCCTGTACGGCGGGCTCAACCAGGGGCGGATCGACTTAGGTCGGCTCCGTCGAGCCCTGGCCGGCTTGCCGTTGCCAAGAGCGGCGGACGGCAGGCTGGTCCTGGCCATCGACGTATCACCCTGCCTGAGGCCGGACGCGGCAACCTACCCGGACCGTTTCTTCTGCCACACATACGGCCGGGGTCAAAACGAGCACCGGATGATCCCTGGCTTGCCGTACTCGGTCGTGGCCGCACTGGAGACCGGCCGCACCTCCTGGACCGCCGTGCTGGACGCCATCCGGCTGGAGCCGGGGGCCGATCTCGCGGCCGTAACCACCGCCCAGGTTCGTGAGGTCACCGAGCGGCTCATCGCCGCTGGTCAGTGGCGAGAAGGAGACCCGGAGATCCTGGTCGTCCTGAACGCCGGATACGACGCACCCCGCATCGCTCACCTCCTGTCCGGCCATGGCCGACACCACCACGCGTCTACGACGAGAAAGGCGGGCGCCCACCCAAGCACGGCGGCGAGTTCGTCTTCGGCGACCCTTCTACGTGGCGCACCGAGCTGGCCGTGACGACCACGGATACCCGGCTCCATGGAAGAGCCACCGCGCAAGCCTGGGACCGGCTCCACCCCGGCTCACCCGCCGGGCGGCAGTGTCGGGTCGCGCCAGGAGATGGTGTTCTCGCTGGTGAGGCGGCGGGCCATGAGGTCGGTCATGGCGAGGTGGATCACGGCTTCGGAGTGTTCGGGGAGGGTTCGTAGTCGCGGGCCAGGCGGCGGTGGAGCATGAGCCAGCCGTAGGTCCGCTCGACCGCCCACCGCTTCGGGATCGGAGTGAAACCCCTGGTCCCCCGGGTGCGGGCGGTGATCTCCATGTCGATGCCGAGAGCGGCTGCGTGCTCGACGAGGTGCTGGCGGTAGCCGCCGTCGACCCAGACCTTGCGTCTGCCGGGGTGTTCGGCGGCGACCTGGTCCAGGAGCCGGGTGCCGGCGGTGGAGTCCTGCACGCTGGCCGCGGTGACAAACACCGCGAGCAGGAGTCCGAGCGTGTCGGTGACGATGCTCCGCTTCCGGCCGGCGATCTTCTTCCCGGCGTCGACGCCCTGGCTGGAGGCGTGAACGCTGGTGGAGGTTTTGACGCTCTGGGCGTCGATCACCAGGCCGTTGGTTCGCCGTCCCGTCCCTCCTTCTGCCGCAACAGCTGCCTGAGCAGGCCGTTGAGCTGGGCGAACACGCCTTCCTGCTGCCACTTGGCGAAGTAGCCGTAGACCGTGTTCCAGTTGGGGAAGTCATGCGGGAGGTAGCGCCACTGGACCCCGGCCCGGTCCACATACAAGATCGCATCCATGATCTCGCGCAGGTCATGCTCGGGTGGCCGGCCGAAGTCCAGGGCCCTGCCCCGGCACTCAAAACGCCAGGCTGAGAGCACCGGCTCAATCAACTCCCAGCGTGCATCGGACAGATCACTCGGATAAGGGCTTCGCGTCGGCATACTTCCGGCGTACCGCCCCTTACCGAGTGCGCCCAGGCGCACAGCGACGACGACGGAAGCACACAGGCCGCGAAGGTCGGGCGTTCTGGGATGTGACAGGAAGAAGCCTCATCTCGCCCCACCTGTCACACTCGGCCCACGGGATCCAAAGCACACCTGCTACCTCACGATCACCACGACCCCGCACTCCGAGAATCAGTTCATTCCGATGCAGTACAGATGAAAACGACCTCTCCAGGCTGTTTCCGAACCCGATGCCCGGCCGTCCCCGCTTCCCGCCGCCGGGGGGTGCGCCTGAAAGTGGGGGTGAGCCAGCAGAGGGGGCCGAGTCGAGGCAAGGCGGTGCACGAGGAGACCGGCCGACGGCCAGGTCCGCACCGTCGCTGTGGACTGCCTCACGGTGACGTGGCACCGCTTGTCCTGCCCGCACTACGCGGCCGACCGCGTCTTGGCCGGTGGCGCGCGGGCAGTGATGGGCGTAGACCGGAGGTATGGCCGGCGCGCAGCGGGCCGGCGCGATGTGCCATGGCCGCTGCCCTCGGGGCCGGCGCCGCGGCGGCGCGACCGCCGGCCCTGTACGTCATCAACCATGAGGAGCGGAGCATGAATCGTGATCGCGGCACCGGGACGGTAGGCGATTCTCATGGGCCGACGCAGGGGTGGACTCGACTTGCCCCGCTGAGCGGCGTGGTTTTCTTCGTGCTGCTCGTGGCCTCCGCCGTCACGGCTCAGGATACCCCCAAGGAGTATGCCTCCGGCGTGAACGTGCTCTCTTTCTTCAAGGCCCATGAGAGCACCACAAAGGCGTCCGCCCTACTCGCGGGCTTGGGGGTCGTCTTCTTGATCTTCTTCGCCAGTTGGCTGCGCACGCACCTGCGTAGTAGGGGGGCAAGCGCGCTTGCGACAGCGGTCTTCGGCGGCGCTGTCGTGATCGGCGTCGGCGGCGCGGCTCGCGCAGGGATTGGCTGGGCGCTCGCTTCTGGTCATGACAAAATCGACCCCAGCGCTGCCCAAGCGCTCAATGTCTTGCATGCGAGCCATTACCCGGCCGTCGTCGGTATTGCGGTCTTCATGTTCGCCACGTGGCTGTCGGTCTTGCGGACCGGCGCGTTGCCACAGTGGCTGGGATGGTTGGCCCTGCCGATCGCCCTCATCGCGATCGTGCCGCCTACCCTGATTCCGCTCATCGCTGCGGGCGTGTGGATCTTGATCGCCAGTATCGTCATGTACGTGCGCGGCGGTCAGACCGGTCGCGCCGCCTGACCCTCGACTCACCGGGGGTGGAGCCCCCGGTTTTCGTAGATACCTGGTGGCTGATTGACGACCCTGGACGGCCACGGGTGAGGTCAGGCGGCCATCCGCGGCGGGGTGGCGGGCAGACGGACGAGGCTCCTGTTGCCCTTGGTCAGACGGCGGGTCATCAGCGTGATCGCCGCCCAGGTGATCAGGGTCTCGGAGTACTAAATGAGCCGTTCGTAGTCCCTCGCATGCCGGCGGGCGTTCATCATCCAGGCCGGCGAACGTTCGACGACCCAGCGGCGGGGCAGGAGCACGAATCCGGAGCTGTCCTTCGGCCGGGCAACGGTCTTGATCGTCAGTTTGAGATGGCGTTTCGCCCAGGTCACGAGCTTGCCCGCGTAAGCGCGGTCGGCCCAGACGATCGCGATCTCGGGGTGCATCAGTCGCAGCCGGAAGAGGACCTCCTTCGCCGCCGCGGAGTCGTGCAGATCGGCTGGGGTGACCATGACCATCAGCGGCAGGCCGCGGGTGTCGACCACGAGATGCCGCTTGCGGCCATTGATCTTCTTGCCCGGATCGTAACCACGGCTGTCCTTGCCGACGGTCGAGGCCGCCTTCACGGACTGCGAGTCGATGATCGTGGCCACGGCCCTCGGGCCTTTGCCCATCTCCCGGCGGATCCGCCCGGCGAGGACGTCGCGGATCTGGCCGACGACACCGCAGGCGGCCCAGCGGGCCGTGAACCCCCAAACCGTGCGCCAAGGCGGGAATCCGCAGGTAAGGCCCGCCATTTGCAGCCAGTGTCCACGACATATCGGATGGCGTCGACGATCTCGCGGCGGGGATGCTTCTCCGGCCGCCCGCCGCGGGCCGTGTCACAGGGCGGGGGCGGCAGCAGCGGCTCGATCAGGTACCACTCGTCGTCCGTCATGTCCGAGGGACAGCGAGGGCGACGCATCTCCTCCTCCGCAACCGACCTGCGGCGGGGGCCGACCGGCGAAGCCGGGCGGCCCCCGCCAAGGAGACGGTCAGGCACTGGCTATGAGACCGAGGGTGGATTCGATGGAGTTGAGCTGGGCAACGATGTGACGTACCCACTTGTCGTTCGGGTGGGCGGCCGCGTGCGGGGCGACGGTGCCGGTGATGAACCGGCGGAACTTGGTCAGCTTCTCCCTGGCCCGCCCGTTCGTAGGCCTTAAGCGCGGCCTGTTCGGCGCCGAGCTGATAGCCGTCTCCCCTGGTCCATATCAGCGGCGGCCAGCCCTTGGATCAGGCCTCGTCCAGCAGGGCCGCCAACCCCGAGCGGACCTGACTGGTCGACAGTCCGCTCGCGCGGATAACCGCGAGTATTTGGGGTTGTCCGGGGGAAACGTGGGGTGCACGGCCGGATGTACCCCAACGGGCTCGACCCTAGGCTGATTTCAGACATGAATTCCCCATTGTCGGCGAGGGACTCGGCGATGCCCCGGTATCTGGTCGAGCACTATTTCTCGCACGGGATCGCCGGGTTACTGACCGACGAGGCGATCCGCAAGCGGCCCGCCAGGTGGGCGCTCCTGTGGAGGCGATCCATCTGATCACCTTCCTGGATCCCCACGCGCATTCATCGACATGACTACTGCAGCAAACAAGGGGGTGCTCCCCGTGGCACACAAGAAGATCCAGATCCGCGGCGTCAGGCGGGCGATGGTGGTCGCCGTCGCGCTGGGCACTGCGGCAGGGCTCGGCACCGTCGCGCCGGTGCAGGCGGCGCCCCAGCAGGCGACTGTGTCCGTGTGGACCAGCGACGGCTGGGGTGGCGGCACCGTCACCAGCCAGCCGGCCGGGATCAACTGCCACCAGCCGGCGTGGCAGCCTTACAGCGAGGAACCGCAGCAGCCACCTACCGGCACCTGCTCCGCGAGCTTCCCGGTCGGCACGACCGTGACCTTCACCGCTACGCCCGACCCGGGTTCCTACTTCAACTATGCCGACCCGAATCCTAAGACCGTGTACCCCGGATACAACCCTGTGTACGTCGTGTTCTGCCCGGAGAACGACTACTGCATGGCCCCCCTCTGACCGCACAGCCCTGCCTATCGTGAGCGCGAAAAGGCCGCGAGCAGGCGTTCCGGGGGCCGCCGGACGTTCGCCGAGAAAGCGGCAGAGCCGCCGATGGGGCTTGGCCGCGTCAACAGCCGCCGGGGCCGTCGCGGCTCATGCCGCCGCTGCTGCCGGAGTCACCACCGTTCCCCAGCCTCCCTGCCAGACCATCCACAGGATGAGCGGCCCCAGCCCCACAAGGCGATCACCTCCATCGATTCCACAGGATTGCCCTCAAGAGCGGCGCGTGCCGCCCGTGCCCCTGCGTGCGCTGTTGAGCGAGGCGTAAGAAAGGGCGTCTATACGGACGCCTGGAGGGGCATCCAGCCAGCGTCAGCTGACATCAGGTGCTCGGAGTTGCTCCTGGCACGGCGGAGGCGGGCCCAAGGGCTGTGAGCTTCAGCCGACCCCTGCCGGGCTGCCCCTGCACGCTGGATTGCGTAGCTCCGTTTCAGTGGGCACCCGTTGCACCATGACGTCGATCATAGGAGCTGCCGGGAGCGTCTACTGAGCCTGCATCGAACGCTCGTGCGATCAAGGAGGATGCAAGCTTGAGTGCGGCCATCGCGTGACTCGAGGGGTCCGGCTCGGCGGTCGCCGCTGACTTCACCCCCCAGCGCTTCCCCGCCGGCCGCGCCAGCCGCGCGACCTGCGGCCGGTCCCGGTTCACCAAGAGCGGCAGGACATGGAAGGTCATCGCCCCGGAAACCGTCCTGCGGCGGAAGCCACCCTGACACACACGAAGTCCTGCTCCGCCGTGTCAGTCGCAGGGGCCTCCACAGGGGGCATCTCCAGCCCGACGGGCGACGACCGGAGACGCGAACCTTGTCCCCAGGTGCGGCAGCAGGTCCATGCAGCGGTATGGGTACACCTACCAGTGACATACGAACCCGAACGCCTTGTGACCGCTCCCCGGGCCTCGCGCCGCACTCTGCAGCCGACGCATTTGCGCTCATGCCATGGACATCGACATTGAGGAGTGGGCGAGGCAAGGACGTCCAGCGATCAGCGACATGATCAACGCTTTGGGCGGGGACTCGGAGGCGTTCAGCCGTGATCCCCTCTCAGCCCTTCCTCTGCTGGACGATTTCGTCCTCCGTATGCCGTGGCAGCAGTTCGAGGAGGACGACTGGGTCTGGATCCATGCGCAGCTCGTGGCGTTCGTCGCGGAAGTCCTCAAGCACCACTACGCGGGGGTATGGAAGGCACTACCGGCGCCTGCCACGCCTACCGGCTGGATACCGGTCATCGAAGTCCTCGGCAAGGACCAACAGCTCCGTCACGTGGTCCCCATGTCCCTGGTACACGACGAACTCCATCCCGTTCCACAACGAGTACCACGTCTGATCGAGCGGGCCATCGCCTCGCAGGACACGGCCCGGAGCGCGGGAGCGAGCCCGGGCGGAGTGCGGCGAGGTGACCTGCTGGCCTCAGGCGGGGCGACCACCCGGGGCTGAGACCCCCGGGGTGCTCCTACTCCCATTCGACCAGGTACCCCCGGTGCCGTACGCATCCGCCGTCGGCCACCAGCGTCGGCTCCCCTGAGTACCAGTCGGGACGCAGCGACAACTCGATGCCGTGGTCGTCCGTCGTCCGGACGCCCGGGAGGCCGGCCCCCGGCTCACCCTTTCCGGGGGCCGGGACGTCCTTTACCGTCAGGCCCTGCGCGGACCACTCCTCGCGGAGCGTGTCAACCGCCGCCTCATACGCGGTGCGGCTTGCGAACTGGGGTGCCCAGCTGACGCTCGGCTGGTCACGGGTGACGCCCTCGGCGTCGACACCAAGGTCGTCCTTACAGGAGGCGTTGGCCATCTCCCGCTGGTCCACTATGGACGAGGGGTCCATCCTCAGCCGCCGCACCGCGTCCTCACCCGCCTCCTGCGTGAGCCGCAGGTGCTCGCGGAACTCCGTCTCCGACATCACCCGGCCGCCCGCGCAGCCCTGAGTAAGTGCGGCGACGAGCAGCACCACACTGCCAGTAATCAGTGTTCTGGTACGGCGCCCGCGGTGTGGCGCGAGGTCCGGACAGTGCGAGGCGGAAAAGGGCGTCATCGTCATAGGCCCATCTCAGCAGGCAGATCCCGCCGGGCAGGACCGCTCCCGTACTCAAACACCGGTGAGTACGCCGAGCACCCCGCGTGGTCGGCCGCGGCTGGGCGCACGGCGACACGGTCCTCCAGGTAGTCCTGATCTTGTGGTGTCACATCCGGAGACGCTGCGCTGTCCCTTCTACGGAAACGAGAGAAGGGATCGTCAAGATGAAGGCCGTCATCGTGTGCGTCTCCGTGTCACACGGCAATACGCGTCATGTCGCCGACACCATGGCCCAGGTACTGGGCGCGAAGGTCGTTTGCCCCGAGGAGGCCGACCTGGCCGAGCTGGCCGGCGCCGACCTCGTGGGATTCGGCTCGGGCGTCTTCTACAGCAGGCTCCACCCCCGCCTGACCGACTTCGTCAGGGCACTTCCAACGAGGCCGGGCCGGGCGTTCGTGTTCGCCACCAGCGGGCTCCCCGAGATGCCGCCGGCGCCTTTCACCCGCCCACTGGTCCAGCTCCTGCGGCGCAAGGGCTTCGAGGTGGACGGGACCTTCTCGTGCCGGGCGTTCGACACCTGGACGCCCTTCAAGCTGGTCGGCGGTATCAACAAGCAGCGGCCGAACAGCGGGGACCTGGCCGCCGCACAGGTGTTCGCGGAGCGTCTGCGGCACGGGAGAAGGCCGGTAGCGTGACCGTGCCGCCGATACATGCAGGAGTGCCAGTCCTTCGAAGGCAAGGGGCGCGCCATCGGTCAGGCCATGACGTCAGGTCAGCCACGGCCACCGGGTGCGGGTAGTGGGGGCGTCCGGTCTGTGCTGGGTAGCGGTGGAGCGGGCGCGGGAAGCGGTCGGCTTCGCGGTAACCGGGGATGGGCGCGGCCGGCTGCGGTGAGGGGCCAGCGGTGCTCCACAGCTCCATTGTTACCCACCGCAAGCGCGACCCGTCGCCGTAGATACGTCGTCAGGACGTCACGGCCGCGCGTCGGACGGCGGCGGCGAGGGTCGTGCCGATGGCCTTGGCGCCCTTGGCGTTGGGGTGCAGGGGCATGGCGGCGCGGGTGCGTACCCATCCTTCGGTGAAGCGGTTGGCGGGTGCGGCGCACGCGTCGTGCCCGACACCGAGGGGATAGGTGTCGACGAAGACCGCGTCGTGCTCCTGGGCGGCCTGCTTCAGCCGGCTGTCGAGGTGGCCGATTGTGCCGTGGAGGTAGTCGGCGTCCATGTCCCAGATGGGTTGGGTGGGAAAGCAGCCACCGGGGCGGATGACGTTGCCGTAGCCGATGACGAACACCTTCGCATGGGGCGCGCGGCGGTGGATCTCGTCCAGGGCTGCCGCGAACCTGGGAGCCCACGCGTCGATGGCGGCCTTGACCTTGTCGGAGCCGCCTGCGGTGTTCTGTGCGGCGCAGCTGGTCCCTTCGGGCTTGGGGTTCAGGTTCAGGCAGTCGAGGGCGAGCGTGACCAGACCGATGTCCACACCGCCAATGGTGATGCTGACGATGTCGGTGTCGGAAGTGAGCGCGTCGTACTGGGCGCCGGTGCCCGGATACTGGGAGGTGGTCAGGTCTTCGACGGTGGCGGCGGAGCAGCTGACGTCGGCCAGCTTGGCATCCAGGGCCTTGGCGGCGACGTGTGGGTAATTGACGAGTGAGCGCAGGCACAGCAGGTTGGATACATCGGGCGGCGGCACTTGGGGTGAGGCGGCGAAAGAGTCACCGAGGGCAACATACTGGAGAGGCTCGTCCAGCTCTGCTGAGGCAACCGGTGCCGCAGCCAGGCAGGCAAGCGTTCCAGCGGCGATGAACGCGGTCAGGAAGCTACGCTGCATCGATCTCACCAGGTGACCCCTTTTCTCCCGTTTCACACAGGTCCTATCGCGTCCACCCCTTCCTACCATGGTGTCCATCTTGTCCAGTGACTCCCATGGCGATTGCAGTGCAAACGATCACCGACCCGTTGCGGGCGCCGGCGGTACGCGAAGCGAGCCGGCGCCCGTCCCGGTCCGGCCCGGTTGGCCTGTCAGCCGAGGAGGGCGACGGGCAGGGTTGTCAGCCGGCTTCCCTGCAGTTGGCCGTTGCTGCTCAGCCGGAGTTCGGTGAAGGGGACAGTGAGGCGGGCGTCGGGAAAGTCGGTACGCAGCACGGTGGCTACGGCGTGCAGTTCGAGCTGGGCGAGTTGGGCGCCGATGCAGTAGTGCGGGCCGCCGCCGAAGGAGAGGTCTGGTCCGGGGGTGCGGGCGGGGTCGGTGTTGATGCCCTGGATGTCGATGAGCACGGGCGCTCTGGCCGGAAGCCGCGTCCCGGCAAGGTCGATCTCGGCGGTGGTGAACCGCCAGAGTGTGAACGGGGCGGGCGGGTGTTGCCTGAGTGTGTCGTGGACCAGCTCCTCGATGCTCTCTTCGTTCTCTGCGTCCGCCGGGTTCGGATGGGGCCGGCCCGCGAGTGTGCGTGCGACAAGGGTGCCGAGGGCGGCGTCGGTGGTCAGCTGTCCGGCGAAGATCAACGCGAACAGGTGATACTGGAGCTGGTCCGGGGTGGTGTGCGCTGGGACCCGGTCGCGTAATTCGGTGGCCAGCCCCCGGGTGCCGTCGAGGAGTCCGTATCCGGCGAGCTCGGCGATTTCGGAGATCGCCGTGCCCCGCTCGCGGGGCTCGTTGCTGAGCATCCGTCCGCAGGCGCCGGCGGCTCGATCGACGTGGCCGAGCGGGATACCGAGCAGGTCAAGCAGCACGGTGAGCGGATAGCGGGTGGTGAAACCGGCCGTCAGGTCGACCTCGCTCCGTTCGGCGGCGAGCCCGGTGAGGAGCTGTCGGGCTATGGCGTGAATGCGGTCGGACTGGGCGCGGATGCGTTTGGCGCTCAGGAGAGGGGCGTGGGCGCGTCGCAGTTCGGCGTGTTCGGGGCCGTCGAGGGTGGTGAGGGAGGGTTGTTCGGCGGCGGTCGGCTCAAGTCCGGCCGTATGACGGTCCCAGCCGTGAGGCGCGAAGGCGGGGTCCTTGGCGATCCGGGGGTCGGCGAGTACCTCGCGCGCCAGGGCGCCGTCGGTCACGATCCATGCGTGTCCTCCGGCCGGGGCATCCACCTGGACGATGGGGCCGGCGGCGCGTAGAGCGGCATGGACCGGATCGGGTTCGGTGATATGACGGACGGTTGCGGCGAATGGGTCAATGCCCTTGAGGCGGGGAGTCTGCGGCATCAGCAGTCCTTGAGGTCGTAGGGGGTTGGGGATGCGGCCTCGGGCGGTGGAGTCGCCGGCGGCCGCGCCTGTGGTCGTGAGTGGATGTGCCGTGTCAGCCACTGAAGCGGGGAAGCGGATCCGGTCGTCGGCGGTCGGCGCACACAGGCCTGGGCTCCTGCACCGTGAAGCATCTCAACAGAAAAACCTTCACGGTGAAGTTACTCTATGGTGAAGCTATGCTGGTTCATGACAGGCTGTCAACGTGCACCGCCGACGGGAATCGTGTGCGGCAAAGGGAAGAATGAGGGCCTCAGTGGACGAACGAGCACGCAGGGACGTCGCGGCGCAGCGGGAAAGGCTGGCGGAAGGGCTGAGGGCCTACGGTGCGGGCTTCACCGAACTGGGCCGCCGCTTCGCCGTACTGCTGGGCGTGCACTCCACCGACGCCTTCGCGTTGCTGGAGATCACTTCTGCCGAAGTCAGGGGCGCCCCGCTGTCTCCGGCCCTGCTCAGCAAGCGCATTCCACTGTCCTCGGGAGCCATGACGGCGCTGCTGAACCGCCTCGAGCAGGCGGGATACGTCGTGCGCACCCGCGGACACAGCGATCGACGGGCCGTCACTTTGCACAGCACCACACAGGCCAGGGAACTCGCCGAGCAGTTCTTCGGACCCGTCAACGACCGCCAGGACGCCGTCTTGTCGCGGTACCCGTCGAAGGTACTCGAGCAGTTCGAGACCCTCCTGGCCGAACTGCACTCCACCATGGATCTCCAGTCGGGTGGTCGATAACCAGCGCCCTGACCGCGACGGTCCCTGGTTCGGCACACATACGTGGAGTCCTGGCGGCAGCGGGCGGGCTCGCGCCGGCACAGCCCGGTCAAGCCAGACGGGAGCTGCGCTGCCGCCTGACCCGCCGATCCCGCCGCCTCAAGCGCGCGGCGACGCGTGGGTGAATCGGTCCGCCCACGATGGGACGTACCGCTCCGGCCCCGCCGTGATCCGCAGTTCCTGCGGCCGGTACTCGTTGAGGTCGTCCGCGTGCTCGACGACGAATCCGGCCGAGCCGAGCACCTGTGCCATTGCGTCCCGCATGGCCCGGCACGCCTTCCCGTGGTGCAGTACGGCGCGGTCGGCGAGGTCACCGCGGAGCAGAGCACCCGCCGAGGCGTCCGCCAACGTGTGATGGACGCACCAGGCGACGAAGACCGATGCGATGCCGTCGTCGCCCTCCTCCTCGACGTAGACGTCCGCGCCCACCCGGAAGGCCTGCTGCCGCGAGTTCATCCCTGACCCGGCTCGCGAGAGCATGCGCGCTCACGACGGCCCCCCGTATACCGCTTCCGCGCCGGCCACTATCATGCGCAGCCCTTCCTCGACCTGCTGGTCGTAGTCGGTGAAGACCTCCGGGCCCGCCGCGGCGGCGAGCGGATGGGCAGCGAGGCGGGCGGCCCATTCCTCGATGTCGTACCCCTCGCGCCGCTCGTCGCGCATGGGCCGGACGCCCTGTTCCTCGCTGACGAAACCCATGGTGTACGCGTAGGCCGTGCCGCCCACCCGGGGCGCCTGGGCGAGCGTGAAGCCCGCCTCGGTCATGACGCGCAGATGGCCCTCCAGGGAGGCGGCGTACCCGGTGCCGGTGAACCGGGCTCCGCCGTACACCTTGGCGCCGTCGCGGTGGCGCAGGAGCTCCGTGCGCAGGGTGCGGCAGAAGGCGGTGAGCTGCTGCTGCCAGGCGCCGGGCGGGTCGGCCGGGAGAGGGCCGGCGGTCATACGCCGGTGCATCTCATCGGCCCGGCAACGAGCCCAGTTCACGCGCGGTGTCCCCGACGTCTCGGACGCCGGGGTACGGCAGCTGGTCGCCGCCCGCTCCCACCTGCGTGCCGGCGACGTCACGGAGGTGCGGTGGGCCTCGGACTTCCGGCCGCGTGCCGCCCTGGCGGACCGCTACCGCTCCGGCCGGGTGTTCCTCGCGGGCGACGCCGCACACGTCCACTCCCCCGCCGGTGGCCAGGGCCTCAACACGAGCGTCCAGGACGCCTACAACCTGGGGTGCAAACTCGGCCAGGTGCTGAAGTACGGCGCCGATCCCGCGCTGCTCGACACCTACGTGCGGGAACGGCGCCCGGTCGCCGCGGACATGTTGGGCTTGTCCACGCGCATCCACCGAGGCCAGGAACGGCGGAGCGAAGCCACCCGCCAGCTGCGGCTCGGATACCGGGACAGTCCGCTCGCCTCAGGCGCGGCGGACACCCTGGTGGCGGGCGACCGTGCCCCGGACGGGCGCCTCAGCGGCGGCGGCCGGGTCTTCGACCTGCTGCGGGGCCCGCACTTCACGTTGCTGGCCGTCGGGACGGACGCGGAACTCCCGCCAGTCTGCGCCGGTTTCGTCCGCGTACACCGGATCGAGGCGCTCGACACATACGGAAAGGGGCTGTTCCTGGTCCGTCCCGACGGCCATGTGGGGTGGGCGGGTGGCAACGCCAGTGGACTCGACGGCTACCTCGCCCGCATAGGGGCGGCTGCTCCGCTTGCCTGATCTGCGGGCGTGGTGGTGGAGGCGTGCTGGAGGTTCGCTGGGGGATGGGGCTTTGCCGGGCTGAGGAAGTAGACGGCGGTCTGATCAGCGTGCGGGAGGAGCAGGCCCTGTAGCTCGTGTGCAGCGGTCCTGAGGAGGTGGCCGTCGCGGGTGGCGTGGAGGGTTTCGAGGACGAAGGCGACGTGGGCCGAGTCCTCGGTGACGCGGGTGCGGTGGGCGTCGCGGTGGTTCCAGTGGCGGGTGAGGACGCTTGTGGTGTCGGCGTAGATGATCTCCCCAGGCTTGGGGTTCTCGATGGTGTCGGGTTCGCCGAGCGGGGTGAACTCCTCCGTGCCGTGCGCGTAGCGGATGTCGACGTCGCCGGTGACGTGGTCGAGGTCGAAGGCACCGGCGGGCAGGCCGTGGCAGACGGAGACGGCGTTGTAGGAGTCGACGGCCGGGTTGATGCGCGGCAGCGTGCCCTTCTTGGCGAGGCGGCGGCCGAGCGCGTCGACGCTGGGGCGGATGCGACGGGGGTTGGTGCCGAAGGAGCGGTAGGCGGTGTGCCACGCGTCGATGCGGGGATCGGTCTCGTCGGCGGGCTGCCAGGTGCCGTCGGCGAGCTGCTGCTGCAGTTCCTGCACTGCTGCGGCGGTGTGGGGCCAGGGTTCACGGCCGCGCAGCCCGGTGGCGGTGATCAGGGCGATGAGCGTGTCGGGAAAGGCGTCCGTGACGGCGGGGGCGATGCGGAAGACGGTCATGAGACAGGGCTTTTCCGTGCGTACGGGGCGGGTGGTCAGGGCTTCCAGGGACCGATGCGGTCCAGGCGGCGGCGCTGCTGTTCGGCGGCGGGGAGGTCGAGTCCGTGGTCGCGTGCGGTGAGATGGTCGGCGACGGCGGTGCGGTGTTCGACGGGCTTGTGGTCGTCGTACTTGAACTTGGCCCGTACGTCGGTGACTTCCAGGCGCAGGCCGCGGATGCCGGGCAGCATCCGGCCGTACGGGGGCTGGTCGGCGGTGACGGGGGCGTGGTCGCCGTCGGGCTGGAAGTGGGCGAGCTGGCGGCGCAGCAGTTCGGCTTTGGCTTCGGGGGTGTCGACGATGTGGGCGTGGCAGGTGAACTGGACGGCGGTGTAGTAGCTGGTGGGGACGCCGTCGGTGGGCGGCGTACCGGGCTTGGCGCGCCAGGGGCCGGGGATGAAGGCGTAGTCGCCGAAGACGGTGAACAGGACGTTCGGGTCGTTCTCGATCGCCTTCCAGACGGGGTTGGGGCGGGCGAGGTGGATCAGGAGGTGGCCGGGGTCGCTGGTGAAGTGGGTGGGGACGGCGACGGGTGCCTGGCCGGGCAGGCCGTTGACGCTCAGGAGGCCGAAGTCGTGGCCTTCGGCGATCCAGGTCTGCCATTCGGCTTTGTCCAGGTCGGCATCCCAGGGCTGGATGAACATGCTGGTCTCCTTGCGGGGGGTGCGGGCGGTGCGGTGGTGCGGTGGTGATGGGCGGTTCAGGTGAGGGCGAGGAGGCTGACGGCGACGGCGGCGGTGCCCAGGCCGACGAGCTGTCCGCGGTGGATGCGTTCGGCGAGCACGCTGCGGGCGAGCAGGACGGTGCCGGCCGGGTACAGCGCGGTGATCACGGCGACGACGGCGAGGTCGCCACTGCGGGCGGCGAGCAGGAAGAGCAGGTTCGCCACCGAGTCCAGCACTCCTGCGGCAGCCGACATCGCGTACGCGGGCTCCTCGGAACCGAGCTTGCGGTACATCACCCCCGCGGCGGCCAGGGTGACGGCCGAGGAGACCGCCCGGCCCACGATCAGCGGGGCCACCCCGCTGTCGGACGGCGCCTGGTGCAGGAAGATCAGCTGCAGGGCGATGGCGGCGCCTGCGCCGAAGGCCAGCAGCAGCGCGGTACGGGACGGGCGGGCCGACCCCGCTCCATGTCCCGCGCTGACCAGGACGACTGCGGCCAGGGCGAGCGGCAGCCCTATCAGTCCGGCCGTGCCCAGGTGCTCGCCCTGGAGCAGTCCCACGCCGACAGGGAGCATGGCGGACACCAGCGCAGTGATGGGCGAGAGGACGTTCATCGGGCCGATCGCCAGGGTCCGGTAGAGCAGGGCGAACGCGGCGGCCGAGGCGACACCGGAGGCGGCGCCCCAGCCGAGGGTGGCGGCGCTGAAGGAGGCGCCGAGGAACGGCCACAGCAGCAGCTCGACCGCGAGCGAGGCCGGGGCCGCGATCATCACGGTGCGCAGTACATGGGCCTTGCGGGCGCCGAGGCCGCCGAGGAAGTCGGCGCACCCGTAGGCGAGGGAGCTGCCCAGGGCCAGCAGCAGAGCGATCACGGTACGTACATCCCTTAGTATGGCAATGGAACGACTAAACCGTACAGTGGACCGACCGGCCTGTGTCAACCAAACGACCGGGCGGTGCATTGAAGTGGTCCACTCGCGAGGAGGCGATCGGATGGCCGAGACAGAGGAAGCTCTGCGGACGCTCGCGCACAACGTCAGGACGGCCCGCCGGCGCGCCGGCCTGTCCCTGGACGAACTCGGCCGGCGCGCCAAGGTCAGCAAGGGCGCTCTGGTCGGGCTGGAGAAGGCTCAGGGCAACCCGAACTTCGCCACCCTGGTCCGGCTGGCCGACACGCTCGGCGTCTCCGTCTCCGCCCTGATGGAAGGCCCGGCCGAAGGCCGCGTCCGCGTCGTGGACGCCGAAGCCGTGATGCCACTGTGGGCCGGGGAGCGGGGCAGCGAGGCCCGGCTGATGCTGACGACCTCGGGCCCGGCTCCCGTCGAGGTCTGGCGCTGGAAACTCGAACCCGGTGAGGAGTACCCCAGCCACCCCCACCAGGCCGGAGTCGTCGAAACCGTCTCCGTCACCTCCGGCCGCATGACCCTGGTCGTCGACGGCACCGAGCACCCCGTCGAAGCCGGACAGACCGCCACCTTCGACGGCGACGCCCCCCACACCTACCGCGGCGACGGCACCGAAACCTGTCACCTGATCATGACCGTCCACCTACCGCCCGGCCCCGCCTCCACGACCTGACCAGTCCATCGCATGCGAAGCGGGCCCCTGTGCGTCCGGCCCGGCGACGGCCGGCGACCGACCTCGGCCTTGGCCAGGGGGCGATGAGCCCCGGCATGACCGAGGCTTCGACGCCAGACGCCGCTCGCGGCCTGCGACAGTCAAAGCGGTTGTCCCGCTGTTCGACAGCTGGGACGAGCGGCGAGCGGATCAGGCGGATCTCCTGCAACTCCCCATCGGACAGGTCACTTTCGGTGAGTTCGCTGAGCACGTCGTCGGTGGGGTTCACGCGCTTGGCGGCCACCAGCTGTGCAAGGTAGTTCTGGTCGCGGTGTAGGCCGCGATCAGCTCCTCGTCGCTCGTCTCCCCGTTCATGAACTTGTCGATCTGTTCCTGGAAGGAGTCCCGGTCCTCGTACGGCACCCCCAGCAGCTCACAGATGACGATGGTGGGGATGGGCTTGGCGAACGCGGTCACCAGGTCCGTCGGCGGCCCGGCTTTCTCCATGGCGTCCAGGCAGCCGGTGGTGATCTGCTCGATCCGCTCGGTGAGAAGTCGCATCCGACGTGCGGTCAACTTGCCCACCAGCGGTTTCCGGTAGCGCCCGTGCTGTGGGTCGTCCATGAGGAGGAACTCGCCGGGCGGCGCCGGGGGCATCTCGAAGTCGACCACGTTCAGGCTTTGCGCGAACTGAACCGCGGTTCACCTCCAGCACGCCGTCCAGCTTTTTTCAGACGAGGTCCTGGGGGCACGCCGCCCGTTCGGGGCGCGGTCAGCACGACGTCCGACGGGGGCCGGTACGCGGTCTCCCAGGGCTCCGGCCCGCTCAAGGAGACACGTCCCTTGCTGACGGTGCAGGTCCGCGTGGCACGGGCCCGGGTCACCGACTCCCGGTGGTCGGTGAAGACCACGGTGCCGCCGACGCCGGCGACTTCGGTCATGATCTCGGCGAGGACACCGTGGGCTTCCGTGTCCAGCCCCGACCACGGTTCGTCCAGGACGAGCAGCCCGGGCTCCACCATCAGGGCCTGGGCGAGCGCGACCTTCTGCGCGTTGCCCTTCGACAGGCTCCGCAGGGCGCCTGCTTGCCGCCCACCAGTGCCATCCTCTCCAGCAGCCGGTGGGCCCGCGACGAGGCGACCGAGGTGGTCAGTCCGCGTACGCGGCCCATGTGGATCAGGTAAGCCACGGCCGACATGCGTTCGTTGGGGGAAAAGCGGTCGGGGACGTGGCCCACGACCGGCGACCGTGCGGCCACCCTGCCGCTGGTCGGCCGGGACAGACCCACGGCGATCCGAAGCAGGGTCGACTTCGCCAATCCGTTCCCACCTGCGATTGCAACGACCTCCCCGGCAAGGTGCCTCCACATCGACGTCTCTCAGGATCCAATCGCCACGGCCATAGCGCTTGCTCACTGCTTGAAGACGTAACACTGAACTCCTTCGTCCGGCAGCCGTCCTCCAGATGCTTGCAGATTACCGGCGCCCGGCCTCCGCTATGCATAAGCTGCCTGTCGGGGGCGGGAGCACGGCCCGGTTCCGCGCAGAGATGGCGAACCGCGTCCGTTCCAGACGTTCCTCAGACAGCTTGCGCCTCGATGACGGAGGCCGATGCCTCCGTGGGGACGATTCCGGTCATCCGGAATGCCGAGCGGGCCAGGAGGGCCGCGAATTCCTCGCGTGTGCGTTCCTTTCCGCGCAGCTTCATCAGCATGATGACGTCCACCACTTTGCCGGTGCCCGGTTCGTTTCCCGGCGGCAGGACGGTTTCCACCACCAGAAGCCGTCCGCCCGGTGCCATCGCGGCGCGGATCGAGCGCAGGATTCGTAGGCAGTGCTCGTCGTCCCAGTCGTGCAGAACGTGTTTGAGCAGGTAGACGTCGCCGCCCGGTGGCACGGCCGTGAAGAAGTCCCCGGTCTCCACCCGCCAGCGGCCGGCCAGTTCCTTGTTGTCCAGTACGTGATCGGCGACGGTGCGTTCCCTGTCGTAGAGCACGCCGGACAGTTCGGGGTGGCGGGTGAGCACGGCGCGCAGCAGTCCGCCCCGGCCGCCGCCGACATCAACGACCGTGCCGCGCACGGGACATGCGCAGTGTGCGGCGAGGTGTTCGTTGTCCCGCCGCCCCAAAAGGTCCGCCATACCGGCGTCGAAGGTCTGCTGTGCGGCGGGGTCGGAGTCCAGGTAGGCGAAGAACGGCATGCCGTAGGCCGTTTCGAAGGCCGGTTCGCCGGTACGTACCGTCTCCGTGAGTCCTTCGGCAGACCGCCACATGAACACGTCCGTGAGCATGAGGATCGCGGCACGCTGTGATCCGGGCACATCGCGGCGGAGGAGCTGCGCGGGAGGGGTGAGGCGGAAGGCGTTGTCGTCGTCCTCGTGGAAGACTCCTCCCATGGCGAGCAGGCGCAGGACGCGGCGCAGGGCGGGGCCATGGGTGTGGGAGCGGCGGGCGAGTTCGTCGGGTGTCAGGGGGCCGTCGGCGAGGTGGTCGGCGATGCCGTGGACCGCCGCGGCGCGGAGTGCGGCGGTGAACAGGTAACCGGATGCGAGGGCGTGGAGCTCGGCCGATGCGGCTGATCGGTCGTCGGGGCCGCTGGATGGGGTAGGCAATCTCTTCAGGTCCTCACAGGTTGTTCCTCATGAGTCGGCACTCCACTGCGCGCCCGCATCGGCCCGTGGCGAGGGAGCGCTCGGAAGAACCGGACGAGCAGTGCCCGGCCGCGAAACCTCGGCTCGGAACGGCGCCATCGGGGGGCCGGTTGAGGCTGTGGCGCTCAGGACAGTGGTCGGTGGTCGCGCTGTTGCGGTGCACGTGGCTGTCCCGCTCGCGGGGCCCGAGGAAGTCGTACGCTTCGCGCGGGTGTGTACCGGCTCTGTCGCAGAGCGCGGCGGCGGTCACCGGTGGTCGGGCTCGTCAGGTTCGCGGAGTTCCGTCGCGGTCGGTGTCGTCAGTGGTCCTGCTTTTCCCGGGGGCTTCCTGTCGCGCCCGGTGTTCCTCTTCGATCATCTTCTTGATCCTTGCCATGTTGGCTTTGGTCGTCAGGTTCAGGTGGGCGGTCATCTGCTCGTTGTCGAAGGGGGCGCCGGCCTTCATGTCGAATTCCTGCACCCAGCGCATTTCGGTGCCCTCGTCGGTCCCGCGGTACGTCCAGTACAGCTTCATGTAGGCGAAGGGGCCGGTTTCGATCCGGTACGCCTCGACGGTGAGGGATTCCCTGTCGGGTGTGCGGTGGGACACCCATTCCCAGACCTTTCCGTTCGCGTCCGGGCGCGTCCTGAGGCGGAAGTCGATTCCGTCGTCGCCGCTCCGGAGGATCTCCGTCTCGGCATACTCGGAGAACAGTTCGGGCCACGACTCGACGTCGTTGGTCATGTCCCATACGAGGGAGACGGGGGCCTCGATCGTCACTGCGTTGTCGGTGCGTGCTCCCATGTCAGACAGCCACCTCTGAGATCTTGTCGTTGATCAGCCGGAGTGTGCCCCTGGGGGTCTCCATTGCGTCCTCCGGGATCGACACACCGACGTTCTGCTGGAGCCGTGCGGACACTTCCAGCAGGGCGAGCGAGTCGTAACCGAGGTCCTGGAATGTCACATCCAGGATGTCGCCGTCCAGATCGGCCGCGTCGGAGTCTCCCGCACATTCCTTGATGATCGATACGAGGTACGCGAGGGTGATTTCGGGCATGGTGGAACCTCCTGAGCCGGCAGGCAGTGGAGTGGGGTGGGCGGGTTGGGTGCCGTGTGGCCGCGGCCGCTGTCAGCCGTATCGCTGGAGGACCATGGCCGCGTTGAACCCGCCGGCTCCCCGGGCGATCACCAGCGCGTTGCGCACCGGGGTTTCGCGGGGCGCGTCGAGCACCAGGTCGATGTCGAGGCCGGGCGCGAGGGAACTCGTACCGACGGTCGGCGGGATGACCGAGTCCCGTATACACAACAGGGCGGTCGCCGCGTCCAGGGCCGCGCCGCCCGCGTACAGGCGGCCGGTCAGTGTTTTGGGCGCGGTGACGGGTACGGCCGACGGCCCGAAGACCTGCACAAGGGCCTCCGCCTCCGCCCGGTCCAGGGCCGGCACGCCAAGGGCGTCGGCGAAGACCACATCGACATCGGCCGCGTTGATCCGCGCCTCCCGCAGCGCCTCCCTGATCGCGCGCGCCAGTCCGGGCGGCCTGCCGGAACCGGGGCGGGGGTCGAAGGTCGAGGCGTGCCCGACGATCCGCCCGTAGATCCTCGCGGCGCCCCGGCGCAGCGCCGTGTCCTCCCGTTCGACCACCATGAGGGCCCCGCCCTCGCCGGGCACATATCCCGCCGCAGCGGCGTCGAAAGGCAGGTAGGCCACGCCGGGGTCGGGGACCGTGCTCAGGAATCCGCTGAGGAGCTGGGCGACCAGGCCCCACGGGCAGATCGACGCCTCGAACCCGCCCGTCAGCGCGGCGCTGAGCTCGCCCTTCCTCAGCAGGCGCGCCGTGTGGGCCGCCGCGTCGAGGGCACCCGCCTGTTCGGAGACGAACACGGAGCTGTGCCCCCGCATGCCGTGGCGAATGGAGATCTGTCCGGTGTTCACCGCGTAGAACCAGGCGAACGACTGGTAGGCGCTGACGCGCTCGGGGCCGGTCCCCCACAGCTTCTGCATCTCCCGCTGGCCGAACTCGAAGCCGCCGCACCCGCCGGCCGTGAGGACACCCAAGCCGTACTCGTCGAGGTCAGTCGGCACCAGACCGGCGTCCGTCAGCGCCCAGTCGGCGGCCGCCAGGGCGTACTGCGTCATCCGGTCGGTCTGCGGCATCAGGCGCTTGGGCAGGTGTGCGTCGGCATCGAAAGCGAGTACCTCGCCGCCGACGCGCACCGGGTAGCCCGACGCGTCGAACCGCTGGATGACACCGATGCCGCTCTTCCCGGCGAGCGTCGCCGCCCAGAACTCCTCGGTGCCGATGCCGTTGGGGGCGATGACCCCCAGACCGGTCACTACGGTGCCGGTCACTACGGTGCCGGTCACCACCGCTCCGGGCGCCACCGCTCCGGTCGCTGCCTTCACCGCGCCGCCGCCTTCGTCGGCCTGCCGAGCACGGCGGCACTCTGGAATCCCCCGAACCCGCTGCCGACACTGAGCACGGTGTCCACCCGCTGCTCCCGCGCCACGTTGGGCACGTAGTCCAGGTCGCACTCCGGGTCGGGCTCGTCGTAGTTCGCGGTGGGCGGGATCACTCCGTGCTCGATGGCCAGCGCGCAGGCGGCCAGCTCAAGTGACCCGATCGCGCCGAGGGAGTGCCCGATCATCGATTTGATGGAGCTCACGGGCACCTCGTAGGCGCGCTCCCCCAGGCTCCGTTTGAAGGCGGCCGTCTCGTGCCGGTCGTTCTGCCGAGTACCGGAGCCATGGGCATTGATGTAGTCGAGGTCCCCACCGGTGCAGCGCGCCTGCCGCATGGCGGCCCCGATGGCCTCGGCCATCTCCCGGCCGTCGGGCTTCAGGCCGGTCATGTGGTACGCGTTCGACCTCGTCGCGAAGCCGAGGATCTCGGCGTACACACGGGCCTGACGGCGGTACGCCGCCGACAGCTCCTCCAGGACGAATACGGCCGCTCCCTCGCCCAGGACGAAACCGTCGCGGTTGCGGTCGAAGGGACGGGACGCGTGGGCCGGGTCGTCGTTGTTGGCGGAGGTCGCCTTGATGGCGTCGAAGCAAGCGACCGTGATGGGTGAGATGGGGGCATCGGTCGCTCCGCAGAGGACCACGTCCGCCCGCCCGGAGCGGATGAGATCGGCGCCGTACCCCACGGCGTCGAGCCCCGAGGTGCAGCCGGTGGACACCACGGTGACCGGGCCCTCGGCCCCCGCTTCCCAGGCGACGTCACGGCCGATGGAGGCCGGTATGAAGTAGTCGAACAGCCGCTCCACGGCAACGGTGTGGTCGACCAGCCAGTGGGAACCGCCGGCGCTGACTCGCTCGTACTCCCGGTCGAGGCTGGTGGTGCAGCCGACGGCGGTGCCGATGCTGACGCCGATCCGTGCGGGGTCCAGCCGGGCCGGGTCGAGTCCGCTGCTCGCCAGCGCCTCGCGGGTGGCGGCGATCGCCAGCTGGGTCGCTCTGTCGTATGTCGACGCCTGCGCGGGTGACAGCCCTTCGGCCGGCGGGTCGAAGTCGACCTCCGCGGCGATGCGCGACCGGAAGGGGGCGGGGTCGATCAGCGTCATCGTCCTCGTCGCGGTGCGCCCGGCGGTCAGCAGCTGCCAGAACGCGTCCGTTCCCACCCCTTGGGGGGCTCGCACCCCGATGCCTGTGATTCCCACCCGCTTCTCCCCCTGATCGTCCATGTCAGCCACCGACGTGTGGGGGCGCGGAGGCCGGGTGGGGCACGGGTTCGGTGTCGACGTGGCCCAGCTCGGGCCTGGGGGCGAGTGGGGCGATGTGGAAGACGGCCCTCGTGGTGACGGTCCCGCGGTTCTCGATACGGTTGCGCTGCCCGCGGGTGATGAGCAGTGCCTCGTCCCGTTCCAGAGGCACCTCCTCGCCGTTGACGCGGACGACGGCCGAACCCTCGATGACGTACAGGTACTTGTCCGAGAACGGGTGGTAGTGCTCCGCGACGGCTTCCCCGGGGGCCAGTTCCATGTGCCCCATGAAACCGGAGGTCGCGCCGACCGACGCGGGCGTCAACAACGCCCGGGTGCTGCCTCCTTGCCGGCGGCTCGGCACCACACTCGACACGGCGACTCTGGCGGCCGCTGCCTCAGCCATGACTCGTCCTTTCTCTGTTGGTCGGATCTGACCTCGTGGCCACGGTCACGGCCGGTCGGCCTCCCACGTGTAGAAGACGTCGGCCCGGGAGTCCTTCAGCTCCTTCCAGTCGGCGCAGCACGGTGTGAGGTACTGACCTACGCGCTCGTTGACCTGCTGGAACAGCGGACTGCTGCGCGCCTGGTAGAGGCGCTCCATGATGTCGTCGTCGGCTTCGATCAAGTGCATGTAGAGGTCGTGGAACCGGAACAGGACGCGCCGTCTGACGCCGATCTCGCCCGGCAGCGCGGTCTTGTCGTGCTCGGCGAAGGCTGCCGCCACGTGCGGGGCGTCCTCCGGGTTCATCCTCAGGACCATCAGGGCCCGGTATGCCATGGTCACGCTCCGTCGGGTGGGGGATCGGAGTCGCAGGAGTGGACGACGTCGCAGGACAGCTGTTTGGGCCGGGAGACGGACCGGCAGTACGCGAAGTGCTCCTTCAGCCGCGGGTCCGCGTGCATGGCCCGGAAGTCCGCTTCCGTACGCCACTGGGCGTAGTTGACGACATGCTCGCCGTCGTGGCTCAGGTGGAAGGAAGCCGAGACGAAGCCGGGCAGGTGCCGGATCAGCTCTTCGGTCGCCTGGGCCAGGTGGTCGCAGAGCTGTTTCTGGTCACGGGGGTCGACGGCGAAGACGTTGACGAGGGTGAAGAGCCCAGCGGACGGGGAGATGGTCGCCATGGGGCCTTGGCTTTCATGTCGGCGGGGAAGGACTCCCCGAGGGGAGAGGGCATGGCCGGGGGGCAGGGACCACGTCTGGCTCGGCGACGGCGAGGATCGTGATGAGCTCCGGGCACTGAGACCCAGCCCGGCGATATCGACTGTTGACCGGATCTTCCGCTTCCCTCTTTGTCTGTCCTCAGCATCCGGCCGGGAAACGAATACACGGCCTGGCCCACTCAAGTGGGTGTATTTTTCGCAGAGTTGATCGATGGAGGTGCCAGGTAGCGGGTCACCGGCGTCGCGAGTGCAGTCGGCCGTCCAGGCCGCGGGCGGCGCAGTGTGGTGGTGACGCCGCCGACGATCGCTACGCACGACCGGTATGCCACTCCCCTACCGGGCCTGTGCGCACCCGGCTGGCTTGTGTGTCGCAGCCAAGGCCCTGTGGGCGTTTTCGTCCTGTGGCGTACAGGTTCACTGGCTGAGGCAGGACCAAGGCCGCCACCGAGACCGCGGTACGGCTCCTTGGCCCCGAGGCGGTCATCGGCCGCACTTCGCTGATCACCGGGCGTGGCCGGTCGGCGCACGAGCGCACGGTGTACGCCTTGGCCGCCGCCGCGCACGACGGAGTCTTTTCACGTAGGACTTGGCTGCCGCGCTGTGAAAACTCGCGGAGTCCGACGCAGCCGGCGTGTTCCACCTCGCCGTGCCAAACGCCGTCAGCCGCCATGACCGCTGCGTACTCATCGCCCAGCGAGGCGGCCTCGACGCCTCTCGCATGCCCGCCGGACGCCGGGCGGACGCGGGCATGCCCCGGGCCACTCGACGTACGCCTCGACAGCCTCGCCACGCGGCAGCGCCTGCACACCAGGCTCCGGAGCGCCCACGCGGCTGGCCGGCGGCTGGGGCCGCACGCTCGCGGCCCCCGGCCTGCGCGACGCCGCCGGCCGGCCACCGCGCCACACCCGCACGACTTCCGCCGGACGGTCGCCACCCCGGCGGTCATCGGCGTCCTGCGCAGGTCTCTTTCGGCACCTGCGGTCGGCCCTACGGCACTCCCTGCACAGCACGAACGCGCAGCGTCCGCTGCCCGGACCTGGACACCGGCCTGGTTCGTCGACCTCGGCATGCCTGTCTTCACTGCCGAGTACGAGCCCGTGCCTGAAGTCCAAGGGGTGACGGACAACTGGTGGCGCGGCAAAGACTCCCTCATCGCCATCTATCGAGGCGAAGCCGACTGCCTCACGGCACCTCAGTGCCCAACGGCCCACATCTACAGCGGCCTCGACGACTGGGGGCTCCACGGCGGCTGAGCGAAGCTGACGGGGAGCGACCAGCGCGCTGTGCGAAACGATCTTCAAGCCGGCGAGTCGTCCCTGACCTGGCCCACCAAGTGAACACGCAACCACCGGTTACGCCCCGCTCCACCTCGCGCGTGCTCACAAGCTCCGGCAACGGCGCTGTGGCTACGCACCCGGCGCCACTCTCCCCGAGGACCAGGCGGGACGAACGCCGCCGCCCGCACGAAGGCCGTCAACTGGGCGTGGAACCAGGCCCAGTCGTCCTCCGCGAACTCCCGCCACGGCGAGCGGCAACGCAGTCATCCAGGAGCGGCAGAGCCGTCAACGGATCACGGTAATGCCGCGGATCGCCGGCCTCGCGACCCTTTCGACGTCGATATCCATTCTGAGAACCTACGGCAGCGAGCAGGCCGCCGGGAGAACCGGCCTCAGCCGGGCGGCCGCCGGGCAGGGCGGTTGCGGGTGAAGCCGTACAACTCGGCGCGGTGACGGCGGCGAAGGGGGCCGGGCTGCTTGGGGCGAGGTTTCGGCATCCGAAGCCGGGGGCGGCCGAGCGGTCAGCCAGACGTATCACCAGTGCTGGAAGCAGACTGCTCGGGAAGCGGATCTCAGCACCGGCGACTGGTCCCCGTCTCGATTGGTCCGGTCCGATGCGCTTGCTGTCTCAGCGTGACTCGTCAGTGGAGGGGCTGCTGCTGTCCGTGCCGTAGAAGCAGCCCTGGTCGCACAGCGCGTCGATCTCGGCGTTGTCCTCCTCGCTCAGTTGCGCATCCAGCGCGGCGCTGATGACCCGTCGAGCGCGGGCCAATCGCCGAGCGACCTCCCAGTCGGCGATGAACTGGCCGACGGTGCGCTCGTCGGCGGTTCCGGATGCCTGGCGTGACCCGAGTCGGTCGAGGGAAACCACGAACTCGTTCAGGTCCTGCAGGACCGCCACGACCTCGTTGAGGGGCAGGCGGATCTCTCGGGAGGACATGTCCATCGGCCGATTCAACTCCAGGGCTGGTGCTCAGTCCCAGATTCTGATCTTGCTGGTCGGGGCTGGTCCGGGAACGGATGCGGCCACCGAGGATCATCGGTGTGTGAAGACCGACGATCAGGCGGCGGCCGCAGGTCACAGCATAGATCCTGCCCGCCGGCAGGACATGTTCGAGGTGTTGATGAGCCGCATCGCGGGGCGGTTCGCCCGGGTGTAACCACGGCGCCGGTTCTCGGGTTGCTGTCGGACCTGCCATCTCTTGTCGAGGGCAAGGGGGGAAGCCGAAGCGGTCCGCGACGACGCAGTAGGCAGCGGAGGTTTGTCAGTGGCGAGTGGCAGCATCGGGAGCATGACGGACACCACGACTTTCGACTGGCGCCCCTTCCTGCTGAGGTGGAGCGGGGAGTGGGCGGATTGCCAGCTGGATGGTGAGACGCGGAGCGAGGACGACGAGGCTGCCCGACGGGCGCGGTGGTTGGGGTTCCCGCCCGCGTCCGAGAAGCGGATCGCAGCCATGGAGGGGCGCCTCGGCGTACGGATGCCCCCGTCGTACCGGGAGTTTCTCGAGGTCAGCGACGGGTGGCGGCACGCGGGCGGGTTCGTCTGGCTGCTGGCGGGAACAACGGAGGCATGCTGGCACAACAACGAGTCGGGACTCGCGTACATGTTCGAGGAGTACCTGGATGAGGACGCCGGGCCCGAGGAGCGGCGGGAGGCGGACATCTGGCGGCGCGGGCTGCAGATCGACGTCGCGTCCGACGCCATGCGCGTCCTGCTGGACCCCGAGGACGTGGATGAGGACGGTGAGTGGGCCGTGTATACGTGGGCGAGCTGGCGGGCTGCGCCACCCGAGCGGCACGCGAACTTTCGTGAGTTCATGCGGGGGATGTTCCGGGAGTTCCACAGCCTGCAGGCGCGGCGGAGTGACGAGGAGCCGGTGTTCGCCAACGACACGACGCGAGAGCTGGACGCCCTGGTGGCGGAGGCCCGGCTGGAGGCGCTGCGCGGCGGCTGGGAACAGGCCAAAAAGGCGCTGGACGAGGCCAAGGGGTACGGCAGACCGCGGGCCGCCGGACTGGGCGACCAGATACGCCGCCTGCTCGGACAGACGTACATGGTGTACTTCGAGCACTTGGTGACGGACCCGCTGTATGCGCCTGAGCTGCTGCCGGTGCTGGTCGCCGAGCACGCAGCGCAATCGTACCGGGACGACTCCACGCTGACGTTCGATCTGCGGGGCGCCGACGACGACCTGATGTCACTGGCGTACGCGACGCTTGGTCAGGTGAGGAATGGCACGTACCGGTACACGGCGGCCGGGCCGTTCGGGGAGGCGGTCGAGCGAGCGCGGGAGCTGGCGCGGTGGGGGGACACCGACGGGGCGTGGCGGACGCTGCGGAACGCTCTGCCGCTGTGGGAACCGCTGGGACCGGATCACCTGGCGCCGCTGGGGTGGGTGGCCGACCCCGTGCTCGGGCCGCTGCTGACCCCGGAGCGGGGCCGCGAGCTGCTGTCCACCCCGAGGGGCGGGCAGAGGGGTGAGGCGCCGGGGCCGACGGCCGGGCTCGACCCGGGCAACTTGGCGTGGCTCGCGGAGCCGGATCCGGGCAACAACCGCACGTCCTACCGGTTCGTCCTGGTGGAGGGGGTGGAGCCGGAGGAGTTGCCCGGCCGACTCGCGGACGACACCGTGCTGAGCGAACCCATGACCTTCTGGGAGGCACGTCACAGGTCGTTGCACAACCGGAGGGAGTTCTCGTCCTACGACGACAGAGCTCTCATGGCGGTCGGCCGGGCCGGCACCGGTTGGAGCTTCGCCTTCGACGGCAACCCTGCCCCGTTCGACCGGCAGCGGTTCGTCTCCCCAGCCTCGGCAGCCAGCGCGGGCACCCGCGCGGTGGTGGTGTGGAGCGGCCTGAGGACATGGCACGGGGAACCGTTCTTCCACCTTTCGGTGGCGCGAGACGGTGTGGACCAGTACGCATTCACCTACGCGGCCGGAGAGGTCCGGCAAAGCGGGGAGATACCGCGGGCGCTGGACCCGAGCTGGTTCTTCGGTGACCTGGGGGACGGCGCCGAGGCGGAGCGGTCGCTGTTGGAGGCGGTGACCGGGGAGTTCGGTACCTGTCTGCCGTATCACGCAATCGTGAACGGGCGGCTGCACACACTCGCCACCCGCTCCTGGACGCGACCGCCCAGAGATGGAGAGACCTATGCGGTGATCCGCATGAACTGGGACGCCGCGCGCCTGGCCGACGGCGAGCGGAGGGGAAACGACGGGCCGGGAAGCAGATAGGGGCGGTGCGACGTGGTCGGCCTCGGCACGGCAACACCTCTGGAGGCAGTGACAGCCCAGCGGCGGCACGGCGGACGGCGACGCAGCGGACGGGTAGCACCCCGGCGGCGGAAGGGCGGGCGGCGGGCCTCCGGCGGCCCCGGGGGCAGCGGAAGCGCCAGATCACTCACTTTGGGGCTTCGGTTCGCAGCGCGGGCAGGCAAGTCCGCCGCCCGAGGGAGCGCTGTCGCGAGAGGATGCGTCCCCGTCAGTCTTCGTCCGCCGCGGACAGAGCCTCGGTGATCAGGCGGGTGGCGAAGTTGGGGTCGTCGGTGAGGCGGTTGATGTGCTCCGCGAGCAGGAAGACGGTGGCTTCCAGGGGAGTCATCTCGTCCTCGGTCCAGTATCCGTACTGTTTGCGCCACAGGTTGGGGCTCAAACCAGTGCCTGCGGCGACGAGCAGGCCGGCCATGGTGGGGATGGTCTCGGAAGGGACGCTCTTGGGCATCATGCGCATGGTGGTCACGAGGTTGGGCACCACGCACGCGATGACGTCCTCGTCGTGGTCCTCGTACGCCATCCGCAGCCACTTCATGAACATGAAGATCAGTGTGCACGCCCCGTCCAGTACCTCATCGACTCCCCCGGGACCCAGGGAGGCGGCGAACTGGTCGATCAGCGCCTGATGTTCGGGGTCGGTTCCGGTCTTGCCGTCGTAGACGGCCTGGAGCCGAGAATCGATCATCATGAGCGCTGCGCTCACATCGCCGGTGGGAGCGTGCTGGGGGTCACAGGGCGATGACACAGAACTTCCTCCTCATCCTGCCCGCGATGGGCAGCGCGGTATGTCCGTACGGTAGACCGCCGATGAGGCTGCAGTCCGGCGAATCCCACCGATTGCCCCCGAAACGGTCAAGGGCTCTCTTCGAGCGTCGCAACGCGATGGTCCACAACCACCCTGACAGTCCCCGCGAGTTCCCTGACCTGGTCGGCTATCAGCCTCCCGGTCAGGCCCACAACCACGTAGACAGGGCCAGGTCGGTCCGCCGCCAGCGCCAGTGCCCAGCGGTCGATACCCAGGACGGATCAGCAGTCGTGACCGAGTCAACGGCTGGACGTTCGTTTGATCACCAACGGGGCCGGTCGCCAGGGTCATCTGACGATCGCCCCGGCGGGGGTGGCCGTCCGATGAGCCAAGGTGGGAGCAGGGAATGTCGGTTGAGATCCGGCATGGGTTCGGGGCGGCGGTCCCAGTGGGGCCGGCGGCCTTCGCCACCGCTGGTGGAGACGGTACGGACACAGGCACCGGTTCAGGCAAGCCAGCAGTCGACTGGGGAACTTCACGCACAGAGCAGAAGATTCGGTCGGCGCTGCCCGACCCCGCGTCGATGGCCGGGTGGACACCGAAGAACGGCCGTGCGGACGTCGAGGAACAGCCCAGCCTCCGTCACAGTGCGGTCTCGATACACACGAGGAGTGCACCGCCATCGCGTACGGCTCAGCGACCTTCGCGGCAGCGGCGAGACCGCCGTGCGGCAAGGAGGTGACCCGGTCGCCCAAGTACCCGGGCGGCCTGTCCCCTCGCCGGCGTCACCAGCCACGCGTACTACCGCAATGCCGGCGCCCTCGACGGTCTTGACCTCACCATGTGCATGGGCACGGCCATCGCTCCCGTGAGGTTGTCAGGGCAGGGCAACTACCCGGCCACCGCCCATTCTCTGTCCCAGATCATCGCCCCCCGCATCCAGAAGGCCACCGCAGCCTCCTGAGAACCGGCTCACGGGGCACGAGAAGATCAGTGGCCGCCAACCTCCCCCGCCCTTGTGGCAGGACCACCACTACGCCCGGGCTACGCCGCCGATCCGTCCCGATCAGCGAGACGGGGCCCCGGCCCGGCCGGAGCCCCGGCGAAGGTCAGCTGGTGGGGAAGGTGTCGGGGGTGCTGATCCGGCTCTTGAGCAGCGCCCCGGACTCGGTCAGCACACCACTGCTGCTGTAGTCGCCGCCGTTGCAGGTGCCGGGCTTGAACGCCGCGCTGCCTTCATTGGCGTCGGAGTACGTCCAGTTCGCGTAGCCGATCTTCAGCTGATCGAGCAGGTCCAGCCAGGCCGTGGTGCTCGCCCGGTCCATCGCTCCACCGCCGGTGTAGCTCACCGTGCCGAACTCAGTGACGAACAGCGGCAACTGGGAAGCCGCCCGGCTCACCGTGGCGCGGTAGTTGTCCTTGTGGCTCGCCGCGTAGAAGTGGAACGCGTACATGATGTTGGTGGCGTTGACGGGATTGTTGACAACCTCGCTCTCGTTGGAGCCGTCCGAGACTCCCAGCGAGGACCAGCCGCGGGTGCCGACGATGACGACAGCGTCCGGGTCGGCGGCCCGGATCACCGGGATGACCTGCTCGGCGTAGCTCTTGATGGCTGCCCAGCTCACGCCGTTGGGCTCATTGGCGATCTCGTAGATCACGTTCTTCTTGGCGGCGTTGCGGGCGGCGACGGACGCGAAGAACGTCTTCGCGCGGTCGAGGTTGTAGTTCGGGTCGCCCGGCGTCAGGGTATGGAAGTCGATCATGGCGTACATGCCCCGCGCCTCGGCCATGTCGACGAGGTTGTTCACGCGGCTGGTGAAGCCGGCCGGGTCTGTCTCATAACCGCTCTCCTGCACATACATGGCGATGCGCAGCAGGTCCGACTTCCAGTTCGTCGCCAGCGCGTCCAGTGACGCGGCGTTGTAGCACTTGCTGAACCACTGGATGCCGTGCGTGCTCATGCCCCGCAGTTGGATGGGGCGGTTGTACTGATTGCACAGGTTCACGCCGCAGACATGGAGCTGTCCGTTGATCTCGACGGGGGTGCCATTGCCCGGCACGGGCGGGGGCTCCTCTTCGACGGAGCCCGTACAGGTGACGCCGTTGAGCGTGAACGCCGTGGGCTTGGGGTTGGCAGCCGTGAAGGAGCCTGTGAATCCCAGGTCGGCGGCCGCGCCGGTGGCCAACGTGCGGTTCCAGTCGACGCCGGCGGCGGTGACCGTGGAGCCGGACTGCGACCAGGTGGCGTTCCAGCCCTGGGCGACCTTCTGTCCGGCGTCCGGCATGGTGAACTTGAGCGTCCATCCGGTGACGGGGGCACCCAGGTTGGTGATCTTCACTCCGGCCTGGAAGCCGCCCTGCCACTGGTTGGTGATCGTGTAGTCGACCTTGCAGCCGGTGGCGGCCACGGCCTGGGGGCTGACCAGCGCGGTGAGGCCCAGGACCATCGCGCAGGTCGCCAGTAAGGCCAAAAAGCGTTTCATGGCGTTCCTTCTCGTATGAAGCGGACACAGCATGATGGGAGCGCTCCCAACGCCCATCGGCCCGAGACCGTACACCGGTGCGTCGATGTGCGTATAGGCATTCGACCGTCGAAAGATGCGGCGGTGCGGGTGACCGCTGCTCAGACGGACGCCGCCGGAGCCGGAGAGCCCGTGCGGAACTTGAACGGGATGTCCCAGCAGCCGGCGGTGATCCCGCCACCTCCCGTGAGCGCCCCCCGCAGGCGGCAGAACCGGCGAGATCACCGCCCACACAGCATCAGAGATCTCCCTCTCACGAACGCGCCAAGACGTCCCCTGGGGCCCGGACCTGCTTCCCTGCCCACCGACCTGGTGCGACGATCGCACCGTCGGGGGGTCCGCTGTGGCTGCGCCGCGTAGTGACTGTGCGCCGCGGCCATGTCTCCTGCTCTGCCACGGCCAAGGCCGGCGTAACGGTCGCCATTCCCGGGGCAGGCTCGTAAGGCCAGAAACCGCCCGCAGTCGATTTCAGCCACGCCTCTACCCTGTGGCCGATTTCGGGTGCATGCTGTGCCCACGGCACTCGAATCCCCCGTCGGGTAGCCGTTTCGGCCCCGCCCTGGGTCCCCGCTTGGGCGAGGCCGCGCCGCCTCCCGGCTCCCCGCGGGAGGCCAGGCGCATGTTCCAAACGACCGGAGGCCTGATGCCGAACGAGGACCGCGCCAGGGCCCTGCCCCTCTCAGATCGCCCCACCGCCCACGCGATGACCGCCGCTACTGAGCTGTCCCTGATGGACGAGGAACTGCTGGAGAGGTACCCAGCCGTCAGAGGGGTTGCGGAACGCTGGACCGTACTCGAGAGGGAGTTGAGAGAACCCGGTTAATCGCTGAGCGTGCTTCGTGACCAGCGCCGTCTTGGGACGATGATCTGTAAGGTCTCACCGCTCGGGCCTGCCAGATGGCGGGGTCGGTCCTCAAGACCTGCGGTCTTGAGGACCGCCGTTGTCGTCGGGGCAGCGAGCTGTGCGTGCTCCTGATGCGGCCCACGGCTGCCGGCCGGCCGTGGTCAGCGCGTCGGACGCGCGGCGGACCAGCGATCCGAACCGGGCCCGCGCTTCGGTGATCGGCAGGGTGTTGCTCATGCACATCGTCTTGCGTCCTTACCGGACCGTACGCCCGTGCGGACAGAGCGCAGGGTCTCGACAGCCTTGGCCGGCAGGCCTCCCGCAGGGATCCTGCTCAGGAGAGGGCGGTCGGTTTGCGGGGCGGCGGGACGGCCCGGAGCAGCTCCCACAGGGGACGCGAGCCGGACGCCCACACTCCGAGGGTGTGGCGGTCGACCACGTGCAGCCGCTGCTGCATGGCGAAGACCACCGCCGGTGCTGTGACCCTGCCGTTGGTAACGATCACCGCGACATCGGCACCGTGGCCTGCCGGGCGGTGCCGTTGAGTACCTGGAGATGCGGCGTACCCACCGCGGAGCCGGCGAGCCCGTTGCGGCGGTGCTTGCACTGAATCACCCAGCGACGCCCGTAGGGGTCGGTGGCTTTCACATCCGCGCCCAGGTCTCCCCCGCCGCCCACCCGGGCCGCGTCCGTGCAGCCGTCACGGCGCATCAGGTCCCGTACCGCGTCCTCGAACCAGGTGTGGTGCAGGGCGTCCAGCTGGGACAGCCCGTGGCGCAGGCCCTGCGCGCGGACCGCTTCCCACCGCGCTCTCTGCTGCTTCCGGTGGAGCCGGGCGCCGCCGGCCAATCCCGCGAGCGTGCCGACGACGACCAGCACCCACCAGTGGGCCAGCCAGTTGACAACCGCCACCACCAGGCCGACGGCCAAGCCCACGGCCACGAGGAGGCCGATCAGCCGGTCATCTGCACGCTGCCGCCGCTTGCCCGGCCCTCGGGTGCGCCGCCGCGCCGGCGGGCGCCTGGTCGCCGCCGCCCGTCCCTTGCGAGGGCGGGAGCTCATCGGCTGGCCTGGGTGACGCCGCTCGCGAGCTGACCCAGAATGTTCGCGATTCCCTCGCCCACCCCAGTGGGAGCTATCAGGACACCCAACGCCAGGACGATGACGGCGGTCACAGGTGAGACACGATGACGCCGGATGACACCACTTGGCGCCATCCGGCGCCACCAGGGCGCCATTCCACGCCCTCAGAAGCGCGGGAGCCTGCATGGCGCCACAATGATGCAGGTCACCCTCTTGACGTTTCAGCAGGTAGAGCGGTCGCTCTCGGCCGCACCCACAGACAAGGCGCCGCCTGGGCTTGCATATGACGCCACAGTGCTGCCATGGTGGCGTCATGGATCTCACCCCGTATGTCGACACCCTCCGCCGCGAACTCGCGGTGGCCGCCGAAGCCGGCGGCGACGAAGCCCGCGAGCTGGCGATGCGGCTCACCGCTCCCCTGGAGTCGGCGGCCCGGCTGGCCATGCTCAACGTGCTCTCCGCCGCGACGGCCGAGATCACACGCGACCTCGCCCCCGGTTCGGTCGACGTACGGCTGCGTGGACTCGACCCCGACTTCGTGGTGACACCGCCGCCTACCGGCGGCGGCACCCCCGCGGAGCCGGCAGCGCCCGTCGAACCGCTCACGAGCCCGGCCCCGGGCGACGGCGACGAGGGCGGCACCGCCCGCGTCAACCTGCGCCTGCCGGCGCACCTCAAGGCCCGCGCCGAACAGGCCGCGGCCCGCGAGGGCCTGTCGGTCAACGCGTGGCTGGTGCGCGCCGTGTCGGCCGCGGTCGACGGCGGCATGCGGCCGCGTACGACGGAGAAGACCCAGACCATCGGGCAGAGCTTCACGGGCTGGGTGCGCTAGACGCGCCCCCACCCGCCACTCCTTCACCCACACCACGTCCCACCAGCGGGGACGGCCTGAAAACCCAACAGGACGGGACAGCCATGCCTTCTTTCGACACTCCCGAACCGATCTCGGTCACCGCGCACGTGGAGGCCGGTTCCCTCCAGTTCACCGCGGGTGACCGCCTCGACACCGTCGTCCAGGCGCGGCCCCGTGACCCGAAGCGGGACCAGGACATGCGGGCGGCCGAGCAGACCGTGGTCACGTACGCGAGCGGCGTACTGACCATCAGGACGCCCAAGGGCAATTTGCTCGGCCTGGGCCGCACCGGCACCGTCGACGTGACGGTCGAACTGCCCACAGGCTCGCACACCGACATCACCGGCGCCTGGGCCCAGGTGCTCGGCGAAGGCCAGCTCGGCGAGGTCCGCGTGAAGACCTCCGCCGGCGACGTCCGCCTCGATGCGACCGGCTCGCTGAAGCTGACCGCGTCGCACGGCTCGATCACCGTGGACCGCATCGAGGGCCCGGCCGAGATCACCACCAGCTCCGGCAGCCTGCGCATCGGCCTCGTCCAGGGCCCCGCCGTCCTGAAGAACTCGCACGGCACCACGACC
The DNA here is from genome assembly GCF_002099185.1 of Streptomyces sp. CB03238. Classification (NCBI taxonomy): domain Bacteria; kingdom Bacillati; phylum Actinomycetota; class Actinomycetes; order Kitasatosporales; family Streptomycetaceae; genus Streptomyces; species Streptomyces sp. CB03238. The sequence continues at coordinate 146,308 of NZ_NBCN01000015.1, read as the reverse complement.
GTCGGCGCCGCCACCGGCGAGCTGCGGGTCAGCGGCGCCAACGGCGACATCGAGATCCGGCGCGCCGAGGACTCGGTCACCGCCACCACCGCCCACGGCACCCTGCGGGTGGGCGAAGTGGCCCACGGCACCGTCCAGTTGGAGACCTCCTACGGCGCCATCGAGGTGGGCGTCCGCGAGGGCACAGCCGCCTGGCTCGACGTCAGCTCCGGCGCCGGCCAGGTGCGCAACACCCTCACCGCATCCGACGCCCCGGACAAGACCGAGGACACCGTCAAGGTCCGCGCCCGCACCCGGTACGGGAACATCGACATCCACCGCGCCAGGCCCTGAGCCCCCCCTCGCACTCGCCCCAGTCACTTCCCCCTTCGAACGGGAGGGCTCCATGCCTTCGTCTGTCATGTCCACGCCCAGGCGTGGAGGCGTTCCGCAGCCGCCCGCCGCCGTCTCCACCATCGGTCTGCGCAAGTCCTACGGCAACAAGACCGTGCTCGACGGCATCGATCTGCGTATCCCCGCCGGATCCGTCTTCGCCCTGCTCGGGCCCAACGGCGCCGGCAAGACCACCGCCGTGAAGATCCTGTCCACGCTCATCGCCGCCGACGGCGGGCAGGCCCAGGTCGCAGGCCACGACATCGCCACCTCCCCGGACGGCGTGCGTGCCGCGATCGGCGTCACCGGGCAGTTCTCCGCCGTCGACGGGCTCATCACCGGCGAGGAGAACATGCTCCTCATGGCGGACCTGCACCACCTGTCCAAGCGCGAGGGGCGGCGGGTCGCCGCCCAGCTACTGGAGCGCTTCGACCTGGTCGAGGCCGCGCGAAAGCCCGCCTCCACCTACTCCGGCGGCATGAAACGCCGCCTCGACATCGCCATGACGCTGGTCGGCGACCCGCGGATCATCTTCCTCGACGAGCCGACCACCGGCCTCGACCCGCGCAGCCGCCACACCATGTGGCAGATCATCCGCCAGCTCGTCACGGGCGGCGTCACCGTCTTCCTCACCACCCAGTACCTCCAGGAAGCCGACCAGCTCGCCGACCGCATCGCCGTGCTCAACGACGGCAAGATCGCAGCCCAGGGCACCGCCGAGGAGCTGAAACGGCTGATCCCCGGCGGGCACGTCCGCCTCCGTTTCTGCGACCCGGCCTCGTACCACTGCGCCGCCCTCGCGGTTGGCGAGGTCACCCGCGACGACGAGGCGCTGACGCTGCAGATCCCCAGCGACGGCAGCCAGCACGAGCTGCGCTTCCTCCTCAACCGGCTGCACTCGGCCGGCATCGAGGCGGACGAGCTGACGGTGCACACCCCCGACCTCGACGACGTGTTCTTCGCCCTGACCGGCGGCACCGACCAGCCCAAGGAGACTGTCCGATGAGCTCCCTCTCCCTCGCCGTGCGCGACTCCTCCACGATGCTGCGCCGCAACCTCCTGCACGCGCGCCGCTACCCCTCCCTCACCCTGAACCTGCTTCTCACCCCGGTCGTCCTGCTGTTGCTCTTCGTCTACATCTTCGGTGACGTGATGAGCGCGGGCATGGGCGGCGAGGCCGACCGCACCCAGTACATCGCCTACATCGTGCCGGGCATCCTGATGATGACCATCGCAGGAACCGTGGTCGGGACCGCGGTGTCCCTCTCCAACGACATGACCGAAGGCATCATCGCCCGCTTCCGCACCATGCCTATCCACCGCGGATCCGTGCTCATCGGGCACGTCATCGGCAGCGTGCTGCAATCAGTCGCCAGCGTGGCTCTCGTAGGTGCCGTCGCCGTGGCCATCGGATTCCGGGCCACCGATGCCACCGCCCTGGAATGGCTGGCCGCGTTCGGACTGACGACACTGATCGCCCTGGCACTCACCTGGATCGCAGTCGCCATGGGCATGATCAGCCCCAACGCCGAAGCAGCCAGCAACAACGCCATGCCACTGATCATCCTGCCACTCATCTCCAGCGCCTTCGTCCCCGTCCACGCCATGCCGGGCTGGTTCCAGCCCATCGCCCAATACCAGCCCTTCACCCCCGCCATCGAAACCCTGCGGGGACTGCTCCTCGGCACCGACATCGGCAACAACGGATGGCTCGCGGTCGCGTGGTGCCTGGCGATGACCGCCCTCGGCTACACCTGGTCCAAGACGGTATTCAACCGCGACCCGAACTGACCAGCACCACCACACACGCCCCACCCAGCCCGGGCCTGGTCCTGGGCTTGGCCCGGGGCCGGGGCCGAGGCCGGGGCCGAGGCCGAGGCCGAGGCCGAGGCCGAGACTCAGCGCCAGGGCCGAGGGTCAGGGCCGCCGACATCACCCGACCGAACCCACACACCACCCGCATCCCGGCACCAGCAGTTACCGACCCCGGGCCCCAGACAGAGGTGGACCAGTCCCACCACAAGCCCCAGCAGAAGGGCATCGGCCGCGGGCGCGCCTCCGCGCTGCTCGATGTGGTCCAGGCGCGCGACGCCTACACCCAGGAGACCGGGGAGTACGTGCCGCTGTGCTGCGACGGTGGCCTGCTCAACGACTCGCACATGGCGCTGGCGATGGCGATGGGGCGGACATCATCATGCTCGGCCAAGGAGTACTGGGGTGAGGGCTCACGGCGCGCCCAGAACGCGGCCCGCGACGGGTCAGCGCGGCCGGATGGTCTTCGAAGAGGGCGTCGACGGCTACGTGCCCTACGCCGGCAGCCTGTATGACAACGTGGAACGGACCCGGGCGAAGCTCACCTCAACGATGATCAGCTGCGGGTCGACGAACCCGCGGGACTTCCACCGCGACGCGGTGCTCGTTCCGGTGTCCGCAGAGTCGTTCAAGCAGACCAGCGCCGAAGTGCAACTGCGCCGGCCCACCATCGACTCCGGAGACTGATCCGACCGCCCGGGCTGCGACCCGGCCGAAGCGGCCCCGTGCCCCGACCCTGGTGAGGGTCGGCCGGCGCAGGGCCGCTTGCCGTCAGAGGGCGGAGCGCAGGGCGGTCCAGGCATAGGTGCGGGCGGCCGGCACGAGGTGGAGGGGAGGCGTGGAGAGCGGGGTGGAGGGCGGCGGTGCCGGCCGGGGTCATCCTGCTCGGGTCGGCCGGTTTCTCCCAGGGGCGTCGCAGGTCGGGAGCGAGCGAGCGGGCAAGGCGGAGCTGGGCGTGTGCGGCGATGACCGAACAGGTCCAGCGGTCGGCGGGGGCCTCCGGTTCTCAGATCCCCGGACTGGTCCAGCCCGTGATCCACTTGATCATTCTGAAGGTGTGCTCGATGTCGAACCGGCGCGTGGTCGTCCGGCTCGCCACCCGGATGAAACAAGCCGTTGGCCTACATCCGGTCCGAGTCCCGGTTTCGCGGAGGACCAGGTGGTCCAGGATCAGATCAGCGTGCATACAACTCGGTTCAGTTGGAGGCTGGTTGGCTGCGTTACCGTTCGGTGGCCGAGCCCACGAGCGCGACGACGACACTGACGAGAAGGAGCATCGCTGTGTCCATGAGCCCTGATCTCGGGTCGGTGGCGGTGCTGGGCGGCGGCGTCGCGGGGCTGACCGCGGCACACGAACTCGCCGAACGCGGATACCGCGTCACGGTGTATGAGCGCAATGACACACCGGGTGGCAAGGCCCGCAGCATGGGCGTGCCGGGCACCGGCGCCGGTGGGCGTCTCCCGCTGCCCGGAGAGCACGGCTTCCGTTTCTTCCCGGGGTTCTATCGCAACATTCCGGACACACTGCGCCGAATCCCGTACCCGAACAGCTCAGGCAGCGTCCACGGAAATCTGGTGAACACCACCGAATGCCTCGTAGCCCGTGACGGCAGCCGTCCGAACTTACGGTTCCCGGTCCGTACGCTGCTGTCGTTACCCGTTCCGGAGTCGCTGCTGCCACACGCCCTGGTGGAAAGTGTGGCCGGGCTTCTGGACACCGCGCTGAACCTGCCACCCTCCGAGGTCGTCCACTTCCTCGGCCGCGTGCTCGTCCACATCACCAGCTGCGAGCTCCGGCGGCTCGAGCAGTGGGAGGTGGTGCCGTGGTGGGAATTCATCAACGCCGATGCCATGTCGCGGGAGTATCAGCAACTGCTCGGCGTCGGCATCACCCGGGACCTTGTCGCCATCCAGGCCGAGGTGGCGAGCACGCGCACCGTCGGCCGCCTCACCCAGGCGTTCATCTACAACCTGCTGGGCCGCGGCAACGACGGTGAGATCGACCGGGTGCTCAATGCGCCGACCAGCGAGGCGTGGATCACGCCCTGGGAGGACCATCTTCGCGGCCTCGGCGCCGAGTTCGAGTTCGGCACCGCGGTCGAGGAACTCATCTACGACGGTGGCCGGATCACAGGCGTCAGGGTGAGGTCCACGGGAAGCGCAGCAACCCGTACCGTGGTCGCCGACCACTACATCAGCGCCATGCCCGTCCAGGACGCCCGCGCCACGTGGGGCGCAGACCTCCGCGCCGCCGACCCCCGACTCGACCGCTGCGACCGGCTCCGGACGGCCTGGATGGTCGGCGTGCAGTTCTACCTGCGTACCCGAATGTCCCTCGTGCACGGGCACGTGATCCACGTGGACTCGCCGTGGGCGCTCACCTCGGTCAGCCAGGCGCAGTTCTGGAAGGGTCGTGACTTCCGCTCGGCCTACGGGGACGGAGAGGTGGCCGACTGCCTCTCCGTGGACATCTCGGCATGGGACAAGCCGGGGATTCTGTACGGAAGGCCCGCGGTCAAGTGCACCTCGGACGAGGTTCGCCGGGAGGTCTTGGCGCAGCTCAAGGCAGGGCTGAATGGCGGCACCGGGCGGCCCGTGCTCGCCGACGGAGACCTGCACTCGTGGTTCATGGACCCGGCGGTGACCGGCCTCGGCGGACCCTCACCGGCCAACCGTGAGCAACTGCTCATCCACCCCGTGGGCACGTGGTACGACCGGCCGTCGAGCCGCACTGCGGTGCCGAACCTGTTCCTTGCCGGCGACTACGTTGCCACAGACATCGATCTCGCGACGATGGAGGGCGCCAACGAGTCCGCGCGGCGAGCGGTCAACGCCCTGCTGGACGCGGACGGCTCGACGGCACCCCGCTGCCGGATCCGGCGGCTCTACCGTCCGCCCGAGCTGACGTTCCTCCACAAGCTCGACGAGATCAGGTACCGGTCAGGACTGCCCAACCTCTTCGACTGCGGCCAATACCGTTCCGTTCCGCTCATCTGATCGCTGGTCCGGTCGGCTGCGGACCCGAGCGATCGAGGGCACTGGGAGCGTGCGTACCCCGCGCCGACGGCCCCGGCTCGAGAGGGGCGAGTGCCTGCCCTGCAGGTTCACCTCGCAGCCGAACGCGAACACCGCATCAACCGGTTCAAGCAGCCGGTGAGGCTTCTTGACCCTGAGGTGCGTGCTTCGCCGGTCCTTGTCACGGAGCTGCTGGACCCGGAGTTCACCGAGTTCGGGGCATCTGGCCGCCGGTGGGACGCGACGTCGATCCTCACCGTGACGAGTGCCGGCTCAGTCGATCCGGAGTCGCCGGTCAAGGTCAGCGAGATGTCAGGGGTCGTGCTTGCTCCGGGTGTCGTTCACCTGACGTACTTCGCTGACAACAACGGACGCCGAGCATGGCGAAGCTCCCTGTGGCGTCTGACGGAAGCGGGTTGGCGCATCTACTTCCACCAGGCCACTTCGACCAACTGAACGAAGGGGGCCCGCCGCCCCATAAGGGCAACGGGTCTCTCCCGCCGGCTCAAGACAACGCCAGGTGGCCTTGACGGGCTCCTCGGCCGCTCGTGTGGCTGGTGCCGTGCTGGTCGTGGGCCGACGCTGCGATACTCGACGCCGCGCGGATGGGACAACACAGCCACACCTTTCCTCTGAACGCGCACGCGGAGTCCCTCATTCCGGGGTCGGCCTCTCGATGAGCTGCTCGGTCCAGATTGTCTTGCCGGAGACGGTGTAACGGCTGCCCCAGCGGTGCGTGAGCTGGGCGACGAGGAACAGCCCGCGCCTCCCGCGGCGGTCAGGCGGGCCCTGCGCAGATGCGGCTGTGTCTGGCTGGGGTCGGACACCTCACAGATCAACCGCTGGTCCTTGATGAGGCGCAGCAGTACCGGACCGCCGGCGTAGCGCATGGCGTTGGTGACGAGTTCGCTGACGATCAGTTCGGTGGTGAACACGAGTTCGTCAAGCCCCCACCGGGTCGGTTGGCCGACCGCCTCGGCCCGGGCGTCCGCGACCCGCTCGACATCGGCCGGGTACTCCCAGGCGGCCACCGCCCCTTCGGGCGAGGCCCGAACGCGTGCCACCAGCAGAGCCGCGTCGTCGTCCGGCGGCTCGGTGAGGAAGCGGGCGAGGGCTGCTTGTCCCAGGTCCTGCACCGGAACCGGATGCTGCCCGCCCGGCGCAGGCGGGATCGTGAGCTGCTGGGCGGCGACGTCCGGCGCGCCGCCCTGGGCGAGTGATCCGGCCAGGAACGCGAGTACGTCCCCGGGCCCGATGTCCAGTTCGATGGGCTCGAACGGCGAGCCCCTGAGCCCCAGAGCCGCTGCCGCTGCCGCTGCCGCGGGGAGCTTCACCGTGTCGGCGGCGCTGCCGTCCGCGGGTGGCCGGCAGCGGGGGCGGATGCCCGGCGCTCGCCATCGAGGAGCGGCCGCTCACCGGGTCGTACACCGCGTAAAGGGCAGGTGGCGCCGCGCACCGTGCCGGCGCGGTGGCGGTGCCGGCCGCCGCGCTGCGCGCCGTGCGGCGCCCTTGACCTTGGCCGGTCCTGCGGCGTCGACCCCGACCACCGGTTGGACGCGGTGGGACCGAAGCGCCCCGGGCGGGCCGGACCGGGGCGCTTCGGTGCTTCTCCGTTCTTCCGCTGCTCAGCGCACGACCCGCTCCGGCAGCAGTCGCTGGTCGCGCAGTGCGCGGACGACGAGGCCCGCGTACTCGGTCGCGCCGCGCACCGAGGTGTGGGTGTTGTCGCGCTTCTCCGCGGTCAGATAGAGGGCCTTGGACGCCTCGGGGCCGAGTTCCTCCACCCGTGCCTTGGTGAGCGCGGTGAGATCGACCAGCGGCGTGCCCAGCTCCGTCGCCAGGGCCCGGATCTCCGCCGGGTGGTCCACGCCGAGACCGTTGACCAGCAGAGCGGTGCCGTTGTTCAGGGTGCCGTCGGCGCTGAACCAGCGGCGGACGATGGGCGTGACGAGGACGGGGCGGCCTCCGCGTTCGCGTACTCCTTCGACGAGCGTGGTGAGATTGGCGCGGTAGGTGGCCCTGTCCGTCTGCTTGTCGTTGTGGGCGAGTTGGACCAGCACCAGGTCGCCACGGCGGACGAGCGGCTGGACGGTCGGGAAGAGCGCGGGGTTCTGGAGGTAGCTGACGGTGCTTTCGCCGGAGTCGCCGTAGTTGGCGACGGCCAAGCCGCGTTTCAGGTACTGGGGCAGCTGCTGGCCCCAGCCGGAGTACGGCTCCCCCGGCTGGTCGCACACCGTCGAGTCTCCGACGAGCAGGATCTTGCGAGCGCGCGGCGCCGGCGTGACCTTGACCTCGGTCACGGCGGGCGCGGCCCCGGCGAAGGTGAGATCGAGGCCGGGGGCGCCCGCGGGTCCGGTGGGCTCTCCTTCCGGGTTGCGGACGCTGACCGTGAAGCCGCGGCGGACGCGCTGTCCCGGTGCGGTGACGGTCTCGGCCAGCATGGTGCGCCGGGCCTCGGCCAGGACCGCGGTGCTCCCGGCCGCCTCCCCGCCGAGGGTGACGGAGACGTCGTAGGTGCCGGGCTCGACGTCGAAGTGGCATACGACGGGTGCCGGCGCCGTGCCCGTGCAGTGGCCGAGGCCGTTTCCGTCTCCGCCGCCGTGTGCGGGCAGGGCGCCGGCCGGCACGGTGGTCAGGCAGCCCACGGTGAACGTCAGGGCGACCAGCATCGCGGTGCGTTTCATACGTGCTCCTTCGGTACGAGCGATTCGCAGATGTTCGGGGACGTGGCGCGCGTCATCGACCGCTGTAGCCGATGCTCGGCGCGGGGCGGGGTCCTCGTTCCGGCGCCGCGGGCGACGAGGGAGACGGTGTGGTCACCGTGGGCAGCTCTGGAAGGCCCGGAGCCGGGCGGTGTCGGCCGCGGACGCCGAGGGTGCCGGCGTACCGGCGAGGACCGTCAGCAGGGGCTGCCCCGGCCAGGATCGCTGCGCACCACCGTCGGGTCCCTCTTCCCCCTGGGCCACGTCTTGGGGACATACCTGCCTCCGGTCTTCCCATGAGGGCATGAATCGTTTCATCATGCGACGGCACTCGACCGCTGCAGCAGCAGGAGTCGGGGTACCTCGGCAGCGGGAAACGCACATGCCGGGGCATGGGCAGGTTGCCAACAGTTCATCAACCGGTCAACCCTTGTGCAGCAAGGGGATTGTGCGACATCCGCACCGTGGGACCCGGCCTCGGCCACGTTGACGCCCGGGGAGTCACCTGGCCACAATGCCCGGACGTTCTCCCGGATTGAATCCATTAAATTTGCCGGGAGCCCTCGACCTCGGGATGTGTCATGCGATCTCGCAGCGCCCGCACACCGCTCGTCCCACTCCTCGCGTTCCTCGCCCTGGTGGCGTACACCCACGTCCAGGGCGCGCCGGCCAGCTCCGCGCACGAAGGGCACCGCCTGAAGGATCCGGCGCGCCCCGCCTACGCCGGCTACCTCTTCACCTACTTCACCGGCGAAGCGACGGCCGACGGCGAGCAGATCCGGATGGCGCTCAGCGAGGGCAACGACCCCCTGCGGTGGCGGGAACTGAACGGCAGCAAGCCCGTGCTGACGTCGCAACTCGGCGAGCGGGGCGTACGTGATCCGTTCCTCGTACGGTCCCCCAGCGGCAAGCAATTCTACCTGATCGCCACCGACCTGCGTATGCACGCGGGCAGCAGCGGCAGCTGGGACGAGGTGCAGCGCACCGGCAGCAGGTCGATCGTGGTCTGGGAGTCGAGGGACCTCGTGCGCTGGACCGGCCCGCGCCTGGTCGAGGTATCCCCCGAGGCGGCGGGCAACACGTGGGCGCCCGAGGCGTACTACGACCCCACGATCGGCCGCTACGTGGTGTTCTGGGCCTCGAAGCTGTACCCCGCGGACGACCCGGACCACACCGGCTCCACCTACAACAAGATGCTGTACGCGACGACCAGGGACTTCCGCACGTTCAGTGAACCCAAGGTGTGGAACGACCCTGGCTACTCGGTCATCGACTCAACGGTGATCAGCCACGAAGGTGTGTACCACCGCTTCACCAAGGACGAGCGTGACCCGTCCTCCGCCTCACCTTGTTCGAAGTTCATCACCCAGGAGAGGTCGGCGAACCTGCGGTCCGCCTCGTACGGCTTCGTGGCCGACTGCATCGGCAAGGGCGCCATGGAACGCGGCGAGGGACCGACGGTCTTCAAGTCGAACACCGAGGACAAGTGGTACCTGTTCATCGACGAGTTCGGCGGCCGCGGGTACGTGCCGTTCGAGACCACCGATCTCAACTCCGGCCGATGGACCGCGTCCAGGGACTACGACCTGCCTTCCGGTCCACGGCACGGCAGCGTGACGCCGGTGACCCGGGCGGAGTACGACCGACTCCTGCGCCACTTCGGCGGCTGAGGGGCGGGCTGCTCCCGCCCACCCCATGCTCCCTCGCCCGCAGCGGCTGCGGCACCGGCGGCGGGTTGCGCGGGCTGAGGGCTCCCAGGCCCGTCAGTCCACCACCATGAACCGCTTGTCCCTCACCGCTGCCACGTCACGCAGCACGGGGTCCGGTCGCAACTGCTTGATCTTGGTCTCGGCCTTGCACTGGACGGTGGCAAGGCCGACGCCCGCGGCCTTGAGCCGGTCCGGTGGCAGTGCATCGGCCTCGCTGAACGTCGGGCCGCACCCGCCGACGAGTGCATCGGGGCCGAGGAGCCGGTCGCCCAGTCCCATGGCCAGAACCAGCTCCGTGGCGTGCTGGTCGAGGGTGGCCACGCGCGAGGGGGCTGCTCCGTTAGATCTCTCGCCGCAGCGCTCCATCCGGACGCCTGACACCCGGACAGCCTTGTCACTGGCGCTGCCGCTGCCCGTTCCGCATCCAGTCAACGTGACTGCTGTGGCAGTGATTGCCAGCAACCTCTTTCCCAGCCAACCTGCCGCTCAAGCCACCTTATTGCGACAATCTTGCAATAGCTTAATCCTTGCAGATCTTCACGCTCGTAGGTCAGAGTGAGGCCCCAAGGGCCCCGCACGGGGGACCTCCCAATGGATTGAGGAGGTGCAACATGCAGTACTCCAACGAGGAGCTGGCTGAGGTCTTCGAGGTCGAGGAGATCGACGAGGAGACCGTGGTGAGCGTGGCCCACCACACCTGATCGGCACTGCCGACATGAACAGGGCGCGGGGTGGCGGTCTCGTCCGACCGAGTCCGTTCCGGTCCGCGGGCTCCGCCCCGCGCCCATCACGTTTTTGAAACGGGAGAGTTGAACGTGCTCGCGATCAGCGACCAGGGAACGCAGGCACCGGCCAAGGGTTACCTGCGCGGTACGCACCGTGTGGTGCCGCCCGAGGAAACCTGGCAGCGGATCCGCCCGCAGCTCGCCCGGTACGGGGTGACCCGGGTCGCCGACGTGACCGGTCTCGACGACATCGGCATCCCGGTCTTCCAGGCCGTACGCCCGGCCTCGCGCACCGTGTCGCTCTCCCAGGGCAAGGGCCTCACACCCGCCGCCGCCCGGGTCTCCGCCACCATGGAGGCCATCGAGCTCTGGCACGCCGAGAACCCGCCGTCGGCGTCACGCACGTCCACCGCACGGGCACTGGACCTGCCGTATGAGCTCACCGCCCTCGATCTCGCCGAGGGCTCCCTGCTCCACGCCGACCTGCCGCTGCCCTGGCTGGCCGGCGAAGGGCTGCTCAGTGGGCAACCGACTCCGGTGCCGGAGCCCGCCGTACGCCTCGACCACACCTACCGCGCGGAGTGGGCACCGCCCCTCTTCCGCACCACCAGCAACGGCCTCGCCTCGGGCAACACCCTTGCCGAGGCGACCGCCCACGCCCTCGCCGAGCTGTGCGAGCGGGACGCGCTGGCCCGGCTGCGTGCCCGGCCCCGGTCCGACTGGTACCGCCTCGACCTCGGCTCCGTCCGCGACACGGACTGTCGCTTCCTCCTCGAGCGGTACGCCAAGGCCCAGGTGTCCGTCGACGTGGTGGTGGCCGAACGCGAACCCGCCTGCTTCGAGGTACGCATCCGCTCCGAGGCCCACCCCGTGACCTACACCGGCGCCGGCTGCCACCTCGACCCGGCCATCGCCCTGACCCGCGCCCTGACCGAGGCCGCCCAGAGCCGCCTCACCGCCATCGCCGGAGCCCGCGACGACCTCCCGCCGGTCCTCTACCGTACGGCCGGCGACCGTCCCCTGGTCAGGGAGGACCTCGGAACCCGGACGACACCATGGTGGGACGCGCCGGCAGGGGGCGACTTCGACGCCGACATCCGCGCCCTCGCCGGCTCCATCGCCGCACGCACCGGAACCGAACCGATCCGCGTGGTCCTGCCGAGCCCGACCGGCATTCCCGTGGTCAAAGTGATCGCACCCGGCCTGGACTTCGACGACCGTACGAACGTCAGCTCCGGCGCCGACCGGTCCCGTTCATCGGACGGAGACACACGATGAGCACCACCCACGTGTACGCCGGACCCTCACTGGACGCCGAGGCCGTCCGCGTACTGCTGCCGGACGCCGTGGTGCACCCGCCCGTCCGGCACGGAGACCTGACAGCAGGCCCGGCCGGTGCCGGGGACCGCGTAGTTGTACTGGACGGGCAGTTCTTCCAGTCCGCGTCGGTGCGCCACAAGGAGATCTGCGAGGTCATCGCCCGCGGCGCCGCCGTGTACGGGGCGGCCAGCATGGGCGCGCTGCGGGCCGCCGAGCTCGGGCCGTACGGCATGACCGGCAGCGGCGTCGTCCATCGGCTCTACGCCACGGGGCTGATCGAACGCGACGACGAGGTGGCCCTCGTCCACACCGATGCCGACGACGGCTCCCGGCCGCTGACCGTCGCGCTGGTCTCGGTCCGCGTCGCGCTGCGCCGGATGGTCCGCTCGCGTGTGATCGGCGCCGATGACGAGGCCCGGTTGCTGACCGCCGCCGACCACCTTCCCTTCACCGCACGCACGTGGCGGGGAATCCTCCACCAGGCCGACGGCGTGGCCCGGGCGACCGCCGAGGCGGTCCGCGAGATCGTCGACGGCCCGCAGGACACCTGGGACATCAAGACCCAGGACGCCCGGGCTCTGCTGTCCCGCCTCGCGCGGACCCCGGTACCACCCGCCACCACGGCCGCCCGCGTGCCGACGACCGTACACATGGAGAACTGGCGGCGCGCCGCCGACTCCGACCGCCTCACCCTCCTCACCGCAGCGCAGATCTACGCGGACGACTACCCCCGTCTGCACCACCGGACGGTCCTCCAGCTCCTCACCGGCAAGCGCGACGAGGACATACACCTGCTGGAGCGCTACGCGGCCGACCTCGCCCGGCAGCGCGGTCTGCTGTCTGCCACCGGCCTTCGGCACTGGATCGGCACGGAGGAAACGGCCGGCACCGACGAGCGCACGATCGCGCGAGCCCTGGTGCGTTCCTACCGCTGGTCATGCGGCCTGGCACCGCTGCCGGCCCTCGCCGACGCCGTCCGCGCCACACCGGGCGCAGCCCGCCTGTGCGAGCTCATCGCCGAGGTCGACCAGCTGAACGCCCAACTGACCGACCGTGGTTACTCCCTGCGGCGGGTCTCGCGCGCCGCCCTGCACCGCCACTGCTGCCGCCGCTGGAACAACGCCGCGCTCCTTCCCACGCTCTACGACCGGGGCTTCACCGGCGTGTCGGACCTCGAAGACCGTGCCGTGCGCTTCGCCCCGCACCTGGGCCTGGCCGAGCCGCCTCGGCTGCGGCTGCTGGACCGCTGAACCCCGCCCGAAACAGGAGTACGTGACATGGTGCTGGACCGCCTCGTCAGCGACACCGACGAACTGCGCCGAGCCTGGGAGAGCACACCGCTCCACTCCCGTGGCCTGGGCGACTTCGACGACGTCTTCGGCCTGGCCCTCGCCGAGGACCTGATCGTGGGCCGCGGCCTGCGCATCCCCTACCTCCGGCTGCTGCGCGACGGCGGCTACGTCCCCGCGTCCCGTTTCACCCACCGCACCGGGACCGGCGCGGGCCAGGCCGACGGAGTCGCCGACCCGCACGCCGTCCTCCGCGAAATGGAACGCGGGGCGACCGTGGTAGTGCGCGGCATGGTGCGCTACTGCCCCGAAGTCGCCTCCTTCTGTGAGCGGTTGTCCGCCGAACTGGGCCTTCCCACCTCGGCAGGCGCCTACCTCACCCCGCCCCACTCGCGCGGCGCGGGCCCGCACTACGACCCCATGTCCGTCCTCGTCCGCCAAGTCCACGGGGTCAAGCACTGGCGCCTCCAGGCGCCCCCGGTGCAGTGGCCGCGCGCCCTTCCCGAGCCGGGGAAGCACTACGACACCCCCGTGATCGCCGAACTCGACCTGCACCCGGGCGAGTCCCTCTACATCCCACGTGGCGTCGTCCACGACGCCTGGACCACCGACAGCGCTTCCGTCCACATCACCTTCAGCGGCGACACTCCACCCATGTGGGCCGACGTCCTGCACGACCTCGTCGACCAGGCTGCCGCCGCCACGCCCGCCCTGCGCGAGACCTTCCCCTGGCGCTTCGCCGACGCCCCGGACACCGTCTCCGCCCACGCCAAAGAGCGTTTCGCGGCGTTGCGGGCCTTCCTCGACACCGTCGACACCGACGCACTGGCCACCCGCATCATCGACCGCCATGCCGCGCTCCCCTGCCCGGCACCCCGTGGCCGGCTCGCAACGGCCCTGGCCGGCACCCCGCTCAGCCAGGAGCCGCCCCGGTGACGTCCACCGCCACCCGCGACACCCGCTTCCCGCGCCTCCTCGCCGCCGCCACCCTGTCCAACCTGGGCGACGGGGTCCGTGTCGTCGCCCTGCCCCTGCTGGCCGCGGCCACCACGCGCGACCCGTTCGCCGTCAGCGCCCTGACGGCCTGCGCCTTCCTGCCCTGGTTCCTCTTCGGCCTGCCGATCGGCGCCCTCGTCGACCGCAGCCGACCGGAGACCTTCATGGCCTGGGCGAACACGGCCCGCACCGTGATACTCGCCGGGCTCTCCCTCGCCCTGCTGGCCGACGTGCGCTCCATGCCCCTGTTGTACGTGCTGGCGTTCCTCCTGGGCATCGGCGAGGCCGCGTACGACAACGCCGCCCAGTCCCTCGTACCCCGCGTCGTGGCGGACGAGAAGCTGGAGAAGGCCAACAGCGCCCTGATCACCGCCGAACGCGTCGGCCAGGACCTGGCGGGCCCAGCCCTCGGCGGTCTGCTCTTCGCCGCCTCGCCCGTCCTGCCCTTCGGCCTGAACGCCGCCGCCATGGCCCTCGGCGTACTCCTGCTCATCCGCATCCGCACCTTCCAGCCACCGTCCCCACCCCGTGGGCCTGTCGTCCGCACGGTGGTCACCGACGCGGCGGCCGGCATGCGCTGGCTGTGGCGAGCCCCCCTCATCCGCACGATCGTCCTGACCGGCTCCGCGCTCACGTTCTTCACCATGGCTTGGGAAGCCACCCTGGTGCTGCTGGCCCGCGGCCCCATGGGTGTGTCGGAGACCGGCTACGGCATCATGCTCGCCATCGGCGCGATCGGCGGCGTCACCGGTTCCCTGCTCACGCCGACCCTCGTACGCCGTTTCGAGCGCCGCCCCCTCCAGATCGCCGCGATCGCCGTCACCGCGGCGCTCGACCTCGCCCTCGCGGTCCACCCCCACCCCGCCCTGGCCGCCCTCGCCTGGGGTGGCACCGGAGCAGCCTTCGCCGTCTGGAACGTCCTCTCCGTCACACTGCGCCAACGCCTCGTCCCCGCCGAGCTGCTGGGCCGCGTCAACAGTGCCAACCGAACCTTCTCCATGGCCGCCGTCCCCCTCGGCGCCCTCACGGGCGGCTTCGTCGCCGACACCCTCGGCCTGCGCGCGCCCCTCTGGATGGCCGCCGCCGCCCTGACCGTCCTGGCCTTCGCGTACGCCGTCGCCACCCGAAACAGCGACGCCAGCAAGCCCAACCCCGGCCCCGACGACAAGGTCGTGGAGCCGCAGTGATCCGAGCTCGGCGTCCAGCCACTCATCAGGGGGCGTTCACCCACGCCGGGGAACTGCCCTGCATGCCCGATGGGGCAAGGCGAGCGCGAAGGAAGATCACCACTCTGCATGGGTGTTCTCGTACGACGAGTTGACTTCACCGAAGCGTGAGCTGTGGGACGCGTTCCCCGAGGGACGCCACGTGGACCTGCGCACGGGCGTGCCCGGGAACGGCCGTGCCGCTGCGGGTGGGCAGTGGGCCCCGAGCGGACGATTCGGGCCGCCGTCCCACCTTGGAGATCCTTACGTCAGGAGCTCTAAGGTGGTTCTTTGACCTCGGGCCTTCAACGAAGATGTGGTTGGTCGTACACCAGGATCGACACGTTGGGCGCAAAGGCGTCTACTGCGGTCTGTAGACGCTCGGGGTCGAGACGCCAGAGGCTGATGGGCCGGCTCGCGCGGAGGAGCTCGTATTCGATGTGGGGCGCAGTGCGCTCTGCCTGTGTGGGAGTCATGTTGCGGTTGGGGCCTGGCAGCTCTGGGGCTCCCTCCTGGCGGTGGACGCCAATGTAGTTGATCGATTGCCCGGCCGTGTGCTGCTGCCACAGGGCCATGGAGGTGATGTCCTCCCACGGCACGAACGCCGTCTGTGCCGTATAGCGGGCCGGCGCACCTCCGAGGAGCACGCCCGTGCCGTCAACACGGAATGCGAGCAGGCGCTTCCAGCCCGATCCGGACAGAAACTGGAAGGGTGTGCGAGCGAAGTGCGCCTCGTAGACGGCGGGATGCGGATCAGCCATGGCCAGAGACTATCGAGACGGTCTTGCCCAGCTCCGACGCCCCCTGGTTACGGGAAAGCGAAGCGAACTGAGCTCGAACCTGATCACTCCGCTGGATATTCGCCGGACGTGGACATGGCCTGGAGAAGATCCTGTGCCCGGCCAAGGACGCGCTGCCCAGTGCAACGACCGTAGGGGAGGGAGCTTGCTGCATAACCGATGCCGGGTGAGCCGTTCACCGTGGTGTCTCGTTTCCGGGACAACCTCTTCGATTGTCTGACCTCGCACGGGGACGAACTGCTCGATGTGGCAGACGCGTTGCTGTGCGCGGATGGGCCGGTGACGGTGCCGACGGATCTGACGCTGGTGGCCGAGCACCGGCGCGTACACGGCGCGATGTACGACGCGTTGAACTGCGCGAACGTCGATGCGCCCCGGCTGCGGCAGGTACTGGCCGGTCAGCCTCAGCCGCAAGCCGTCGACGGTCGCCTGGTCCTGGCCTTCGATGTCAGTCACTGGATCCGCCACGGACGCGCCCCGACACCCGTATGGCCGTGCGGAAACTGCAGGACTGCTCGAACATCACCATCGACGGAGTTGTCGGACCGAACACCTGGAGCAAGCTCAACTCCTGGGCTGTCTCCAACTCTTGGCCGACGTGTCGGGCCATTGCTGACGCCTCAACCAGCCGGCAGGAACGCGCGAGGCTGACTGCACCTCAAAGGAAGGGGAAATCCCCGGACTTTTTTCCATGCGGCGGCCGGGGGTTTCCTGCCGAAGCCGGGTATGCCGTGCGCGCACGCGTCACCGTGCGCCGGGCAGGCACCGGGCGCTGCCGCCGACCAGGTACGGTTCGAGCCCCCATCGCCCATCCTGCTCTGGTCAAGAGCCTGCCGGGGATTCTGCGCTCCTGCGCCACCTCGGCTGCGCGAGCGCGGCATCGGCCACCGCATCGCCCGCAAAGGCATCGAGTCCTCGCAGCGCCTGGGCCGACACCGCTGGGTCGTCGGGAGAACCGTGTCCTGGCTGGCCGGATGCCGCCGCCTACACCGCCACTACGAGCGCCGGGCCGAGCACTTCCTCGGCTTCGTCGGCCTTGCGGCACTCCTGATCGGCTACCGCGGCCTGGCAACCCCGGTCAGGGCCTGAGCCGGTCCAGTTGCATGTCGAAACAGACCAGGCCCATCGAGTCCGCCAGATCTACCGCGTAGGCCGATGCCTCCTCCCGCATGCTCCAACGCATTGCGAAGTAGATGAGCGGGCCACTGGCCTCATCGATCAACGGGCCGGTCGAGGGTGAAGCGTCCTCCTCGTCCTCGGTGATGTCGCACCACCGCTCAAGAAGCGCGGCGACGTAAATGGCGATGCGCTCGGTCGGAGGGTCATCGTGCTCCCCATCGATGTAGCGGTTGGAGAAGTCGGTGAAGACCTCACCAGCGGTCAGGTCATCCGCCGGTCGCTCGCCTTCCCAAACGGCCAGGTCATACGTCATGCCCAGAGACTCGCGCATCCCTCTGACAAGCACCCGAGCCGGTCAAGACCGGCCTCCGCCACCAAGAGAAACCCTCGTCTTGGGCGTGCTGTCCGGCAGGTCAACCGAAGCCGGCCTGCTCCGACGGCACTCCGCCATGCGGTGGATCTCCATGGCGGCGCCTCCGCCGCATGGGGGAAGCGGATCACGCGCCAGTCTGATCCCTGCGCGCTGTGGATCCGGAACAGTGAGCCCATGTCGATCAGCGAGATGAGTACCACGACGGTGGTCGAGGGGGCCGAGCGGCGTGTGCCGCTCTGGGCAGAGCGCACTGCCCGCGAGATGGGGAGCCATCCGGGTGACATCCGACGCTGCCGGGCTGGGTGCCGGATTGTCTGTGCAAGCGGTCCACGCGCGGACCCGATGGCCGGCGTCCCCAGCTCTCGCGGTCCGCACGTCCGATCAGAACGCCGCCGACCCTTCCGCTGTTTCCCGGCAGTCAACTGTGTTGAGGACGATGAGGGACCATCTGTGACGGCTTTGCTCATGTCGTTCCCGGCGTTCGCGTCTCTGCTGGTCCTGTTCGCCCTGGTGGAGAGCGTGTGGCGATGGTTCACGGGGCTGGGCTTGATTCCGTGGCTACGCAGGCGCACCGGGCGGTCGTTGTCGAACATCGCCTTTGATGAATTCACGGCGGTCGTGAACGGAAACAAGACGGTGGAGCTGGAGCAGCGGCGGGTGGAGCTGCTGCGGCGGGACGACGAGAGCGACGGTGCGCCGCCCCGCACCAGCATTGATCTCGCCAAGGGCACGGCGTTCATCGTGTCACCACAGGAAGCGGATGGCCCGTGCGCTGACAGGCGCGATGGCCATGCGGGCCGGCTGTGAGACGCCAACCGGAGGGAACGGGCGCCGAACCGTCCACGCTGTGGGGGCGTATCGCGTGCCTGTGGGCGGCCGCGTTCGCCGGGTTGCACTTCTACACCGGGCCGTAGGCGGTGATGTGGGGCTGAGCATCTCCGCCGGTCCGCTGGCCACCGAGCGCCCGCTGTGGTTCGTCGTAGCCGGTTTGTGGGGCGTGGGTGCGCTCTGCCTCCTCGGCGCCTTGCCGGCATGGCTGCTTGCCCGGTACAGGCTCCGGGGCGTTCCCGCTGTGCTGGGATGGGGCGGCGTCAGTGGCCTCCTACTGGTCAGAGCGCGGGGCAGCGGGCGGGCGTCGGCAGCACGACGCGGCGCGCCGGTGGGGGCGGCCCCGAACCGGCTGGGTGGCTGGAGAGTCAGGCGGCGTGACGGGCTCCCATCCGGACCCGTTCCTCTGGCTCGGCAAGGAAGACGTCGGCGCCGCCGTCGTAAGGGTGATGTATGCGCTGCAACGTGATGTCGGTGCTCAGGACATCCGCCACTTTGGCGTCAGCTACGTCACTCAGCAGATCATCGACGCAGCCGCGCTGTCAGGGCCGCCTGGCGGCGGAGAGACGGTAGTAGGTACGGAACTCCGGGTTGGAGTCGTCCGCCATCAGCAGACTGTGCCTGTCGTCGGCGACCGGTTGGTGTGGCGGGACGTCCGGTTCGTTCATCCATACAGGAGTGATCACGTACACGTCCGTACCAGCCAGGAGTTCGGCCTCCGCCTATCGCTTCGACTCCAGAAGGCTGTGAAGCGCCTTCGAACGGCCCGGTGTCACAGAGCTCGGTCCTGCAGACGCGCTCCTCTCGGCCGCGTTTGGCGCCATGGTGCCCGATGCTCTGCCGGCCAGAGGAATCGACGGGCGGCGGGGCGGGCGGGCCGGTCAGGTCGGGAGGCGGTTGAGGAAGCCCGCGATGAGCGGGGCGATGTCGGGTAGGTGGTCCTCCAGCGCGAAGTGGCCCGTGGGGAACAGGTGGAGTTCCGCTTCGGGTACGTCCCGCAGGTAGGCGCGGGCGCCGGGTTCGGGGAAGAAGGGGTCGCCGGTGCCCCAGGTGATGAGGGTGGGCGGGCGGTGCTCGCGCAGCCAGGCCTGCCAGTCGGGGTAGGTGGCGATGTTGCTCTTGTAGTCGTAGGCGAGGGCGAGTTGGGCCTGCTTGCGACCGGGCTGGTCCAGGAAGTACTGGTCGAGCAGCCAGCCCTCCGGTGCGACCAGCGTGGGGTCGGCGGCGCCGCCCTCGTACTGGGCGCGAGTGGCGGCGAGGGTGAACAGGCCCAGGATGGTCTGCTCGGCGCCGGGGGTGTCGGGGGTGAGCGCGGTGAAGTCACGGGCGGCGTCGGACAGCCCCTCGACGTAGGCGTTGCCGTTCTGTACGACGAGTCCGGTGACCCGCTCGGGGTGGCGCAGTGCCAGGCGGAAGCCGACCGGGGCGCCGAAGTCGAAGAGGTACATGGCGTATCGGGTCAGTCGGAGTTGCTCGGTGAAGCCCTCGACGATGTCGGCCAGGCGCTCGAAGGAGCAGGTGAAGCCGTCGGGGGTGCGGGTGTGCCCGAAGCCTGGGTAGTCGGGGGCGATCACCCGGTAGTGCCGGCCGAGGGTGTCGATCAGCCGCCGGAACTGGTGCGAGGCGGAGGGGAAACCGTGCAGGAGCAGGAGGACCGGGGCGTCGGCGCGCTCGGGCAGTGACTCCCGGTAGAACACCTCCACGTCGGCGACCTCGACGAAGCGGTGGGTGGAGCGGGCGGGCACCGGTATGCGGGGAAGGTCTGCGGGAACGATCATTTCACATGCCTCCATGATGTGTTTACCCATTAGGTATAGGCGTGTGCAGACTAATGCGTCAACCGACTCATGTACCGTTAGCCGTATGCGCGACAGCGAACCGCTCACCGGTGAGCCCCTGGCCCTGGACCTCGTCAACACGCGCCCCGCGAGCGCCGAAGGCCGTACCGACCTGCTCGACACGCCGGAGCGCCTGGTGGCATGGCTGGCGCTGGAGGAGGAGCGGATCGGCTCGGAGAGGGGCGGCGACGTACCGACGGAGGCCGACCTCGCGGCCATCCACGCCGTGCGGGACCACACCGAGAGGGCGGTGCACGCCTTGCTCCACGGGCAGGAGCCCCCTGCCGCCGCGTTGCGCGCCCTCACCGATGCCCAGCGCGCCGCGCCCGCCGTCCGCGAACTGACATGGGACGGTGGCAGGGTCACGCCCACGTTCCGTCGCACCGGCCCGCTCGGCCTCCGCCTCGCCGCCCTGCTGGCCGAGGCCGCCGCCGACCTGCTCACCGACCCCGCCATCGGCAGGCTCAGAGAGTGCGAAGCCGACGACTGCGTGATGCTCTTCCTGCCCGCCAACCCCCGCCGCCGCTGGTGCTCCGCCGCCCGCTGCGGCAACCGCGCCCGCGTCGCGCGCTACTACCAGCGCCACAAGCAGCCGGCCGGCCGGGAGCAGTAGAACCGGGGCCCCTCGCCCGGCCGCGCCCTCGCCGGGCAGGGCTCACGGACCGCACGCGAACGCACGCGGCAGGATGGGCACATGGCCAAGGACGAGAGCACGGGTTTCATGCTGCCGCGGGGCGCGACAGGGTTCCTTCGGCCGAAGGGCGGTCACCTTCCCGATACCGACCTGCGGGCATTCCGTACCGCGCTGTACACAGTCGCCCGCATCACCGGGGGCAGGGTGGGCGAGGTGGAGGAACAGGCGTACCCCCGCACATTCCACAGTGCGTCGATCCACGACGGCGCGGACGAGACCATCATCCTCTGCCACGCCCATTACCCCTGGGTCGCGTTCGCCAAGGAACGCCGGGACTGGTACGACGAGGAGTTCGCAGCACCGCCCCCTTGGGCCCAGGCCTTTACCCACGAGGGTTTTGTGGTCCTCGACCGCGAACGGCTCACCACACCACTCTCCGGAGTGGACACTTCAGTGCTCACTCAGGGCGAATGGCGCGAGGTTCGCTCCTACGGCATCACCACTCTGGGCGGACTGCTCTTCAACGCATGGGATTGAGGGGGAGCAGGTGGTCACCTCGCCGGACCCGCCCGCGAAGCGCCGGCCGCGTGCGCACCCTGCTCACCGCCTGGCAGGAGAACGACGCCACCGCGAACCACGTTCTGGCGCGTGCCTCAACCGGATGGGCACCGCCGCGTCACCGGCTCTCGCCCGCATCCGCGCGGGACTCGCCCTGCTTCGCCGCAGTGGCCGCGCCGGAAGCCACGAGAACGGCGGGGGTACGCAGCCGCTCCGCGCTCCAGCGCCATGGCCGGCGCGGTACCGGTCGCCCGCAGCGTGTACGCCCGGGCGTCTCGCCCTTCCACTCGGACAGCGTGGCCCTGCCGCATCGGCGCCATACCGACGGTGAGATCCGCGCACGCTGGCCGCCGGTGGTGATCAGCGTGTTGACCGGCGCCAGGGGGTCACCGGCCATCGTCTTGGCCAGCAGGACGGCGGTGGCCAGCGGCAGCAAGGTCGCGGCGAGGGCCGCGCCGGTGTTGGCGACGTGCCGCATGTTCACCCGCCGGGGTGCGTCAGAGATCATGCTGCTCATTCCACCAGCGGCGTGGCCGGGCCACATCGGGCGGCGTACTCAGTGTTCATCCTCCCGTACTCAGGCGCCGAGAACCCATCCGGCCGTCGTCGTCTCACGACCGGTCGGACGTGTCCTGGTCGCCGAAGGCCCGTTCCAGCGCCGTGAGGAGCGGGGTCGACAGCCCCCGTGGCGGCTTCGGCCTCCGGGTGGTCCCTGCGGAAGCCGGACCAGTCGACGTCGGCCGCCGCCGTCCGGAACATGTCGAGGGACGTGCACCGCCGCGGCACCGCAGCCGTCGGCACCGAGCATCGACCAGTCACCGTGCCCGGGAAACGCCGGGTCCTGCCACGTCGACGGGGTGCTGCCGCAGCACTGGCGCCGCTCC
Source organism: Streptomyces sp. CB03238 (assembly GCF_002099185.1). Taxonomy (NCBI): domain Bacteria; kingdom Bacillati; phylum Actinomycetota; class Actinomycetes; order Kitasatosporales; family Streptomycetaceae; genus Streptomyces; species Streptomyces sp. CB03238. The sequence continues at coordinate 124,129 of NZ_NBCN01000015.1, read as the reverse complement.
ATGTCGATCACCCGCATCCGGCTCACCACGTATACGACGCATCGGTTGACATACAGCGCGTACACCTCGTCCCCCACACGGGCGCCCGACCAGGCGGGCAGGGAGGAATGGACGCCACTGAAGGCAACAGGCGGCCGCTCGCCCACGCGATCTGCCTTGCGCAGGGCACGGCACGTGTCATGGGTCCACAAGACGGTGAAAGCATCAGACATGCCGCAACCCTACGAGCGAGGACTGACAGCCCCGGTGGGACCGGCTCCTGGAGGAGCTGGCGGGGTGGCCCCGCCCCACCCGACAGCGACAACGGGGGCCGCCGAAATGCGGGTGCCACCGGCTGAGTCAGATGAGGGTACTGGCGAGCGTGATGGCCGCGGGGTTGCGCCTTCGTGTCCTCGCGCATTGCGCGCAGCTGGTCCTTCACGTCCTGCGAGCCAGGGGTGCAGTTGGTCGCCCAGTGATGATGAGGCAGCCCGGCGGGTGGCTCGCGTCGGTGTAGTCGGCGGCGAGGTGCCGCAGCATGGCGGCGATGGCCGAACAGGCGTCCGGACCCTGCGGCGGAGGGGCTCCGTACGTGTGCACGTACAGCTGGACGGCCTCGTCGAACAGGTGCCGCTTGTCGCCGAAGGCGGCGTACAGGCTCGGTGGGTTGATCCCCCTCGCCTTCGTGAGCGAGGCAACCGACGTCGCATCGGACGTCCGCCACCCGCTGCTCATCGCCGCTCTGTACGGCGACAACCCAGGCGAGACAATCACACGATTGTCCTGCGCCACTGGGCCTCGAGTGTGTGCCATCGAGGTTGAGTGGCGCGGGCCGCGCACCGGAACTCCGTACCTCAGGGCTCACACAGGCGTACGGCGAGGGCGGCGATGTCGTCGTCAAGGCGTCCTCTGCTGTAGCGGAGGAGGTCGCGGTGAAGAGCCGTGAGCAGCTCGCGGGGCGGTGTCGGGGGCTGTCGGCGCATCCAAGCTGCCAGCGGGAAGAACTCGCCGTCGTGGGCGCGGGCCTCGGCGATCCCGTCGGTGTAGAGGAGCAGCAGGTCGCCGGGGGCGAAGTCGAAGGTGTCGACGTTGTAGTGATCGCCGATGAGCTCCGCGAGGCTGAGCAGTGGCGAGGGGGTGGCGGGCTCGAGGACACGGAGTTTCCTGCGGTTCAGGAGCAGCGGCGGGGGGTGTCCGCAGTTGAGGATGTCGATACGTCTGCCCTCGTGCGGGATCTCGACGAGAAGGGCGGTGGCGAAGCGCTCCATCGGCCCCTCGGGAGGAAAGGCGGCGTTGTAACGGGCACTGCTGGCGTCCAGCCTGCGTGCGACGTCGACCATGTCGGTCTCGCCGTAAGCCGCCTCCCGGAAGGCGTTGACGATCGCCGCGGCTGCCCCCACTGCCGGCAGGCCCTTGCCCCGCACGTCACCGATGAGCAGCCTGACCCCGTATGGGGTGTCGACCACCTCGTAGAAATCCCCGCCGATGCGAGCCTCTGCCGCGGCCGCGAGATACAGCGACTCGATCTCGATGATGCCGAAGCGGCGTGGCATAGGGCTCAGCACCACCTGCTGCGCCGCGTCGGCAACGAGCCGTACCTGGAAGAGGGTGCGCTCCCGCTGGAGCCGGACATGGCTTCCGTACGCGGCGGCCACGGTAACCGCGATGATCCCCGCGGCCGTCCACCACGTCCCCAGATCAGGGAAGACGAGGCTGAGGCCGATCATCAGAAAGAGGCAGACCGTCCCGAGCAGGACGGTGGGGAGCACCGGCCACATGGCGGCGGCCAGGGCCGGCGCCGCGGGCAGGAGGCGGCTGAAGGCCATCTCCGGCGGAGTGGTGTATGCCAGGCTGGCGATGACGACGGTCAGGATGACCGGCGACAGCCGCACAAATCTTCCCGGGCCGGGGCGTCGACGGAGCCGCAGCCGTCCAGACGCGATCACACTTCATAGAATATCCAGGTAATGAGGGCATAGCGCTCTGACGCGTCAGAGTCGACCGCCTGCCCGGAGTGGCTCGTCGGCCTGCGACGCCCCCGACGGTGCAACCGCCGCCCTCAAGGCCTTCAACGATCAAGGCGTGGGGAAAGAGCGCGGTGCAACCCGCGTGCCGGAACCGCGGCCCTTCCGGGCGGAGCGGACCGACGACCGTTCATGCCCCCAGCTCGCTACGCCTCCGACCAGCACGAATAATCCTCGATGGCGAGCGAGTGTTCACTCAAAGTCGCCGGCACACCAACAACCGTCGTTGCAGAACAACGCGCCACCACCACTTCCACCAGTGCAGATGCACCAGCAATCGAACACACGATGCAATATCTGGGGTGCAAAGTCCCGCCTTCCCCGACGAACTGGTCACCGCGCCGCGCGCCTGGAGCCGCACCTTCGTGCTCTCGCCGAACCAGCTCAACGAGGACGGACGACAGAGATGCGGCGGCGCCTGCTGGAGCTGTCAGTAGAGGTGTGGTGGCGCCCGCATTGGCGCGAGGCCGGGGCCAGCCACCGGGTGGCCCTGCGCGTTCGGGCGCGTGAGCTGGAGTCCGGGGTGCGGTAGGTGGAGGCGGCGGGCGGTGATCAGCGGTCGGCCGGTGCCGCCTCGGCCGAAATCTCGCTGACGCTGCCTGATGGGCAGACGGTGCGGGTACGGCTCCACGAGCGTCGGGAGGTTCCTGGCTTGTACAGGTGGCGATACCTGGTGAGGGTGCCGGCGGGGACGGCGAGGCGGGAGGGCGTCGAGGCGGCCGAGTACGCCGTCCGGGTGGCCGATCCGCAGCTCACGCCGATCGAGGGGTGGACCTCTCCGCCGTGCCGACTCGCCGTCTGCCCGCGCCGGCACCGGCCCCTGGTTGGGTCGTCGGGCCGGCACCGGAACGTCGCGGGCGGACGATCGTGCACGATGCCACGTGCCGCCACGTCGCCGGCAAAGGAGGAACGGAGCTGAGCGCCTCAGAGGTCCTGGACGCCCTGATGCCAGCTGGTGCACGGGCATGCCATGACTGCGACGCCGCTACCGTCCTCATTCCAGCGGAGGAACTCGGCGAAGGGTACGGATAGCCGCCGGGGCCTGGGGCGCCTCCGTCATGGGGTGTGACCGAGATACGCGCCAAAGGGGCAACGAGATGATCTTGAAGCCCTGAGCGCCCGGCCCCCGTCGCCCATTCGGCTCAGTGTCGTTGGTGGTGATGTTGAGCGTCGTCTGGGGCCTGGTGTGGGTTGTGACATCGATTGAACGAACCGCGTATCCGCGGTTCAAGCGGCTGATCACCGCGCATGAGCTGCATCTGTTCTTCTCGCCGAGCCGCGATGAGCTGGAGTGGGCGGCCGATTCCACGGACTGCGATGAGCATCTGCTGGCGCTGCTGCTGATGCTGAAGTCGTACCGGCGTATGGGGTGTTTCCCGGCGTTGGAGGATGTCCCGGAGATGGTGGTGGGGCTTCGTGCGGCGGGCGGTGGAGCTGCCGGTGTACCGGGCGGAGCGGACCGCCAAGCACCACCGTGGTCTGGTCCGCAAGCAGGCCGGCGTGACGTATGACCAGGCCAAGGCCCGGAGGATCGTTGAGCAGTCGATCCGTAAGGAGGCCGCGGCGAAGAACCGCCCGGCGGATCTGATCAACATCGCGCTGGAGAAGGTGGTAGAGGCCGGGCTGGAGCTGCCAGGGTTCTCGACCTTCGACAAGATGGCCTCGAAGATTCGCACCGAGGTGAACGCCTCGATCTGCGCGGGTATCCACGACCGCATGAGCGCCGCTCAGCGGGCGGGGCTCATGCGGCTGCTGGAGGAGCGCGACAGCGACGGGACGACGCTGTTCAACCGGCTGAAGAAGCCCGCCAAGGACCCGACCTGGTCGCACTTCAAGAACCTGACCAAGCGTCTGGAATGGCTGGACGAGCTCGGCGACACCGACGTGTGGATGGACGGTGTCGCCGCGGGGAAGATCACCGACTTCGCCGGAGAGGCGGCCGCGGCGGACGCCTCGGAGCTGCGGGACTTCGTCCCCGTCAAGCGCATCGCGCTGGTCGCGGCCCTGACGCACAAGGCGCGTATGCGGGTGCGGGACGACCTGGCGACGATGTTCTGCAAGCGCGTGGCGACGAAGATCAAGGAGGCCAAGGCGGAGCTGGAGGAGATCCGGCTCGCCGAGCGGGAAATCGTCGAGGCCCTGATCGGGGACTACCGCACGGTGCTCAAGCACATCGACGAGGGCGGCCCGGCCCAGGAGGCGCTCACGAAGGCCGCTGCGATGACCGCCGAGGCCCGCCAGGCCCTGGCGGGCCTGGACGGGGAGGCGTCGGTGGACGAGGTCGCGACGCGGCTGGAGGGCAGGGTCTCCCCGGCGGTCCTCTCCCTGGTGAAGGCCCAGGTGGTGCAGGCCGGCGGGTTCGGCACGGTCACCCGCGCGGTGGAGGCCTTCGGTGGCTTCGCGAAGCAGTACGAGCAGATCGAGAAGGTCTCCGCTCACCACGGCGACTTCTGGGAAGCGCTGCTGTACGGGCAGATCGGCCGGGACCGGGCGGTGATGTTCGACCTGGCCGACAACGACAAGCTGAAGTTCACCGCGACCAGCGAGGACAGCCGGGTGCTGGAAGCGCTCGCGCACGCCCAGCGTCACCAGGCGGCCCGCGGCGAGTACATCACCGCCTTCAACGAGGAGGGCAAGGAGGTCGACATCTCCTTCGCCACCCAGAACTGGCGCAAGGCCGTCCTCGACAAGACCCGGACCGGGCAGTTCGTGCGTAAGCACTTCGAGGCGATGGTCTTCACCGCGCTCGCCGAGGAACTGCGCACCGGCGACGTCGCGGTGGTCGGCTCGGAGGAGTACGCCGACTGGTCCGAGCAGCTGCTGGCCCGGGAGGTCGTCCAGGAGACGCTGGGGTCCTACCTGGTGGAGGTCGGCCTGTGCGAGCCGGGCGAGAGTGCCGAGTTCGACGCGAAGTTCTTCCGCCGGCAGCTGGAGGACAAGCTGCGCAACGCTGCCGCGGCGGCGGACGCCGGGTACTCGGAGAACGAGGGCCTGGTCATCGATCCGGAGACGGGCATCCCCTCCCTGAAGGCGTTCCGGGCTGACGGTCAGCGGCCCTCGGCGAAGCGGCTGGAGCAGGAGATCAAGGCGAGGATGCCGGAGCGTTCCTTGATGGGGATCGTGGCCCGGACCGCGTACTGGGTGGAGTGGTGGCGCCGTTTCGGCCCGCCATCGGGGAACGAGCCCAAGCTCACCGACCCCTTGGGCCGCTACGTGATCGTCACGTTCGTCAAGGGCACCAACATGGGTCCGTACGAGGCCGCCCGGCACATCCCCGGCGTGAGCGGACACGAGCTGTCGTACGTCGCCAACAAGCACTTCTCGATCGTGCTGCTGTACGAGGCGGTCGCCGACCTGGTGAACGCGCACGCCCGCCTGGACATCTCGCAGGCGAGGGGCGACGGGACCGCGGTGGCGGCGGACGGCACCCGCATGGACACCTATCTCGACGACCTGCTGTCCGAGACGAGCGTCAGGTACGGCAAGCCGGGCGGCATCGCCTACCACCACGTCTCGGACACTCACATCGCGCTGTTCACACTCCCATGCGGCGTGTGGGAGGCCGTCTACATCATCGAGGGCCTGCTGAAGAACACCAGCGAGGTGCAGCCGACCACCGTGCACGCGGATACCCAAGGCCAGAGCTTCCCTGTCTTTGCGCTCGCCCACCTGCTGGGCTTCGACTTGATGCCCAGGATCAGGAACTGGAAGGAACTGACCTTCTACCGGCCCTCAAAGCAGACGGAGTACGTGCACATCGACGCCCTGTTCGGCGAACCGGGTAAGCACGTCATCGACTTCGACCTGATCGAGTCCCAGTTCTGCCACCTGATGCGGGTGGCCGTCTCCGTACGCGAGGGCACGATCTCCTCATCCACGCTGCTCAGGCGGCTGCGCTCCGGGTCACGGAAGAACGCCACCTACGCCGCCTTCCGCGAGGTCGGCCGCGTGATCCGTACTGTCCAGCTGCTGCGCTACCCCTCGGACGCGCCGCTTCGCCGGCGGGTGACGGCGGCGACGAACGAGGTGGAGTCGTTCAACCGGTTCTCCCAGTGGATCGGCTTCGGCAACCGCGGCGTCATCGCCGACAACGACCCCATCGAGCAGGAGAAGGCGATGAAGTTCAACGCGCTGCTCACGAACGCGGTGATCTTCCACAACGTCCTGGACATCGCGGAGATCGTGCGGCAGCTGCTGGAGGAGGGCTGGGAGATCGACCCGGAGGACCTGGCGCACATCTCGCCGTACCTGACCGAACACATCAACCGGTTCGGCGAGTACAGCACCCACGAACTCGGCATCCAGCCCGAGGCGTACGACGCGAAACTCGACGTCGACTTCACCCCACTGCGCGAGCAGGACCTGACCCCCGCCGACCTCGGCCAGGCCGCCTGAACCGTGAGGTGAACTAGCTGGTGTCGCCCTTCACGGGAGCGGGCCGGTATACCCCGGAATCCTGCTGTGAGGGTCAGCCTCCAACACCGTGGCCGAGGCAGGTGATCCGATAGCGCTGCCGTGGGGACGGGGTTTGTGACGGTTCTCGTCAGCCCTCGCCGTATTTCAGAGGGATACCCGCGCTGTTCTGCCAGCGGCAGAACACCGGCCGGACCGGGCTCGACGATCACTACAGTCCAGTCTCATGACGACGATTACGACGCGTACGGTCGAGTATCCGGCCGACGGTTTGACGATGATCGGGCACCTCGCGCTCCCGGCCGGTGTCGACCGCCGGCCCGCGGTGCTGCTCGGACCAGAGGGCATGGGGCTCAGCGACGTCGAGCGCCGCCGGGCCGATGCTCTCGCCGAGCTGGGATATATAGCGCTGGCCTTCGACCTTCATGGCGGGCGCTATTTGGGCGACCCTGAGGAGATGCTGGCCCGTTGCCTGCCGCTGCTCGCTGATCCCGAGCGGATGCGGGGCATCGGCCATGCGGCGCTCGATGTGTTGCGCACCGAACCGCGGACCGACCCCGACCGGATCGCCGCCGTCGGTTATGGCACCGGGGGCGCCGTCGGGCTGGAACTCGGGCGCGACGGCGTCAGCCTGTGCGCGATCGGGACAGTCAACGCACTGACCACGGGTCGACCGGGCGAGGCGGCGCGCATTCGCTGCCCGGTGTGGGCCGGGGTCGGGTCGGAAGACCCGATCATGCCGCCCGCGCAACGGGACGCGTTCACCGCTGAGATGCAGGCCGCGGGCGTCGACTGGCGCCTCGCGGTCTACGGCGGCGCCTTGCACGCCTTCCACCACCCGCCGGTCGGCCACCCCGTGGTCCCCGGCGTCGGCTACCACCCACAACACGCGCAGCGCGCCTGGCGCGACATCGTCGACCTGCTCGCCGAGTGCCTGCCCGTAACGGAAAATCTGGGGGCATGACCCAGGTAAGCACGCTGGCGCCGGGCACTGACAGTCCCCTCCCCTCAAGTCCCCACAGCAGAAGCGCATTCGGGCGGATGCTCGATCGCGGAGACGCGTTCGCACCTGCCGCAGTAAATACCGGTTTTACTGCGGCAGGTCAGGGCGGGCATGGCGATCGAACCAGTGACCGACATCGGGAGTTGGGGCGCGGTGCGGTTGCCGCGCGCCCGCGTCATCCCCCTGTCCGCCCCGCCCGCGTCGTACACCGCGGCGGTCGAGCGGTACCTCACCGGCGCGGGCATCGCGAAGTCCTCCGCGCGGATCTACCGGATCTCGCTGACGACCTGGGGGTGGATGCTCGCCGGCGAACCGGCGCCGACCGGACCCGCCCGCCGAGGCGCGAAGCCGCCCGTCTTCCCCGTCGCCGCGATCGACGACCCGGCGCTGCCGGAGGTGCTGGCCGAACCGGCGGCGGCGCGGGCGGACGTGATGGACGCCGACACCGTCAACCGGGAGCTGTCCATCGCGCGCAAGGCGATCGGCTGGTGGCCCGCGGCCCGCTGTTCCTCACCGACCGCAAGGCCCCGGCCGGAACGCCGACGCTGGACGTGTGCCCGGAGACCGGTCGGGGCCGGCTCTCCTACCGCCGAGCTGAGGAAATCTTCGAGGAGAACACCCGGCTGTTGGCCAACCCCCTCGCCTCACCCGACGACATCGAGGATCTGGACGGCTGGACGCTTCACCGGCTCCGCCACAGTGCCCTGACGCACGACGCGGAGGACGGCACCTCGACCCCGATGCGGCTGGCTCGCTCCCGCCACGCCTCCGTCCGCTCCCTGGAGCGGTACGCCCGCCCCGGCCTCGACGCAGTCGCCCGGCACGTCGGCGAACGCGACCCTGCCGCCCGCCGTCGCAGGTGAGTCCGAGCGCATCAGAGCTTCAAGATCATCTCGTTGCCCCTTTGGCGCGTATCTCGGTCACACCCCGTCATGGTTCACGGCGACGGCACGGGGGTTGGTTCCGTGTACCGTGAAGAAGGGGGTCGTCCTGCAGGCGGTAGCAGCGGGTGTCGTCCAGGACGAGGTTGGCGTAGATCTCGGCGCACCACCTTGCTGCAGTCATCCCACTGGCCGGTGTTCTCGGCTACTCGGCTGCGCAGCAACTCCTCGATCGCGGGGGCCGGGGACGAAAGCCAGCCGTCGTCGATCACGTCGCCGACCCGGCATCCGTCACGTGTTCCAGGCTGCCGAAGAGGATGACGCCCACTTGTCGGCCCTCGCCGCACTGAGTCCGCATGTGGCAGAGCACGGCATCGTTCGAGGCGTATGTTCCGACGAACGTTGCGCAGGCGGTTCTGGGTGCGGGCGCCCTGGCCTAGCTGGAACTGCACCATGGGCAGACGGAGCGTGAACGACCACTGCCGGCACGCTCCAAGGCTGGGCCGGCCTCCTCGGCCGCGGCTCGCACCATCCGGTCGGACCAGTACCGGTATCGGCCGACGTCATCCCTTCACCGGCCGAACCGCTTGGGCAGGTCACACCCCTGCACCCCGGTCCGCGCCCGGCGCAGCATCCCGTTGATCACCTGCCGGTCATGCCGCCACCGGCCACAACGCCCGTTACTGGCCACAAGGAACGAACGCAGCCGTTCCCACTCGGCATCCGTCAGATCACCCCGCCCCACGCCAACATCGACGACCCGGCAAGCGGTAGTCACATGATCGGTCGGACAGGTCCTAGGCTGTCCGCACGGACCGGCGTCAAGGAGTAGAGCAGTGCGGATAGAGCGTCATCAGGTAGGCGAGGCAGTCGTATCGGCGGCGCGCGAGGACTTCGCGAACCGGATCGGGGGACAGGTCCGGTCCATGTCGAAGGCCGGCCGGATGGCCACCTACGAATGGCAGTCGATCGCCGACGAGTTCCTCGATTACCTGGGTGCCCTCTCCGTCGAGACGCCGAGCCTCGACACCCCGGAGGCCAAGGCAGCTCTCAAGGACGCGGCCGAGGCTGCGGCTGGCGCCGTCTCCTTTGCAGCGTACTACCCGCACTGCACCTTCCAGGTCTTCCTCGACTACGTGAACTTCGGCATCAGCTACGACCCGAGCGACGAGGCCGACGCCGGGGAAAGCGTCACCCCTGGCGAGTGGATCGACGCGTTCTGCCTCACGATCCTCAGGGACAAGGCCAAGTGGCACGGTGAGGCCTTCCACTTCGCTCGTGAGAAGTTCGCTGGGGAGGCACAGGGAAGCCCGGCCGGCGAGCTCGTCACGGGCTTCACGGCTCAGGTTCTCGACGACACCGGAAACGACGAGGACTATCCGCCGAGCGCGCAGGCGAAGCTCGCCGCCATCGACGCCGCGCTGGCCCGGATCCGCAGCCGGGCCGAGGAGACCGGCGAAGGCCTCCTCGACCGGCCGGAGAGCGTGGCGCTGAGGGCCCTGCGTGCCATGGCCGCCGAGGACCGGGAGGCCTTCGACTCCGGTCTGGCCGGCCTCCTGCTCGCACACACCACCGTTCACGGCCCCACTGCCTCGCCAAGCAGTCTCCTCCCTCTCCTGCCGCTCGGCCTGGCCGCGCTCGCGTACCGGACCCTGGGCTGGGTGCCGGCCCTCCACACCGACTACCTCCCGCACGCCCTGGTCACCGGTTTCGAGGCCCGTGGCCCAAGGGTCGGGAGTTTTGGCCGCGACCGGCGCCCGGACGCGGTCGCCGCGCTGGCCGCAGGTCCGCTGGTGGTGGAGCGGCCGGCATGCGACCGGACGGTCAACGCGGAGAGCGAGACCCTGTTCGACCAGTACACCCAGGAGGCCTTCACCGCGGAGGAAGGAAAACCCCTCGCCGTATGGCGGCTCGGGAGCGCCATGCACTATCAGGAGATCCTCTTCAAATGGCGCGCTGGGGACTCCGCCGATGTCACGGACGCCCAGCTCGCGAACCTGCGGCTGGCCTCCCAGCTGGGGGCGGCCCTGTTCCGCATCGCCCTGGCGGAGCCGGGCACCGAGGCCGAGGTGACCGTTGACGGCCAGAACCTGCGCTACCCGGCTGCGCGGGGAGAGGAGGCGAGCGCCGGCAACTGGGAGAACGCCACTGCCTTCGCCCTGATCACCGGCGTTCGCAAGGACCTCGCTCCCCTGGTCCTCGCGGGCCCTACGGTTGCGGGCAAGGACGGCTCCGCCTTCGCCGCGTTCCGGGAGGCCCTTCACGCCTACCTGAGGGGGGCGGATCCCGAGCCGGCGGCGGAGCGGGCACTGCGGGAAGTCGAGAAGGCCAAGGAGTGGGGCTTTTTCCCGCCACCGGCCGTACTGCTGTCGCAGCTCGTGGAGGGCGACGAGGAGAGCTTCAACCTGGCTTTGGCCGATGCCCTCGAAGCCCACCGCGATCACTACCAGGTCGCCGACCGCGCCGACGATCCCGACGCCACGATCGACCTCAACGTCCTCGCACTGGCCTGCCACGCCCGCCGCCGGGGCTGGGACATCCGGGTCGAGTCCCCCTACCTGCCTCAGCGGCTCCTCAAGGCCGCCGAACCGGTCTAGGCCCTCGGCCGTACGTCCGGCCGGGCAACGGACTCCCCCACCCTGTCCATAACTTCGCCTCGAACGCCAGCCCGCCAGGCAGCACGCCTGGGCGAGCATCGCTCCCCGCTGGAGGCTTCAGCACCACTCCGTGCCCCGGTCCAGGCCAGCCGAGGTAGTTCTCGGATGCGCCGGCTTCTGCAGCGTCCAGTACTCGCCGGAGCCCGACGGCAGTGGCGGGAAGTGGTATCCCTTCACGTCCGTGCTCCAGTAGCGTTCGCCGCCGTAGTCGCACGCGTAGATCCCACTGGCGAGCACGGTCTCAGGGGGATGCCACGACGTCTCTACGACGACGCTCCGCACGGCGCGACGCGGGCGGCACGCCTACGGCGATAGTCCGGGCGGTCGCGCGGCCGCCCGCGAACCGCACGCCGTGCGGCGTCGTCGCCAGGGGGATGCGCATCGACGAACAGCACGTCGCAGAACGCGGGCTGGTGGTTCTGGACGCCACTGCGGGCGTCGAAGAGACATTCCGATGATGGACGGCCTCCGGCAGCGGGTGGGCCACCTCCGGCATCACCCTGGTGTGGCGCACCCCAAGCGGTGCCGAGGTGAGGGCACGGGTGTACGCGGACACCCGACGCTCCGGCACCACTGACTAGGTTGTGTCTCAAAGTCAGCTTCCCTACTGCATGGCCAACAGCCTTGCCCGGCTGCCCGAACAGGGTCGGCCCTGAAATCATTCGCCTGTGCTCGCCTCGTCCGGTACGGTCGCAGGATTGTTTTTCACTGCTGGGAGCCCATGAGGTTCGTGTGTGGCCTCCCCGGCAGTTCCCAGGCTGAGAGCAGGTTTCGTTATGGCATGTCGTATCAGTGAACTCGTGCTCGGTTGCCGCGACCCTGAGCTGCTGGCGCGGTTCTGGTGTGAGGTCCTGGACTTCGTCGTGCTCGATCGCGAGGACGACGGCACGCTGGAGATCGGACCGCGCGAAGGGTTCGGCGGTCCGCAGCCAACGATCATCCTCAGTTACAGGGATGAGCCGGAGAAGGGGAAATCCCGGCTGCACATCGACGTCAACGCCACCGACCGCGATCAGGACGCCGAGCTCGAACGCCTTCTGAAGCTTGGTGCGCGCCCGGCTGACATCGGCCAGACAGGGGAGGAGCAGTGGCATGTCCTGACCGACCCCGAAGGCAATGAGTTCTGCCTGCTCAAGGCCCGCCTCAACCCGCTCTGATGCTCATCGGTCACGCCTCGGCAACAGGTACCCGGCAGCTCATCGACGGGATCGGGTGTCATGGCGCGGCTCCTTGTGCAGCGAGCGCAGCTGGTTGCCCACCGTGGCTGACCTGAGCAACGGACGGGGTGGCGCGTAGCAGGCAACCGGTCAGGCCGGGGGTTGGCCGGTACGCCAGGAGGCGTCCGTCCGGAGGCGGGCCAGGTGCTGGTGGACGGGCTGGTGGGCTTCTGGGCGGCGGCGCGACGTCCCTGTGCCGGGCGCCGGCAGTCAGCCGCGCCGGGGGCCCGGGCCCCGGCCGATGGAACCCAAGCCTTCGCAGAGAGCACGGTCCGACCCCGTGCTCGAAGCGCTTCGGCAACCGCCGCTTCTAGAGTGATCCGTATGCCGATACCCGTACATGCCCTCGCTCACCGGCCGTTGACCGCCGCGGCCGTCGCCGAGCTCATCGCCCTGCCGACCGCACCACGGATCCCCGATGACAGTGACGCGATCGATGCCGAGTTGCAGCAACGCGGATGGAGCTGGGAGCACGAACTGGTCTGTGACTCCTTCCGCACGGGGTACGGACACGTGCTGTGCAGTGACGGCCGCAGCTCGTTCGGCCACCCTGACGCCCGGCACTTCCTGGTCTTCGGCGAGTTGTACCCCGTCGACCCGCTCGACGAGGACATGGCAAATGGACCATGGCTGTACGGCCTCATGGACGACTGGCAGCAGCAGCCCGGGTGGAGTGGTCGCAGACCATGCACCGACCACGACTGCGAGGCTGTGCTCGCTCAAGCAGCACAGGCAGTGACCGAACACCTCGGCACCACCCCCGAGCGGACGATTCTGTCGTCCACCGCCCTGGTCACCGGGCCCGCGCTGACGCACCGTGTCTGGCGCACCCCCACCCACGCCCTAGTACTCGGACCCGCAGCCGACAACGGCCCCTACGGCTACCTCACCCACCTGCAGCTGTCCTACACCCCGCTCGCCTGCGGCCCTGACCTGCCCCCGGAGGACAACGAAGACGGACTGGCCACCTGGATCACCGCGCACGTCGACTGGTGACCCCGGCGTTCACATCACCGCTGCGGCGGCCCGCAGCACGCTCCTGCCAGGCAGGGTCCGGAACCCGTACGCGTCCTGCGGGGTGCCCAGCGCTGCGGGCGGGTCATTCGTGCGGGCCAGCGGCGCGGCCGGACGGGCACGGCCGGTGAGGAGCCAGACCGGGCATACAGCGGGTCAGCGCCGGGGGGACGGCCACGTCGCCGCGGGTTACCGGAAGGCGACCGCCTCCAGCAGCCACGAGACCGCGACCCCGGCGTGAGTGCCGGCCGCGCGGCCGGGACAGGACGACGTACTCGCTCAGTTGTGGGGCGGATGTAGACGGGCGTGCCACGGCAGTCCAAGCCTTGATCAGACCGGCTGCCCGGCAACGCCCCCTTCAGCCTCTGCGTCCGTGGCGCCGCCTCGGTCGCCCGCATGGTCGGCGGCGTGCGTGGTTCCTCCCGCTCATCGTCGCAGCGGGAGGAACCAAGCGCGGCACGGAGGGCCGCTCCGCTGCCGGTGTGGATCACCTGTAGGTCGGGGCCAGGTGGCACAGGGCGGCATCGGCTTCCGCGGCCGCCAGTGAGGCGGTCGCCGCGCGTGTCAGTACGTGGCCGAGCCGTTCGTGGCTGTTGTGCGGGTATCGGGTGGTGCGGCCCGGTTGGGCCTTGCTGTGGTAGGAGACCACCGAGGGGAAGTTGGCCATGACGGTGAGGTCGGGGGCTTGTGCGACCACGCCGTCGCGGCCGGCGAGGAAGCGGATGGCGGCTCCCTCGGACCGGGTGGGGGTCAGGTCGGGAGTACCACCGCTGTGGGCGACGATGGACTGCTCCAAGAGCGGGATGCCCAGGGCCTGTTCGACGAGATCCGGAATGAAGTCGCCGCCGGTCCGTGCGTTGATCTCGATCAGAACAGGGCCGCGTGGAGTCAGCTTCACCTCCGTGTGCGCGGGTCCGAAGTCGAAGCCGATGGCATCGAGCGCTGCCAGGGCGAGGTCTGCGGCCTGCTGGGCGTGGGGGACGGTGGAGGGGAAGGTGTGGCCGAGTTCGACGAAGTGCGGAGTGGTGCCGAGGAGCTTGTCCGTCACACCGAGAACGGTCGTCCTTCCGGCGAAGGTGAAGGTCTCCACGCTGACCTCGTGGCCGAAGACGCACTCCTCGGCCAGGGCGCCGGGAATGCGAGGTTGTCCCTTGGAGTTCACGGGGCTCTGCGCGATCTCCGTGATCCCCTGGGCAAGTTGCTCGATGGTGTGGCAGATGCGTACCCCGATGCTCGCCGACTCGTCGATCGGCTTGACGACGCAGGGGAGAGGGATCTCCTCGAGGAGGGAGTCGATCTCGTCGGTGGAGCGGACGAAGCGGAATCCAGGTACTGCCACGCCGTGTTCGGCGCAGGCCGTCCTGGTCCGGAGCTTGTCGCGCGCACGGGCGGCGGCGTCGGGGGCGATGCCGGGCAGGCCGAGTCGGTGGGCGACGGCCGCGGCCGTCGGCACGTAGTACTCCATCACCGTCATCACGCCGCACAGCCCGGCGTCCTGGGACGAGCCGCCCGGTCCCAGGGCGGTGAGCAGTGTCTTCGCGATGGTCTCGGGGTCCTGGGTGTCGCAGACGAGGATCTGCTCGGAGGTTTCGCGGATGGCGCGGGCGGTCTCCGGTTCGGCGTCGTAGCGGGCCGGGTCGGAGGTGACGAAGACGGGGCTCAGACCCATGTCCACGGCGTGGCGCAGGGCGCGCATTCCGGTGCCGGTGAGGTTGCTCTCCAGGAAGGCGAGGCGGCGCGCACGGCGGGAGGCGGTGGTCATCGGGTCACCGTCCGGCCGGTGACGGGAGCTTTGGGGAGCGTGATCAGGTACGAGTCGCGGGTGCGGTCCACGGTGCGGTCCAGGGGGTCGCGGCCGAGCAGCCGGAGTACCAGGGCTGCCGGGGCGAGGAGCAGTACGTAGGTCATGGTCAGCAGAACGTTTCGCACGGGGGTCTCTCGGGTGAGTGAGGGGCACGGACAGAAAGGTGCGGTGCGGTGTGTCAGTCGAGCGGGATGGCTTCCCGCCAGTCGGCCTCTTCGCTCCAGGCGGGCTGGTCCTGCTTGAGCAGCAGGTGGTCGCCGAGGACCAGGACATCCATGCCGGTGCGCATGAAGCAGGTGTAGGCCTCTTCCGGAGTGTTGACGATGGGCTCGCCGCGGACGTTGAAGGAGGTGTTGATCAGCACCGGGCAGCCGGTCCGTTCCTTGAAGGCGGTCAGCAGCCGGTGGTACGGGGCATTGCTGTGCGGGCTGACGGTCTGGACGCGGGCGGAGCCGTCCACGTGGGTGACCGCGGGGATGGTGGAGCGGGTGACCTTCAGGAGGTCCAGGCCGGTGGCGTCGGTGGCCCGCTCCGGCTGGACACGCTGGGCCTCGGCGACCGGGGCGACGACCAGCATGTAGGGGCTTTCCTGGTCGAGTTCGAAGTAGTCCTTGACGTCCTCGCACAGCACCGAGGGGGCGAAGGGCCGGAACGACTCCCGGAACTTGATCTTGAGGTTCATGGTGGACTGCATCCTGGGATCACGGGCGTCACCGATGATCGACCGGGAACCGAGCGCCCGGGGACCGAACTCCATGCGTCCCTGGAACCAGCCGACGACGGCGCCGTCCGCGAGGTGTCCGGCCACAGTGGAAGCGACCCGGCCGGTGTCCAGCCGGGTGTAGGAGGCGCCCAGTCGGTCCAGGGTCCGGCCGATCTCCTCGCCGGTGTAGGCGGGACCGAGGAGTGATCCGGACATGGCGTCGTGTCCGCCGGACAGGTGGTCCCGGCCGGCACCGCGCTCGATCGCCACCGCCGTGGCGGCGCCGAGAGCCCCGCCCGCATCGCCGGCCGCGGGCTGGATCCACACCTCGTCGAAGAGGCCTTCGCGCACCACCTTGCCGTTGGCGACGCAGTTGAGTGCGACGCCGCCGGCCAGGCACAGGTGTTTCTCCCCGGTGAGGCGGCGGGCGGTGCGGGCCAGCCGGAGCACCACCTCCTCGGTCACCGCCTGCACCGAGGCGGCGAGGTCGAACTCACGCTCGGTGAGGTCCGCTTCGGGCAGGCGGCGCGGCCCGCCGAAGAGCTTCTCGAAGGCCGTGCCGGTCATCACCTGTCCGTAGAGGAACTCGAAGTACCGGGTGTCCAGCCGGAAGGAGCCGTCCTCCTTCACGTCGATGAGGTGTTCCCTGATCAGGTCGGCGTATCGCGGCGTGCCGTAAGGGGCGAGGCCCATGAGCTTGTACTCGCCCGAGTCGACCTTGAAGCCGCAGAAATAGGTGAAGGCGGAGTAGAGCAGCCCGAGCGAGTGCGGGAATCTGATCTCGGCGACAGGCCGCAGCGCGGTACCGGTGCCGTGCCACAGGGTGGTGGTGGCCCATTCACCGACGCTGTCGACACAGAGCACGGCCGCGTTCTCGTACGGGCTGGGAAAGAAGGCGGAGGCCGCGTGCGACTCGTGGTGGCGGCGTGCGCCGACCTCTGGGACACGCCCCAGCCCGAGCGCGTTCAGCTCGGTACGGACACGGCGGGTGGCGGTGCGCTTCCAGGAGCGCCACTCGGGCAGCGTACGGCGGAAGATCGCGAGGCCCTGCGGGGCCGTCGCGCGGTACGTGGCCCGCACTCGCTGGTATTTGAGCTCCGGATCCTCGTAGTAGGCGACGGCGGAGACGTCGTCGAGAGTGGCGCCGGCTTCCCGCAGGCAGTAGCGGACGGCGTTGCCGGGGAAGGAGGGGTCGTGGCGGACACGGGTGAACCGCTCTTCCTGAGCGGCGGCGAGTGGGGCTCCGTCCGCGATCAGGGCGGCCGCGCTGTCGTGGTAGAAGGCGGATATCCCCAGTACGAGATCGGGCATGTCGGTGCTCACTTTCACAACGGACGGCTTGCGGACTCGGCGCGGCGCTGGGCTCGCCTGGCGGACCACCCGGCGGGCGGGTTCAGCGCCCGGTAACCGGTGCGGACGCGTGCCCACACCTCCTCGCGGGCACGGGTGCCGGAGGGCGGTGCGATCGTCGACATGTAGCTGTCGATGGCGTCGGCCGCCCAGGCGGAATGGCCGGTGGCCACGTTGTCGATGGTGTTGTGGATGTCCACGAAGCGGGTGCTGAACCCGTGCGCACGCAGGGCGAGCCGGGCGCGGCGATAGCTGCCTCCGACGCCGGAGAGTTCCATGGCGAGATTGAGTCCCAGGATCTCGGGCTGGAAGGTCTTCGGGAAGCGGCCGATGCAGAGCCAGAAGACGGGAAGTTCGAAGGAACGGTCCTCGAAGCCCGGCCATCGGGCGAAGTCGACGGTCCCGGTGGGCGGGAGCTCGATACCCATGCTCTCCACCAACTGGCGGTAGATCAGGGCGTGGTTGAGGTCGGCTCGGCCGTTTCCGAGCTCGTCCCAGTACGTCTCGAAGAGGGAGAAGCCGATGTCCGACGAGGCCAGGCCGTAGTCGGTGAATCCTTGCAGCCAGGCTCCGTCGATCATGGTCAGGGGTGCCAGTTGTACGGTCGACTCGATGAGCTCCTCCCGGGTCGGCAGCTCGGCCTTCGCGATGCTCTCGAATTCTTCCGCGTGCCGGTCGTGCTGGTCGGCGAGCCAGGGACGTAACCCTTCGGCGGGCCACTGGCCGGGAAGCGGAACACCGTCCTGGTCCATGCGGTGGGCGGCCCGGCCGAGCCAGCCGTGTACGTACCTCCTGGCGTAGGCGGTCAGCGCCGGGGTCTGGGTCCGTCGCTGCAGACGGGCGTAGGCTTCCCGCAGGTCGGTCGGTGGGAGATCGTTTTCTGCCGACTCGCCGTCCTCGCCCTGGCCGAGGGGGAAGCCGGCGCCGGTGACACCGGTCACGGCCGCGGGTGCCGTACTCCCCCGGCCCGGAACAGTGGTGGCGTGGGCGCCGTCCGGCAAGGCCGTGCCGTCCTTGTCCACCGGGGTGTGACCGGTGGTGTCGGGCAGGGAGCGTATCCAGTTGCCCAGAATCTCCAGGTCGGTCTCGGTGAAGACCCGGAACATGGGCCCGCGCTCGCCGACCAGCCCGTTGAGCAAGGGGCTGCGCTCGGGTTTTCCGGGCCGGATGAGCGGGCTCGTGGCCAGAGCGTCGAGCAGGGGCCGCGGGGCGTGGACGGCCTCACGCAACCACGCGGAGAGCGGGCGCCCGGCGAGCTCGTGATCGTGGTGGTAGACCGAGCCCTCCCGGGCTCTCGCGCGGAGCATCTCCGCGGCCCGGTGGGCGGGGTCGAGTACGGCGGTCAGCCGGCCCAGCAGGCCCTCGCTCCACGACCGCAGCACGGCGAGCGCCCAGCGGAAGCCGTCCTCGACCCGGGTCGGGTCGCCGGACCCGCCGTCCAGTGTCTCCAGTGCCCGCTCGGCCGCGGTCAGCCCTCCTGGCACATCGGCGTGCGCCCGGGGCCGGCCGGGGTCCACGTCGGAGGTTTCGACGGCGGCGTCCGCCAGGTCGACCAGTTCCAGTGCAGGCAGCAGCCCGGCCTCGCGCAGGCACAGGTCAGCGCCGAGGATCTCGGCGTGGAACTCGTCGGGTCGGCGACCCATCAACAACAGCAGGGCCGGCAGCGTGAAGGCGTCCTCCCCGATCCGGAGGTCGAGTGCGAGACGGGCGGCGGGGTGGGCGTGCTCCGCGACGCGCAGGGCACGCAGCAGCTGGGCGAAGGCCGCTCCTCGGGAATCGTTCGGACGGCCCACGCCCACGTCCGAGGCGTACAACGTGAGCGCCGCGAGCGCAGCCGGGGCGTCCGCGGTGGCCATGCTGCTCAGCCACTGCAGCCAGGCTCCGGACATCAGCCCGAGCGGTGCGCAGTCGAGTGCGGCCCCCTGCGCGAGAAGCAGCCGTTCGGAGTCGTCACGGGCGCTTGCGGCGAGGGCCTGGAAGCGCGTGCGCTCGGCCGCCGCCCAGTCGCGGGCCGCCTCCCGCAGCCGGCCGATGGTGAGAGACGTGAGATCCTCTGCGGCTGAGGATGTCGCGGACATGTGGGTACGGACGCGGTCGGCCGTCGGCTGTTCGGCGGCCGGGCATTCCGGCTCGGTCAGCAGGGCGTAGGCCGAGCGCGGCGTCAGGGGCGGTGGATTGGTCACCACGGCGGGATTCATAGGGGTACGCACCGCTCAGAACATCGGGTAGATGGTTGCGTCCTGGCCCTTCCGCTTGGAGCGGGAGCGCCGGAAGATGCGGTCGAGAATGCGGCGGATCAGTTTCATGTGGGGATCTCTCCATACAGGTTGGGGCGGAGGTCACGTCCGGCCGGCAGCTGGTCCGGGCGTGTATGTCGTCAAGGCGCCGGTCGGTCAGTTGAGCCGGAGGCGGTCGGTCAGCAGGCCCGCGACGATGTCATGGCCTTCATCGGTGAAGTGGATGCGGTCGACGAAGAGCCACTGCCCGGGATCGGCGGCCTCGGCCAGGACCGGGTTCATGTCGAGGAAGGGCACACCGATGCGCTCGCACCCGGCGCTCAGCGCGCGGGCGTAGCGGCGCCCGGCGTCGACGGTGCAGATGTCACCGTAGGCACGGCCGAAGTCGGCGATGGCGTCGAGCTCGGCGAACAGGCGGCTCTCCTCGGAACAAGGCTGTTCCCTCACCCAGGGGGCCAAGGGCTGGAGTACGAAGGTGAGTTTCGCGCCGAGTCCGGCGGCGAGCAGTCGCCAGTTGTCCAGGTGGCGGATCGTCAGCTCGGTGGCCCGGTCGATCTGCTCGTCCAGCGACGGCGGAGTGTGGTCGGTCTGCGGCTCTGCGAGCGCCTTGTGCGCCGCCCGCCGGGACAGTCCGTTCTCCCGGAACTTCGCCAGCCGGGCGGCACGGACCTGCTCGGCGTACTCGTGCCCGTTGAAGAAGGCCCCGTGGTCCCCCTGGAGGTGCTGCGGCAGCCGGGCGAGACCGAGGTTGTTGAACCCGGTGAACAGGACGATCTCGTCAATGCTGGGGACGAGGTGCCGATAGAGGGTGAACAGCAGCAGTTCCTGCGCCGAATTGAAGCTGCGCCCCCCGAAGTTGAGCCACGGGCTGGACGGGGCGTGCTTGTCCCAGAGGCGGGAAGCGAGCGTGTGGGCATCCGAACTCGCGCCGATACCGAACACCGTGGAACTTCCGGCGATCAGGCGCACCGGGCCGTCCGGTACCTCGCCGCCGGCTGAGGCGCGTTGCCCCTGTCCCTCCGAGAGGCGGAAGCCGATCTTGTCCGTACGGACGACGTCGGAGGTGTGCCCGGCGGGGTGGAAGTACATCAGGTAGGGCAGCCACCTGATGTCCCCGCGGTCGTCGAACTTCTCGGCGTACTGCAACATCTGCGGCGTGAGCGCGGCGCGCTGTGACGTCATGGCAGGAGGACTCACTTTCGGAAGATCGGAAGAGAGGCGCTGAGGAGGGAGGTTGCTAGACGTGCTCCCGGTCAGGTGGCGGAGGCCGGGCCTGGCAGGGCGGGGGCTGGGGAGGAGTGGGTACGCGTGGCCTCGGCGCGTCGTACCACTGTCGGCGCGAGCGCTCCGGTGATCACGAACAGCGCCCCGACGGCCAGCCAGCCCGGCACCCCGTACCCGAGGCACAGCCAGGTGAGCAGCGCCGGTGCGAACGACTCGGCGAGCCCCATGCCGATGCCGAAGACTCCGAGGTACTGGCCGAGCGCATGCGGCGGAGCGAGATCGTTGGAAAGCTCGAACCCACCGGCCGCCTGCCAGATCTCCCCCAGAGTGTGCAGTGCGATGCCCAGTGCGAGCAGCAGGACCGCCTGGTGCGCAGGAACCAGGGAGACGCATGCGATCAACGTGCTGGCCACCCCCAGCGTGGCACCGGCCCGGCGCAGCGCCCTTCCCGCGGCCGATGGTGTGTCCACACCGCGGGAGAGGCGCACCTGGAGCGCGACGACGATCACCGTGTTGAGGACCACGGCACCGGAGACCGTCCACCTCGGCGCGTCGGTGTGGTCGATGATCCACAGCGGTACGGCGACGGTCAGCACGCGGTACTGGATCGACAGCACTCCGTCCAGCGCGGCAACGGCGAGGTAGGGGCGGTCGCGAAGGGCCGTCCAGCGGGGCCCGGGCAGCGCCGGCACCGGCTTGGGCCTCGGCAGCCGCAATGCGAGCCCTGCGGCCACCAGGAAGAACACGCTGTCCGCCGCGACCACGAGCCGGTAGGCCTGCACGGTGTCCTGGTGCACCGCCCAGCCGGCCAGCGCCGCCCCGGCGGTGATGCCGACATTGGTGACCGCCCGGACGTAGGCCCGCAGTTCCTGGGCGGAGGTGCCGCCGATCGCGTTGATGACCGGGCCGCGGGCCACCAGGAGAACGCCCTGGGCAACCATCGCGACGACGACCACGGCCAGGAACGACACCGCACCCTGCACCAGCAGGAAGGCGGCCGTGGCAGCTGCGCTGACCAGCAGGCTGGCCATGAGCACCGGCCAGGGGCCGATACGGTCGGCGAGGCGGCCGGCGAGCACGCCGAGGCCCATGGAGACGATGCCGGCCACGCTGAGGCCCAGACCGACGTCGAGCGCGTCCAGGTGTACGACCTCGGTGAAGTACAGCACCCCGGAGGTGAGGAAGATCCCCTTGGCCGTGGCACTCGCGAGCGTCAACAGGGCCAGGGCGCGCCTGGGACCGGGTGGGGGGAGCAGAGCTGAGGGAATCACGGGAACAAGGCCGATCGTCGTGCGAGGGGGTGTGGGGCAACGCCGGAGAGCCGCCGCAGCATGAGCGAGCGTCGACCTGCTGAGCGGCCGGGGGCGCCGGGAGCGTCGGGGCCGCCGGGTGGGGAGCACGGACAGCGGCCCGCCGGTGGCGGGCGGGGGTCAGGTCACGAGTTCCGCGAGTTGCGGCACTCCGAGCGTGGGAGTGACCAGCTTGGCCACGCCCTCGACAACCGGCTCGACGCGTGGCCGGACGAGGAGAGGGCCCAGGCGGCGGGCAGTGGGCGCGCCCAACGGGAAACAGGGCGGCGCGCACAGCACTACGGTGCCACCGAGCAGCGGGGAGTACGGCCCCTCAGCAGCTCGGTCGGGAATGAACTGCGGCATGATGCTGCAAAGAAGCGCAGAGGCCGTCGAGTTGACGACCTCGGCCAAGAAGCCGCCGCGGAAGGCAGCTGCCGTGCTCTCGTCGTTCTCGTCGCCGGCCGGCGGGGTGCCGGGCGCAGGCCTGCCGCCGGCTCTGACCCAGCGCCGTCCCCAGAGCGACGCGAAGCCACAGGTAACCAGCCAGAGCAGAAAGCCGCCGCTGACTGCGGCCGGACAGTGGGGGCAGACATGCTTCTCCTTCACAGTGACAGAGGGCGCGACGACGGCATCACGACTCCGCCCTCATGACCGGTACGGCAGTGGGTTTCGGGACAATGGGCACGCCTACGCTTCAGGGGCGCGGCCTCCAGCCGGGCGCCGTATCCGGAACGGATCGCGCCGCGTCGCGCACGGCAGGTCGTGTGCGGCCTGGGAGGCGTGCGGATGTGACGTACGTTCGCGCAGCCATGAGCTGTGCTTGAGCCCTGAAGGGGCGGGTGTGGGTGCCGAGTTGGTCAGCGACGTCGTGGTTCGGCGATGGAGTTGGACATAACCCCTCCTCGGTTCGGATGAGAACATGACATGCCGACCAGACCTCACGAAGGAATGTTCCTAACGGCCCGCTGGAAACCTAGTTCGAGATTAACCAGAGCGTCAACGAACTCGCGGTCTTGTCTTGATGCGCAAGATTTATGGCAAAGTTGAAGGAAAGTCGGCACCGACAGGCGCTGGAGGGGTGTATCCGCAACCTCACTGGAGGATCACAGTCGGCGTGAGATCCTCCGACCTTGCGGAGGCAACCCACCGAAGAGGGGCAACCGGGACGTCGCACCTGCTACCCCGATCCGGCCCCCGTCTGCTCCCCTCCAGGCCCGCATCCCTTGTCAGTTGAGCGCGGAGGGACCTCACCGAGAGAAGCGATACGACGACAGCAGGCAAAAATCGCTGTCCGGTTGTCGGAGCACGGTGATAGACAACCGGCGTGGCGAAGACTCTGGAGTTCCCCGTTCTACTGCGGCTGATCGACGAACGGTCGATCGCGTTCCGGGCCGCGGTCGCGTCCGCGCGCAGCCTCGACGTGCAGGTGCCGGCCTGCCCCGAGTGGACGCTGCTCGATCTGGTGCAGCACCTGGGCAAGGGGCACCGCCGCTGGGCCGCCACCATCGCCACAGGGCCTGCCGACGCTCCCCCGGCCCAGACCGCTGCGGGAGGTACCCCGGCTGCGCCCCCTGCTGGCCTGGTCGGCCGAGTCCACGGAGCAGTTGCTGAGCGCACTGCGGGAGTCCGGCCCGGATCGCGGCTGCTGGACGTGGTGGGGTGGGTCGCAGTCGCCGCAGACCTGCGGTGCCGTCGCCCGGCACCAGCTTCAGGAGGTGGCGGTGCACACCTACGACGCCCAGGTCACCCTGGGCGCCCCACAGCCGCTGCCGGACGAGACGGCACTCGACGGTGTCGACGAGTTCCTGTCCACCTGCTGCGCAACGACGGACGCCTGGCCGCACGAGCCCTCTTCCGTCGACTACCACGCCACCGAGGGCCGATCCTGGCGCCTGTCGCTCTCCGCCGACGGCGCGCGGACTACCCGCCTCCCCACGCCCGGCGCGATGCCCGCCACCGCCGCCGGCGAGCACCCGGACGCGGCCGACGCCTCCGCCCGGGGCACGGCCAGTGAGCTGGTCCTGGCCCTGTACGGCCGTATTCCGGTGGACTCCCTGAAGCTCGACGGCGACCGACGTCTCTTCGACCTGCTCCTGGCCTGGGACCCGGAATAGGACCGGCGACAAAGACCAGCGCTGCGGTGGGACCATCGCCCGCCCAACTGGTCCCCTCAGGCTGGGTGCGCAGGCGGCGGAGGGCGTTGATGCAGCCAGGCGAAGGCGCTTGTCGAAGTCGTTCGTAGCCCCGGCCGGCGTACAGGCGCCGGGGCTTGCGGCGGGGCCGTCCTCGCCCACTGCCGGGCGGTATCGGAGGGGCCGGGACGAGTGGATCCGCTCACGGGGATGTCGCACAAGTCTGATTGGCTGCTGCCCATGACGGACCTCATCGAGACACAGTCGCCGAAGCGCCGCATCACGGACCCGGCAGAGGCTCTTGCGGCGCTTGAGCGCGCCATCCCCGGCTTGGCCGACCACCGCCGCGCTGAGCCGGCTGCGCTCGACTGGGCCTTGATCGAGGAAAGCTTGGGTACCGCCCTGCCGTCCGACTACAAGTACCTCGCAGAGTGGTACCCGACGTTCGCCATCGGCGACTACATTCTCGTCGGCCTGCCCGAGCCCGGCGAAGAACACCAGATGCTTCGTGACATCCACAGCGCTCTGGCAGTACTTGTCGAAGCCTGGCTGGTACCCGAGCTCGGTCTGCTGCCCCATCCCGCACCGGGCGGCCTTCTGCCGTGGGCGGAGTCGGACGAGAGCGACAAGTTCATGTGGAGTACGGCCGGAGAGGCCCCACAGCAGTGGCGCGTCACGGTGGCCAGTCGGGGCGGAGCCTGGTGGCATTACGAGGGCGGCACGGTGCAGTTCCTGGCCGAACTCTGCGAGGGCACACTGGAGCCCTGGGGCCTGCGTATGGTCGACCCCGAGGTGACACCCTGCTGAGCTGTGGTGGGACCGCCACCGGATAGCCCCACGTGTGCCTGACCTTCCCGCCAGGTGGCGGCCGTGCTCGTCTTCGGGTCGCCGCACCGGGGGCCGTCCGGGTTCGTGACGTTCGGGACGACGATGTTGCTGGACCACAGGTACGAGCGCTCCCCGGCCGCCTCCGTGAACGTCACCTCCGTACCCGGGTTGCCCGGTACGGGGCGGCCCCCGGGTCCCCGGTGGTCGGACGGCTCCGTCAGTACCGCCCGCCCCTTGGTCTCAGGCGGGCAGCCAGACCTCCCGCACCGGGCGCAGCGGGTCGTGTGCGACGCGCGGCTCGCCGTCCCAGAGCATCACCTCCCGACCCTCGGCGGTGTACCGAGGCCAGGCCGAGCCGGGGTCCAGGTCTCGTACGAACGCCACCCAGGCGGCGTGCACGGCGTCGGCGAGGTGCTGCGGCGGGGCGGCGCCGAGGGCGGCGCCGACGCCTTCCGCACCGAGCAGGTCGAAGGCGAACGGCAGGTCGACGCAGTGGTACGCCGCACCCGCGAAGCCCGGCGCGGTGCCGGCCCACTCGAACTGGTAGAGCCAGGTCGGCCGGGAACGCCGGGCCCGCGCGTCGGCGATGGCCAGCGTGGGCGCGCGGAAGGTGGTGTCCGTGACCGCCTGGCCCATCAGGGCCGCCGGCTCACCCCCGTACGTCTCGTACGTCTCGAGGAAGAGCCGGGCGCGGTCGGCGTCGAGGCCGAGGGCGGCGAGCAGGCCGCACACGTCGGCGTCGGTGGCGCCCGGCTGCGGCATGCCGTTGAACTCGTGCGCCGTGAAGCCCGCCATCAGCGGGATGTCCGCGCCCGCGTCGCCCTCGGTGAGCGCGTCCGGCACCGCGTGCGGGATCAACTCCCCGTCGGCGAAGGGCGCGAGGACGAGCATCGGCAGCCGTCCCCGGTCAGGCCCGGGCGCGGCCAGCGCGTCCTGGTGGGCGAGCAGGTCGCCGTCCGGAACGTCTCTCAGCGCGGCGGCGGTCGCCGGTACGCCGGTACGGGCCGTAAACAGCCGGTTGACGGCCTCGGCCACCTCCCGGCCCTGCGGCTGCATCACGGCACCCGACACCGAGATGGCGGCCCGGAACAGGCCGCTCGCGGCCGGCGTGGCGAGCAGCGTCTGTACGGCCCCGCCGCCCGCCGACTGACCGGCGACGGTCACCTTGGCCGGGTCGCCGCCGAAGCAGGCGATGGTGTCGCGTACCCACTCCAGTGCCGCGATCCAGTCGCGTACCCCCCGGTTGTCGGGCGCGTCCGGCAGGTGGAGGAACCCCTCGATGCCGAGCCGGTAGCCGAGGGAGACCAGGACCACGCCGTCCCGGTTGAAGGCCCCGCCGTCGTACCAGGGGCTCGCGGCGGACCCGGCGACGAAACCGCCGCCGTGGATCCACACCAGGACCGGCAGCCCGGCGCCCGGGGACGGGTCCGGGGTGAAGACGTTGAGGTTGAGCGTGGACTCGCCGGGGATGGTCGGCTCGGGGATCGTGGTGACCTCGGCGAACGGCCGGCGCTGCGCGGTCGGCCCGTACGCCGTCGCGTCGAGGACGTCCGACCACGGCTCGGGCGGTACGGGTGCGGCGAACCGGAGTTCACCGACCGGCGGTTGCGCGTAGGGGATGCCGAGGAACCGTACGCCGGTGGCGTGGCGCTCCCCGCGCACGGGGCCGCGTGGCGTACGGACGGTCAGGTGCGGCATGGCGGGTCTCCTTGGAGGTGCGGTCAGGAGCGGGGCGCGTCGTTCGTGACGTAGTGCTTCACCCGGGCGAGCTCCCTCGTGGCGTCGGCCCTCACCCCGTACGTACGGTCGGCGGTGACCGGCGCGACGGCGATGTGGCCCCGGCCGAGCAGGGCGGTGGAGTCCGCGTCCTTCACGGTCTCGGTGCACCGGTCGCCGGGGCGGTTGGCGCACACGCCCATGGTGATGTCGTAGGTGTCGCCCCCCGCCTGCTTCGGCTGGTAGGCGTGCCACACGACCTGCCCGTGGCCGACGCTGGTCCACACCGGGGCCTTGGCCCGCTGCCCGGCGCTCACGTCCGGGTAGTCCACCTTGAGCGCGAACCGGTCGGTGAACAGGTCGCGTTCGCGCATACCGCCGAGGAAGGCGGCGGCGAACCGGGCGTGGGCGCGGTAGTTGGCGAGTGGGAAGCGCATCTGGGAGGCGTCCCCGGACGAGGAGAAGGCTACGGCGGGCACGCCCTGGTCGACGGCGGCGATGGCGGCGCCGACCGTGCCCGAGTCGTTGACCTGGGCGCTGACATTGGGCCCGGAGTTGATGCCGGTCACCACCAGGTCGGGGCCGTCCGTCCAGCCGGCCTTCGCGGCGAGGCCCCCGCGCAGCGCGAACTTGACGGTGTCGGCCGGGGTGGCGCTCGGGCTGTCGGCGCCGCACGGGCCGTCGGCGAGGCAGATGCCGTAGACGGGCGAGCCGGAGGGGGTGCCGGCGCAGTCGTTCCCGTAACCGGCGGGCAGCTGGGTGCGCCGGGCGAGCGTGAGCGTGCCGCCATTGGTGACGGCGGTGCCCTTGCCGGACTGCACCTGCCACGGCGCCATGACGACGACGTCGGCGCCCGCGTCGCACAGCGCCTTGCGGATCTCGTACAGGCCGAGTCCGTCGGAGTTCGACGCCTTGGCGGCCTGCATGGAGTCGTCGTTGGACAGCAGCACGCGCAGACCGGTGAGCGGGCGGTTGTCGGCGCTGGTGCCAGGGCCTGCGGTATCGGCGGCGGCGGCCACGCCGAGACAGGAGAGGACGATTCCGGTCGCGGTGGCGGCGAGGAGTCTGCGCGGGGTGGAGGGCATGGTTGAGGGGTGTCCCTTCGGTCGTGCGATGGCACGCTGGGGCCGGGGGCGGCGCGCGTCAGGTGTCGCCGCCCCCGGCGGCTCGGGAGGGGGTGCGGCGGCTCAGATGGCCAGACCCGACCCGTACGGGAAGACGGGGTCGGCCGTGTCGTGCGGTACGTCGGGGCGGGAGGCCTCGACGGCGGCCATGGAGCGGGGCATCTCGAACGGCAGCCGCCCCTCGGCCGTGGCGCGTCCGAAGGCGACGTCCAGCAGCGCCTCGTCACTCGCGCCGTAGTCGGCGATGAGGGCGGCGGCCCGTTCGGCGATCTCCGGGACGATGGCGGGCCGTTCGAGGTTGAGCAGGACGACGGTCGGTACGGCGTCGAGCAGCCGCAGGACCGGCTCGAGCTCCTCGTCGGTGAAGTCGAGGCGCCCGGAGTGGAACAGCGACTCGAACCTGTTGTCCCGGTGCTCGTACGGGGTGTGGAGCCGCAGCACCGCGAGGTCGGCGTCGGCCGGGTCGGCCACCACGTCGCCGTACTCCGCCGCGACGCGGGCGTCGACGCCCTCGGCGTACAGCTTCGGGCGCCGGCCCGCGGTCCCGGCCGGCAGGGTCTTGTCGCGGTTGACCAGGACGGTGAGGGAGCGGCGCTGCGCGGCCTCGCCGGCGGCGCGGAACTCGCTGTTGCCGACGACCTCCTCCGCCAGGTCCGGATCGACGTACGGGCGGTCGAAGAGCCCGAGGACGAACTTCTCGCGCAGCAGGCGGCGTACCGAGGCGTCGATCCGCTCCTCGGTGACGCGGCCGGTGCGGACCAGCTCGACCACGGTCTCGGGGCAGGCCTCGCCGCCGAACTGGTCGGCGCCCGCGTCGAGGGCCTTCGCCGCGCGCTCGGCGACGGTGAGGTGCTCGACGCCCCAGGCGCGGGCCTGGTGCAGTTCCCCGAAGATCGACGCGTCGGTCAGCAGCCCCCAGTCGGTGCAGACGATCCCGTCGAAGCCGAGCCGTTGGCGCAGCAGACCGGTGACGACGCCCTTGTTGAAGCCGAAGCCGACCTCTTCCCAGTCGGTGCCGATGGGCTGGCCGTAGTACGGCATCATCTGCGACGCCCCGGCGGCGATGGCGGCCTTGAACGGCTCCAGGTGGTAGTCGCGCATGCCGCCCGGGTAGACCTGCTCCTTGCCGTGCGGGAAGTGCGGGTCCTCGCCGTCCTTCTGCGGGCCGCCGCCCGGGAAGTGCTTCACCATGGTGGCCACGCTGTGCGGGCCGAGCGTGTCGCCCTGGAAGCCGCGGACGTACGCCTGGACCAGCTCGCTCGTCAGGGTGGCGTCGGCGCCGAACGTGCCGGACTGGCGCGACCAGCGGGGCTCGGTCGCGAGGTCGATCTGCGGGTGCAGGGCGACGCGCAGGCCGACGGCGAGGTACTCGCGGCGGGCGATGTCGGCGAAGCGGTGGACGAGTTCGGGATCGCGGGTGGCGGCGAGGCCGGTCGGCTCGGGCCAGGCGGAGAAGGCTCCGGCCTGGATCGACGCGCCGATGTTGGCGGTGAAGGAGTGGCGGGGGTCGGTCGAGACGGTCACCGGGATGCCGAGGCGGGTGCCGGCGGCGATCTCCTGGACGGCGTTGTGCCATTCGGCCAGCTGCCGGGGCCCGGTGGTGCCGACCAGGTTGACGTGGCTCATCAGCTTCGACTTCAGCAGGCCGGTGGTGTCGGACGGGACGAGGGCGTCATCGCCCGCCTCGACCGGGCGGCCGTCGGGGTGCATCGCCAGCATGGTGTGGAAGAGCAGGCCGGCCTTCTCCTCCAGCGTCATACGGGCGAGGAGGTCGGCGACACGCGCGTCCACGGGGAGGGACGGGTCCTGGTAGGGGTGGCCGTCGTTGCGGGCCGGTGCGGGAGGCATGGGTTCTCCGGGGACGGGACGTTACGGGACGGGGGACGGCAGGAAGTCAGCGAACGCTGCGGATCGGGACGACCGACAGGGCACCGAGGACGGTGATCACGGCACCGGTGATGAAGAGGGCGGTGTAACCACCGAGCGAGGCGACGACCAGCGAGGCCATGAAGGGCGCGATGATCTGCGGACCGGCGTTGGCGATGTTCAGGACGCCCATGTCGCGGGCGGCGTCGTCCGCGCTCGGCAGCACCAGCGTGACCAGGGCCGTGTCCACGGCCATGAAGCAGCCGAACGACAGCCCGGTGACCACGCAGAAGACGAGCATGCCGGTCCAGGTGGGGCTGACCACCGGCACCACCATGCCGAGCGCGGTGAAGACGCAGGAGACGGCGATGAACGGCTTGCGCCGGCCGATCCGGTCGGAGAGCACACCGCCGACCACCGTCGACAGCAGCGTGCAGACCGCGCTGACCGGCGAGATGATCGCGACGGCGGCGGTGGGGGACATGCCCTCGGGCAACTCGATGTGGTCCTGGAGGATGTACAGCTGGTACAGGAAGACGGCGAAGTAGCCGAGCATCATCAGGAACCGGCCGATGAACGCCCACCGGAAGTCCCCCGCCTTCAGGGCGGAGCCGAACGCGGCGAGCTGCCGGCCCAGCGGCACCGTCTCCACCTCCGGGAGCTTCTGCTCCCGTACGAGTGCGGTGAAGAGCACCG
The DNA here is from genome assembly GCF_002099185.1 of Streptomyces sp. CB03238. Taxonomy (NCBI): domain Bacteria; kingdom Bacillati; phylum Actinomycetota; class Actinomycetes; order Kitasatosporales; family Streptomycetaceae; genus Streptomyces; species Streptomyces sp. CB03238. The sequence goes on along the minus strand of NZ_NBCN01000015.1, from coordinate 93,969 downwards.
CCACGCCGGCGATGACCGCACCGAGGACGAGGTAGCCGGTGCGCACGTCGTGCGGGACGAACGCGGCGGCGGCGGTGACGCCGATGATCGTGCCGATGGGGGTGCCCATGCCGACCATGGCGGAGGCGAGCCCGCGGCGCTCCATCGGCACCCGGTCGGGGACGACGGCGGTGATGGCGGCCTGGTAGACGTTCATCATCGCCTGTACCAGGCACCAGCCGATGGTGACCAGCAGGATCGTCTTCATCGCGCCGAGCAGCGCCAGTGCGCCCAGGGCGGCGAGGCCGCCGCCGAGGATCCAGGGGTTGCGCCGCCGGGACCGGTCCGACAGGAGCCCGGCCAGCGGGTTGAACAGGGTCGCGAAAACAGCGGCGATGCCGGAGACCAGTCCCAGGTTGGCGATCTTGTTCGCCGGGTCGAGCAGCTCGACCTGCACGGGGAGCAGCACCTGCCCGACGCCCATGTAGACCATGAACATCGCGGTGTTGCCGAGGGCGAGCAGGAACAACAGTTTGCCCAGCGGGCCCCCGGCATGCGTCGCCGCGGAGGCTGGTACGGACGGTGGTACGGGGACGTGGTCGGTCTCGGATCTGGACATGTCCGGCTCCTCGGGGTGCGGCGGCTCTCGCGGACGGAAGAGGGGAAGTGGGACGGGGACGCCGAAGGCGAGGAACGGGGATCTCTGGAACGGCGCATTCGCGGGGGGCGCAGGCGAGGGGGACGACCGTGATCGCCGGAATGCTCCGTGCCGGGCGTGGGGGTGACCCCGCCGTTCGGGCGAGCACAGGCAATCATGAATACCGAGTGGGCAGTAGGTTTTGTGAATGTGGCGTGGGTCACAACGATCCGGTCCGGCTCACCGGCTGGTTAAGGTGCTTCCCATGGATCACGAGGACGAGCGGACGGCGCGTACGAAAGCCCCACGGAACGGCAAGGCCGCAGCTCGCGGCGGCTACGCCGTGGGGGACGAGCGGCGCCTGCGCATCCTGGACGCGGCGGTGGAGCACTTCGCCCAGTGGGGCTTCCACGCCTCCTCCCTCGCCCGCATCGCCAAGGACGTCGGCATCACCCAAGGCGGCCTGCTGCATCACTTCCGCAGCAAGGAGGACCTGCTCGTCTCCGTGCTGGAGCGCAGCGAGGAGCACGACATCGAACGGTTCTTCTCGACCGGGTTCGACTCCGCCGCCGACTGCTTCCTGCGCCTGCTCGAGCTCGTCGACTACAACAGCCGGCGCCCCGGCCGGACCCGGATGTTCAACGTCCTGGTCGGCGAGTCCTCCGACCCCGGCCACCCCGCCCACACCTTCTTCACCCGGCGCTACCGCACGATCCTGCGTGACCTGTCCGGCACACTGCGGCGCGGCGTCGACTCCGGCGAACTCCAGCCCGGGACCGACTGCCTGACGGAGGCTCAGGAGATCATCGCCGTCATGGACGGGCTGCAGCTCCAGTGGGCGCTGGAGCCCGAGTCCATGGACATGGCCGACCGGCTGCGCCGCTATCTGGACCGCGTGTACCGCTCGATCTCGATCGCGGGGGCGGCTCTGCCGCCGGGACCCGAGGGCGACGCCGACGCAACGGACCGCTGAGCCGGGCGGCGGTCAGGCCTCCGTAGCCTTCACCTACCGCACGCCGACCGTACCGGACCGAGCCGGGCCGAGCCGGGCCGAGCCGGGCCGAGCCGGGCCGCCGCCGAGCGCGGGGATCAGGCGGCGGCCCCGCTGTCCACGGGGAGGTCGGCCAGCCGCCACTCGAGCATCCCGTCAGTCAGCCGGACCGCCTTGCGGCCATGAGCGTTCAACAGCCGTACGGCGTCGTGGGCGAGGACGCAGTAGGCGCCGCGGCAGTACGCGACCACCTCGACGTCGCTCGGCAACTCCTCGATCCTTCCCGCGAGTTCACCGACCGGGATGGAGATCGCGCCGGGGATGTGGCCGGCGGCGTACTCCTCCACCGGGCGGACGTCGAGGACGACGACCCCGCCCGCCCGGGCGCGCGCCAGCAGTTCCTCGCGGTCGACCTCCTCGGCGTCGTCCGCGCCGAGGTAGGCGGTGCGGGCGGGCTCGACGCCGGCCTGATGAGTCCGGGCGACCTGGCGCAGCAGGGCGTAGAGGGCGGCGACGTCGTCGCCGGCCAGCCGGTAGTGGATGCGTACGCCGTCGCGGCGGGTGGCCACGAGCCCGGCCTGTTTGAGGGTCTGCAGATGCGCCGAGGCAGTGGTCAGGTTCAGCCCCGCGGCCCTGGCGAGCGCGTCGACGGTGCGCTCGCCCTGCGCCAGCAGATCGAGCAGTTCCAGGCGCTTCCCGCTGCTCAGAGCCTTGCCGGTGCGTGCGAAGGCGTCGTACAGCGCGGCTTTGCGCGCGGGGTCTCCCATGGCATCCTCCACTATTCCATGGAATAGTGTAACCAAGGGCGGGTGCGGGAGCCATCCGCACCTTCCGTGACACCTGGAGGATCCGATGGGCTTCGCCGACGATCACCTGATACCGCTGGTCGACGAGGGCCTGGGCAACAGCGCCTACCTCGTCGACCTCGGCGACGGACGGGCCCTGGCCGTGGACGCGAGCCGTGATCTGCGTGCACTGCGTGCTGCTGCCGCGCGGCGTGGGCTCACGGTCGCCTTCGCCGCCGACACCCACCTGCACGCCGACTTCCTGTCCGGTGCGGTGCAGCTGGCCGCTGACGACGGCGCGGCCGTACTCGCCTCCGTCGGCGGCAACCGGGCCTTCCCGCACACCGGGCTCACCGACGGCGACGAGATCGGCCTCGGCGGCCTGACTCTGCGCGCGCTGGCCACCCCCGGCCACACCGACGAGCATCTGTCCTTCCTGCTGCTGGACGGCGCCCGCGAGCTCGGCGTCTTCACCGGCGGTTCCCTGATCGTCGGCTCGGCCGCCCGTACGGACCTGCTCGGCGCCGACCGCGCGGAGGAGCTGGCCCGCGCCCAGTACCGCTCGCTGCGGCGCCTGGCCGAACTGCCGGACGCGACGGCGGTGTGGCCGACGCACGGCGCCGGATCCTTCTGTTCCGCGCCGCCGGGTGCCGAGCGCACCACCACCATCGCCGCGCAGAAGCAGGCCAATCCCCTGCTCGCCGCACCGGACGAGGACACCTTCGTACGCCGGTTGCTCGGCAGTCTCGGCTCCTACCCCGCGTACTTCGACCGCCTGAGTGAGGTGAACCGGCGCGGGCCCGCCGTTCTGCGTTCGGCGCCGGTCCTTCCCGCGCTCTCCGTGGACCAGGTGCGCCACCTGATCGGCGAGGGGGTCCAGATCATCGACGTACGCCCCGTGGCGGATTTCGCCGCGGGCCACATCCCCGGTGCCGTCTCCATCCCGCTGCGGGACGCGTTCGCCACCTGGCTCGGCTGGCTGCTGCCCGACGACACCCCACTCGTGTTCGTCACCGCCGCCGGCCAGGACCTGGCCGAAGTCACCTGGCAGGCGCTGAAGATCGGCCATGAGCGGCTGGCAGGACACCTCGGCGGCGGTATGGACGCCTGGACCTCGGGCGGTGGGGAGCAGGAACGCATCGAGCTGCTCACCGCCGACCGGATCGCCGGCCGCCCCGTCCTCGACATCCGCCAGCGGGCCGAGCACATCGCCGGACACATCCCCGGCGCGGTCCACATCGAACTCGGCGATCTCACCGGACACAGCGACGAGGCACCTCGGCACCCCGTCGTGGCCTGCGGCCACGGTGAACGTGCCATGACCGCGGCCAGTCTGCTGCAGCGATCCGGTCACAAGCATCTCGCCGTCCTCGACGGCGGGCCGGCCGACTGGTCCAAGGCCACCGGCCGTCCGTTGGAGGAGACCGCGTGACCGCCCCCGCCACCGGCGGGACCCGCCGCGGCGTACGCCTCGGGCTGCGGGCCAACCTCGCTCAGTTCAGCCTGCTCGTCGTCATCAACGCCCTGGTCGGCGGCATGCTCGGCCAGGAGCGCACCGTCCTGCCGCTGCTCGCCGACGACGTCTTCCACCTGTCCGCGTACACCGCGGCCATGACCTACATCCTGGCCTTCGGCGCCACCAAGGCCGTCACCAACTTCTTCGCCGGCACCTGGTCCGACCGCTACGGCCGCAAACCGGTTCTCATCGCCGGATGGCTCATCGCCCTGCCCGTGCCCGCGATGCTCGCCTGGGGCCCGTCCTGGGGCTGGATCGTCGCCGCCAACGTCCTGCTCGGCGTCAACCAGGGCCTGACCTGGTCCACCACAGTCATCATGAAGATCGACCTGGCCGGCCCGGAGCGCCGCGGCCTGGCCATGGGCTTCAACGAGGCCGCCGGATACGTCGCCGTCGCCGCCACCGCCATGGCCACCGGCGTCATCGCCGAGCACGCCGGGCTACGTCCCGCGCCATTCCTGCTCGGCGCCGCCTACGTCGTACTGGCCCTGGGCCTGTCCACCCTCGCGGTACGGGAGACCCGCGACCACGCCCGCTTCGAAGCAGCCCGCCACGTCACCCCCGCGGGCAGCGGGCACGACGGGGAGCTGACCACCGGCCAGGTCGCCCGCCTCACCAGCCTTCGCGACAAGGCCCTGTCCGCCGCAAGCCAAGCCGGCCTGGTCAACAACCTCAACGACGCCCTCGCCTGGGGCATCTTCCCTCTGCTCTTCGCCACGCACGGCATGTCCATCGCACAGATCGGCATCCTCGCCGCGCTCTACCCGGCCGTCTGGGGCGCCGGCCAGATGCTCACCGGCTGGTGGTCCGACCGTATCGGCCGCAAACACCTGATCACCGCCGGGATGCTGCTCCAGGCCGCCGCCATCGCCCTCGTCGCCGCCGGCACCACCTTTGCCGTCTGGGCCACCGCCCAGGCCCTCCTCGGCATCGGTACCGCGCTGGTCTATCCCACCCTGCTCGCCGTCATCGGCGACGTCGCCCACCCCGCCTGGCGCGCCCGCGCCGTCGGCGTCTACCGCCTCTGGCGCGACGGCGGCTTCGCCGTGGGCGCCCTCCTCGCCGGAGCCCTCGCCGACGCCTACAGCCTGACCACCGCCATCTGGGCCATCGCCGCCCTCACCGCCGCCTCCGGCCTGGTGGTGGCGGTACGGATGTACGAGACACGCCCTCGCACCTGACGATGCTGCCGCAGTGAAGCGGCAAGGGCCACCTCCGGGTCACGTACAAGGCCACCCTCCAAGAGGCCGGCTCAATGGGCGAGGTGTCGTCGGATCAACGGTGCGGCGCTGAGGACGAGGAGGGCGAAAGCGGCGAGTCGTTGCAGTCCTGGCTGTGCGAGGAGGCTGCTGTGCTGGATGCCGTGGATCGCGTACCAGTTGGCGGCGATGTCGGTCACCGTGATCACGCAGGCCAGGTCGATGCCCCTGCCCTTACCTCTGATCAGGAGTGCGGATGCGAGCAGGTCGAAGAGGGCGAGTGAGGACCAGTAGAGGTTGAGCCAGCTCGGTGCCCAGTCGTACGGGTGCAGGCCGTGGCGGATGAGGTCGATGATGTGGGAGACGGCACCGACGAACAGCAGGCCGGCGGCGATGGCCAGGGTCAGCGCCACCGCCCATCGCGGGGCATGACGCATCCATCCGGTCACGTCTCGATTCCTCCCGGTTCCGGGCGGCGGTGTCGTACGGCCACTCTGCGGCAGTGAATCGAACTGCTCAGTCGCCACCTCGACTGAAACAGATCTGCGGCCTCCTGCGCCGGTTCAAGCACCTCGCTTTCCGCTGATACGTCAGGACAGACCGGGTCGCGCCTCGTTGACGGCCACGGCTGGCGGAGCCGAGTGCGAAGGGGGGCGCGGCGCCCGAGAGGCACGCGAGGTTGTCCGCCTGGCCTGCAGGCGGACAGCCCCGGCACCGCTGCGCACACCCGCGGGCGTCCGGCATGTGGAGGGTGCAACGTCCGGCAGGCCCGCTTCGGTCCTCGCCGACGCGCTCGGCATCTGCTCAAGTCGGCACTGCGCCATGCCGAGCGCGCCCGAAGCGACGAGCAACCACGCCCGTGCTTCTCCGGCCGGCGAGGGTGCGGATGAGGTGGCGTCAGCTGCGGGCGCGCTGGGTGGCCGCGATGCAGCCGAGGACGATCAGAGCGGTGAGCACGGCGAGGAACGAGAACTGCTCGCCCATGAACAGGACCGCCCACACGAGGGTCATCAGGGGCTGGGCAAGCTGGATCTGGCTCGCCTTGGGCACCCCGATGGCGGCCATACCGCGGTACCACACGACGAACCCGCCGAACTGGGACACGGCGGCGACGTAGGCCATTCCAACGGCCGCCTTGGCGGTCACATGTACCGGCTCCCAGGGCAGGGCGAGGGCCGTCACCAGGGCGGACACCGGCAGAGCGGCGACGACGCCCCAGGCGATGACCTGCCAGCCGGGCAGGTGGGACGCGAGACGGCCGCCCTGGGCGTACCCGGCGGCGCACACCAACAGGGCGCCGAAGAGGTACACATCGCCGAGGGTCGGCAGGCCGTGGCTCTGCTGGAGCGTGAAGCCGACCACGGCGACGGCGCCGAGTATCGCGGCCGTCCAGAACACGCGCGAAGGCCGCCGGCCGGTCAGGGCGGCCGAGATGGTGGCGGTGGCCAGTGGCAGTACGCCGATGACAACGGCCGAGTGCGCGGTGGTAGAGGTCTGCAGGGCGAGCGTGCTCAGCAGGGGGAAGCCGACGACGCAGCCGCCGGCCACGGTGAGCAGGCCGGGCCAGTGCTGCCGCGCGGGCACCGGCACGCGCGCCCCGTACAAGCAGGCTGCGGCGAGCAGGGCCGCCAGCAGACCCCGCACGCCCGTCGCCGTCCAGGGGCCGAAGCCGTCCAGGGCCCACACCGTGGCCGGGAAGCTGAAGGAGAAGGACACCACACCGAGAGCGGCCAGGAGGGTGCCGGTACCGTTGCGGACCGCTATCGCCGAAGAAAGAGTAGCGCTATCTTGTACTGTCATGAATGACAGTAGCAGTGTGGAGCGTTTGTCCGCGACCTTGAGGGACGAGCTGAACCGCTATCCGGAAGGTCAGAAGCTGCCCTCCAGCCGGGCGTTGGTGGCGCGGTACCAGGTGAGTCCCGTGACGGTCTCCCGGGCGATCGCCGCCCTCGCCGCCGAAGGGCTCGTCACCTCCCGTCCCGGTGCCGGGGTGTTCAAGGCGACCGCCCGCCGTGTCGCGGGCGGCGTCGGCGACGTCTCCTGGCAGGAGGTCGCCCTGAGCGCGGACGCGCCGCACGCCGCCGTCCACGCGGGCAGCCGCGGCGCGGGCGCCGCCGGGGTCCTGGCCACGCTCACCACTCCTCCGCCCGAGGTCATCGACCTCAACGGGGGCTACCTGCACGCGGCGCTCCAGCCGGAGCGGGCCCTGGCCGCCGCCCTGGCCCGGGCCGGCCGCCGGCCCGGCACCTGGTCCCGCCCCCCGGTGGAGGGTCTGGCCGAGCTGCGGGACTGGTTCGCCCGCGACATCGGCGGGCCGGGCGGCTCGCTCGACGCCTCGGACATCCTGATCACCGCCGGGGCCCAGAGCGCGCTCACCACCGCCCTGCGGGCCCTGACGACTCCCGGCTCCCCCGTCCTGGTCGAATCGCCCACCTATCCCGGCATGCTCGCCATCGCCCGCGCCGCCGGGCTGCGGCCCGTCCCGGTGCCGGTCGATGCGGACGGTGTACGCACCGACCTGCTGGCCGAGGCGTTCGAGGCCACCCGGGCCCGGGTGTTCGTCTGCCAGCCGCTGTTCCACAACCCCACCGGGACCGTCCTGTCCCCACCGCGGCGCGCCGCGGTGCTCAGAATCGCCCGGGCCGCGGGCGCCTTCGTCGTCGAGGACGACTTCGCCCGCCGCCTGGTGCACGCCGACTCCCCGCCCCTGCCACTGCCGCTGGCCGCCGACGACCCGGACGGCGTCGTCGTCCATGTGCGCTCGCTCACCAAAGCCGCCTCCCCCAGCCTGCGGATCGGCGCCCTGTCCGCCCGCGGTCCGGTGCTGGAGCGGCTGCGTGCGATCCAGGTCGTCGACAGCTTCTTCGTCCCCCGCCCACTGCAGGAGACCGCCCTGGAACTGGTCGGCTCCCCCGCCTGGGCCAGCCACCTGCGGGCGCTCGCCGGTGCCTTGCGCGACCGCCGAACCACCCTGCTCGCCGCACTGAGCAGCGCGCTGCCCACTCTGCTGCCGCACCAGCCACCGCGCGGTGGATACCACCTGTGGCTGCGGCTGCCCGACGGAACCGACGAGTCCGCCATCACCGCGGCCGCCCTGCGCCACGGCGTGGCCGTCACTGCCGGAAGCCCCTACTTCACCGCCGAGGCACCCGCCCCCCACCTGCGGGTCAGCTATGTCAGCACCCCGGGCACCGCACAACTGGAGGAAGGCATCCACCGACTCCGCCAGGCCCTCCCGGCGGCGGCGTAAGCCGGGGGGCGCTTCCGTCGCTCACGGCCTGCGGTTCGGCAAGTGGACGGCCGCCTCCAGGGTGTGCGTCGCGAAAGTGAAGTTGACCGCGATAACACTCGACTCCGATCCGCTGGGTCTGGCGGCCTTCTACCAGCAGGCCACCGGCCTTGAACCCCACCCACGATCAGACGCCGACTTCGCCGCTCTGACCCGTGAGGACGGATTCTTCGTCGGCTTCCAACGGGTCGACGACTACCGGGCTGCCGGGACCCCGGCTCCTGGAACTGGGCGCGGGCAAGCCGGATCACCAGCGGGCTCAGAACAGGTGGCGCGTCTTCACCGATCCGGCCGGGCACCCCTTCTGCGTGGTCAGAGGCAAAGAAGCCGAGCCGGGCCAGGGACATGCCGGCCCGCGTCGGACCTTCGGCATAACCCGGCTACCGCCTCGCTCCCCGAACGCTCAGATCGGCGCCGCCCTCGTCGCCCCCACCGTGCTGCGGCGCACCGGCCCACCGGACCGGCAACTCGGTGCGTCGGCACGGCTGTTGAGCTCCCTGGAAAGCGTCCGGAGCGCAAGATGGCGCGGTGCAGCGCGGAGTGCACGCGCACCCTTCGCAGAGGCCAGCCGGCCGATAGAGTCGGTCACCATCCCCGATCTCCGCGAGGCAGTCACACGGATGCGACATTCGGCAGTAGGTATCGACATCGGCGGCACCAAGCTCCTCATGTACGCGCGGATCCACGGGGACGATGACCCCCTCATCCGCCGCGTCACCACCGGTCCCGACGCCACCCAGGACGAGATCGGTACCGCGATCGCAAAGTTCCTCACCGAAAACGATCTGGCCCCCGCCGCCGTCGGCATCGCCGTTCCCGGACTGGTCGAGAACGGCCGCGTCGCCGTCTGCGACGTCCTGCCCGCCCTGAACGGCTGGCCCGGCCCCACCGGTCTGGGCGTCCCCCACCTCCTGGTCAACGACATCCGGGCCGCCCTCGCCCGGGAGGCCGAAGGGCTCCACAGCGCCTCGACCCTCGTGGTGATGCTCTCCGGCACCGCCATCGGCTCCGCCTGTCTCCACCGGGGCCGGGTGGTCCGCGGCTCCCGGGGGTGGGCGGGCGAAGTCGGGAGCATGCCGGTACCGACCGCCCACGGCATCAAGCGCCTCGACGAACTCGCGGGCGGAGCCGCGATCGTACGCTCCACCGGTCTCCGCCCGGACCAGGTGCACGCCGCACTCGCCGCCGACGACGCAGGCGTCCGGGACATCGTCAACGCGGCCGGAGAATCCTTCGGGCTGGCCATCGCCACGCTGGTGAACATCCTCAACCCCGACGCCCTCCACACCGCCGGCGGCACCCTCGACTACCCCGGCTACTGGACCACCGCCCTCGCGACCGCCCGCGCCCACACCCTGCCGGAGCTGTGGAACGCCTGCAGCGTCGCCCGGGTCCACAACCCCGCCCTGGTCGTTGCCCAGGGTGCCCTGCGCCTGGCCGAAGCCGCCGCAGCCAAGGAGGACTGGATCGCCCAGTACGTCTGACCGTCCCTTCAGCGGCAAGGCGCGTCCGACCAGCACCAGCACCAGCAGCGGCTGGTGGACCCAACGGTCGAGGAGTCCGCAGCCCCGCAGGCGTGGTCACTCGCTGACCAGGCCCCGCAGGTCGGTGATCCGGTACCCGCGGGACTCGAGGGCCTCGATGATCCGTGGCAGCGCCTCGGCGTCGAGGACCGGGCCCTGGCCGTCCGGAGCCCCGATGTGCATCTGCAGGATCGCGCCGGGCCGCAGGGCATCCACGGCCCGCCGTACCGCCTTGTCCGCCGTCATCCCTCCGGCAGCGCCGAGGTATCCGTTGGTGTCGGTGGTGAACTCGATGTCGGCGAAACCCAAGTCGTTGACGTCCGCGATGTGCTGCTCGGTCGTCTCCCCGTACGGGAAGCGGAAGAACGGCAGCGGCACCGCTCCGGACGCCGCCCGGATCGCCCGGTCCGCGGTCAGTACCTCACTCGCCCGCTCGGACGCGGTCAGGTCCGCGAAATAGGGGTGGCTGTAGGAGTGGTTGCCCAGGCCGTACCCGGCCGCCGTAATGCGGCGGACCGCCTCCGGACAGCGGTCGGCGAAGTCACCCGTGAGGAAGAACGTCGCCGGCGCCTTGTGGCGGCCCAGGACGGCCAGCACCGTATCCAGTCCCCGGTCGTTCCACGCCGCGTTGAACGTCAGCGCGACCACCCGCTGCTCGGTCCGGATCGTACGGTTCTCCGACCCGAACAGCGCCCGCAACCGTGTCTCGTCCCACCGCTGCGTGGCCACCGCCGCCCGATGGACCTGCGCACGTCCCACCGGAGCCACGATGGTGCCCAGCACCACCGCAGCCACCACCACCGCGGCCTTCGAAGGAAGCTTCACACCACCACCATCGGCGCAATCCCGCTCCCACTTGAAGGCCGGCCACCTCTCATCCTGGACGCCGACGTCCTGGCCGGGGCGAGGCAGATGCGGCAACGGTTATCAGGGGGAGGGCCCGACCGCCGCAGGGGAATCCAGCGCGGAAGCACTTCACCCCCACGGCCTCACCAGGCCGAGTGCGGAGCTCACAGGCGGACGCGGGCCGCCACGGGCAGGTGGTCGCTGCCGGTCTCGGGCAGCGACCAGACGTGGGTGAGGAACGCCCCGCGGGCCAGGGCGTGGTCGATCCGGGCCACCGGCAGAGCCGCCGGCCAGCTGAACGCCAGGCCGGTACGCGGTCCGCTCAGGCGCGACGTCACCGGGGCGAGGCCACGGTCGTCGACCGTACCGTTCAGGTCTCCCAGCAGGACGACCCGATCCAGTGGTTCGGCGGCGAGGGCATGCGCGAGCAGGGCGGCGCTCTCGTCACGGCGCGTCGAGCGGAAGCCGCTGAACCCTATGCGTACGGACGGCAGATGAGCCACGTACACGGCAACCGGGCCACGCGGAGTGGACACCGTCGCGCGCAGGGACCGCAGCCATTGCGTCCCCACGCCGCGGGGCCGGATGTCCACCGGCCCGGTTCCGGACAGAGGATGTTTCGACCAGAGGCCGACCGTGCCGGCGGTGACGTGATGGGGGTAATCGGCCGCCAGAGCAGCGGACACGGCGGGCAGGGCGGAGGGCGTCAGTTCCTCCAGCGCGACGAGGTCGGCACGGGCGTCGAGCAGGGCCCGCGCCGTACCCGCTGGGTCGGGATTGCCGTCGTCGACATTGTGCTGGACGACTGTCAGGTCGTACGCCGCCTCGGGCCGGACGAGCAGCGGCCTGCCGAACACGGCGAGCCAGACCACCATCAGCACCAGGGCCGCGACGACACCGAGCGGGTTGCGGCGCAGCAGGCCAAGACCCAGCAGTACGGGTGCGAGGAGCCCGAGCCACGGCAGAAACGTCTCCACAAGGCTCCCGAGGCGACCGGGCACGTTCGGGATCACGTCCGGGAAGAGCAACAGGCCCGCGGTGACCGCGGCCGCGGCCGCCGTACGCATACCTTGCGGGCGTATGCGCCCCATGTTCGCCGCCATGCCACTGCCACTCCCCCGCTGCCGGCTCGCCCGGTACGTAGTCGTCCGGGCGCCCCGTGTGCTCCTGGTTCGTGCCAATGACGCTCTCCGGGCCCCGACCGGTTCCTCGACCCTCATCGGCGGTGCAGTCGCGCGACACCACCTCGACGCCATCACCGTGGGCCGACCGCGCGAACCCCGGCGCGCGGCCGTTGGTGTGAACACCGTTCCGTTGCCCGGGTGGAGTGATCCCGCACGACTCCGGGGTGTGGTTACGGTGGTCTCCTCCCACTATCAGATGGTCGAGTCGTCGGCCGACGGCGGGGCGGTACGCCATGCCCCGATCAAGGAGAGGCGCCATGAGCAGCAACGCGGAAACCGGTGAGACCACGGGCACCAAGGACAAGGACTACAACCTCATCTGGTACGTCGAGGCCTGCCTGAGCAACGCTCTGCGGCTGGAGACCTACATCAAGGACGCCGAGCGGGAGCAGGACACGGAAGTCGTCGAGCTGTTTCGCAAGGCGCAGTCGGACAGCCGCAAGGGCGCGGAACTCGGCAAGCAGCTGCTGCGCAACCGGCTGAACGGCTGATCCCCACGGCGGCGCCGCGTCGGGCGCGGAACGCGCGGGCACAGCGACCTGCCGCCGATCTCGTTCCCGGCGCCGGCAGTCGGACACCCGGAGCCTGTCACATCGGTGCGGAGTTCAGCCGGGAGCGCGGTGCCACTACGTACCACGGTCCATGGTATGTGAGCAGCACGGTCCAGAGCAGGCGAGGGGAATCGACCTGCTGGCCCGCCGCGCTCATCCGCCCGCCGGTCGCAGTCTCGATCATGGAGGGCGGCACGGCGAACTCACGCACGCGCGGCCAGAAGGAAAGGCGGGAATCCCTGTTCGCGGTCCGAGTGAGCATCAGCACTCACCTTGCGCGGACGGGACCCCAATCTCTGAGCAGAATGAGTTGTCATCGCGGCGATCATGTAGCGCGTCACGGCGAGCTGTCAGGTGCCCGGGGTGAACAGTGACCTGCTGACGGGCAGGTCACTGTGCATCACGTGCCGGGTCGGGCAGCGCGGTCAGAGGCCGAGGGCCTGGGACGCCAGGCTGGTTCCCCGTACGCGTGCCTCGATCTTGGCGAAGGCGAGGTCACGTGAGGTGCTGGAGTCGTCGGCGAACGGCGAGAAGCCGCAGTCGTCGCAGGTGCCCAACTGGTCGACCGGGATGTACCGGGCCGCGAGCAGCACCCGGTCGCGTACTTCTTCGGCGGTCTCGACGGAGGTGGAGATCGGGTCGGTCACCCCGACGAACACCCGGATGCCCGGCCGCAGTTGCTTGGAAATGATGCTCAGCACGCGCTCGGGGTCGGGCTCGCTGGCCAGCTGAACATAGAAGTTGCCGACCTTCAGCCGGAAGAGCTTGGGCAGCAGGTCGGCGTAGTCGGTGTCCAGGCTGTGGGTGGAGTCCTGGTCCCCACCCGGGCAGGTGTGCACGCCCAGGCGGGCCTGCTCGTCCTCGCCGAACCGGCCGAGCACCTCGTTGTTGAGGGCGATGAAGTCGTCCAGCACACTCCCGGACGGATCCAGCTTGAGGGACAGCCGGCCTTCCGTGAAGTCGAGTTGGACGCGGTACGCGCCCGCCTCCAGGCAGCCGCGGATGTCGCCCTCGGCCTCGTCGGCGAGATCCCGCAGGAACACCTCGCGCGAGTAGCCGTCGATGGACTCGCTCGGGTAGAGCAGGCTGAGGGCGGACGGTGCGATCACCGCCTGCTTGACGGGCCGGGCGGTGTGACGCCGGGCGTCGCGCAGGTAGGTCTCCGCACGGACCTGGTAGCGGAAGGGCCCTGCGGTCAGCCGGGGCAGCTGGCGGGTGTGGCCGTCGGCGAAGGGGATGACGGCGCCGTCCGGGTCGAGGGTGGTGAGTCCCGAGAGGGGGTACGTGGCGAAGCTCGGCTTGGCCTGCTCCCCGTCGACCAGGACGGCACAGCCCAACGTTTCCAGCCTGGACAGGGTGTCGGCCGTCGCCTGCTCTTGAAGCCTGCTCAGTTCTTCGTCGCTCAGCCGCCCTTGCGCGTACTCGACGAGGGCCGCCTGCAAAGAGCGCGGCCGGGGGATGCTGCCGATGGGCTCGGTGGGGATGCTCATGGTGGGGACCGTAGGAAGCACGGTCGGCCCACGCAACAAGGCGCGGAGGGCGCCCGCGGCGCGTACGAGCGGGATCGGTGCTGCATGATCCCGAATCCCGCGGATCACCGGCCGTTGCCAGGGGAATACGGAGCCTCGCATGCGATCGGAGGGGGTCCGCCCCGCATGGGACGCCTGTCGAGATTTCACTGGATGAGTGCCGGGAAAGGCATGGGGTTGACTTGTGGGATCAGCCTTCCGGCGCGCGAATCGGCACACCATCCTCGGTGGCCGGCGACGATCCGCCCGGTCACCGGGCGGTGGTGGGATACATCGGGGTGTCGGCGGACCCTGGACAGGGCGATCGGCCGTGCACCACCTGCGCGCCCAGCTCCACGAGCCGCCACCGCTGGTGATCCCACACGACGCCGAGCGTCAGGGAGTCAGGCGCGGCAGGACGCGGCGGGCGTTGGTGGTGGTGAGGGAGCGCCAGGTGGTGGCCGGTGAGGGGGCGGGGGCGGCGTCGAGGCTCCGGACGTGATGCTCGACGCCGGCGGCCGGGGTCCAGACGTGGTCGCTGCCGTAGAGGAGCCGGTCGGGGTCGGCCAGGCTCAGCAGGGCGGGGAGTTGGCGGGGCAGGGCGGGGCCGGCGAGGTCGTAGTAGAGGCGGCGCAGTTGCCCGACCGCGTCCGGGGCGTCGGTGCCGGCGGGCATGAACATCTTCATGAAGCCGTTGATGCGGTCGGCGAGGACCGGCAGCGCGCCGCCGCAGTGCGGGACGATGATTTTCAGGTCGGGGTGGCGCTCCAGGGTGCCGGACATGAGCAGGTCGGTGACCGTGCGGGCGGTGTCGAAGACGAACTCGATCATCGGCCGGGGCCGCCCGAGCGCGGACTGCTCCCAGCAGACCGGCGATGTGGGGTGCAGGAAGACCACGGCCCTTCGGCGGTCGAGTTCGGCCCAGACCGGTTCGAGGGACGGGTTTCCCAGGTAGGTGCCGTGGGTGTTGGTCTCCAGGACCACGCCGTCGGCGTCCAGGGTGTCGAAGGCGTACGCGATCTCGTCGAGGGAGCCGTCGACGTCGGGCAGCGGCAGGGAGGCGAACAGGCCGAAGCGGCCAGGGTGTTCGCGTACCGCCTCCGCGCCGTCCTCGTTGACCTCGCGGGCGAGGCGGCGGGCAGCGGTGTGGTCGCCGAAGTGCACACCGGGCGACGAGACGGACAGCATGGCGGTGTCGATTCCACAGCGGTCCATCAGCTCGATGTGGGCCGTGGCGGACCAGGAGGGCCATGCGGGAACGCCGTCGGGCATGCGGTGGCCGGCTTCCTTGGCCCGGCGTACGTAGGACTCGGTGACGAAGTGGGCGTGGACGTCGACGAGGCCGACGTCCTCGGTGCTGGTCATGGGTGGCTTCTTTCCGGCGGGGGCAATGGAGGGTCGAGTGGCGGTCAGTTCCCGGTGCGCCATTCGTGGCCGGGCAGGAAGGTCACGTCGTACTGCTGCGGCACGGTGCGGAACTTCTCCGGTGCGGGGACGTACGGCTCGCGCGGCAGGGTGAGTTCCTCGGTGGGGGTGCCGAGGTTCTCGAAGAACCGCTCGAAGGTGCCGCCGGGGCCCGCGGCCACGCCGACGACCCGGCTGTGGTGGCGCTCGATGCGGTAGGCGTGCGCGCAGTTCTTCGGTACGAAGCCGAAGTCGCCCGGCGTGAGCAGCTTTTCGTGCTGTTCGCCCTCCAGGTCCTCGACGAACAGCCGCACCGCGCCGTCGGTGACGTAGAAGACCTCGTAGGTGTCGGGGTGGGAGTGGGCCGGGATGAGGTCGCCCTTGGGGCCCTCGACGGTGAAGAAGTTGAACATGTTCTCGGTCTGCTCGCCGCCGGCGTAGACGGTGACGAGGTCGCCGAACAGGTGGGCGCGGTCGCCGAGGCCCTTTTCTATGAAGTACGGCTTGCCCGGCTCGGCCGGGATGCGGGAGCGGGTGCGGTACTGGGTGGTGAACTCGATGGTCATCGGGGCTCCATTCGGTGCGTGGTTACGGAGTGGTGGAGATCTCGCCGTGGCCGCGCCGGGGGCGTACCAGGCACAGCAGCGTCAGGACGGCCAGGGCCAGGGAGACGAGCATGATCGTGGCCATCGGCAGGGAACTGCTCTCGCCGAAGGCGCCGACCAGTGGGGAGGCGATGGCCCCGCACAGGAACTGCAGTCCGCCCAGGAGCGCGGACGCCGCTCCTGGGGCGGTGCGGCCGATGTTCTGGCCGAGGCTCATCGTCGCCGGGAAGATCATGCCGATGCCGCACATGACCACGAAGAGGGTGATCCAGGTCCCGGTGAAGCTCTCGCCGAGGAGCGCGGTGACCAGGACTTGGGCGAGTGTGCCGGTGGCGGCCACGGCGACGCTGAGACTGAGCAGTACGTTCAGCCGGATGTGGCGGGCCAGCCTGGCGAAGGCCGTGCCGGCGAGCAGCATGCCGAGGGCGTTCACCGCGAAGATCAGTGAGTACATGCCGGCGGAGACGTGGTGGACCCGCTCGAAGACGAAGCTGGAACCGCTGATGTAGGCGAACAGCGCCGCCGACGAGAAGCCGAGCACCAGGACGTACCCCATGAAGGGGCGGTTGCGGGTGAGGCGGCCCATCGCGCGGAACGTGCCGGACAGCCCTCCGCCGTGGCGGCGCTCCGGCGGCAGCGACTCGGGCACCTTGAGCAGCACGCCGACCAGCAGCAGGACGCCGATGAGGCACAGGACCCAGAAGACGGCCCGCCAGGTGGACACCGCGAGGACCGCGCCGCCGAGGACGGGCGCGGCGACGGGTGCCACGCCCAGGATCTGGGAGAGCACCGCGAAGTAGCGGGGGATGTCCGGGCCGTGGAAGCGGTCGGTGATCACCGCTCGGGCCAGCACCATGCCCACGGCACCGGCGGCTCCCTGGAGGAACCGGGCGGCCATGAGGGCGTAGGCGTTGGGCGCCAGGGCGCAGACCAGCGAGAACAGGATGAAACCCGCGCTGCCGCCGATGAGCAGCCGGCGCCTGCCGAGACTGTCACTGAGGGGGCCGAGGAGGATCTGACCGGCGACCATGCCGGCCAGGAAGGCGGTCATCGTGAGCTGGATGGTGGCGCTGCTCGTGTGCAGCGCGGCGCCCATGGCGGGGAAACCCGGTACGTACATGTCGGTCGCGAACGGGGCGACCGCCGTCAGTGAGCCGAGGACGAGGAGCAGGCCGGTGACCCGCTCCTTGGGCCTGGGTGGGACGGCGGCGCGCCGGCGGCTCCGGGTGTCGACCTGGGCAGGATGACTGCTTACCATGGAGACAAGATAACAAGTAGTTCACCAGTTTACAAAGTAGGTTCCTGTGCTTCCGTCCGTCCCCACCGCCGCTGAACAGTGGGCGGCCCGCCATCCCGGCCTGGACACGTCTCCCATGGAGATCGTGGCGCTCCTCAAGCGGGTCATGGCCCTGCGCGACCGGGCGGTCGAACCGCTCTACGAGGGTGCGCCGCTGACCCTGCCCGAGGTCGACCTCCTGGTCCCGCTGCGCCACCTCGACCAGCCGGTGACCGCCAGCCGCATCGCCGACCTGCGCAAGCTGTCCCGGGCGGCCATCAGCAAGGCCCTGACCAAACTGGAGAAGCGCGGCCTCATCGCCCGCACGGCCAACCCCGCCGACCGCCGGGCCTCCCTGGTGGCGCTCACGGAGGAGGGAAAGGCCGCCGTGGACGCCCTGTTCCCCCATCAACTGGCCATCGAGGCCCGGCTGCTGGCCGGTCTCGGCGAGGGGCGGGGTCAGGTGCTGGACGCCCTGAACCTCCTCGCGGACACCATGGAACGCGGCCTGGCCGGACCGGCGTCCGCTGACGGCGGCGAGGACTGACGAAGGCCTCATCAGAGGCCGGGCGCGGCAGTTCGAACGGTCGGCGCGGCGTCCAGCACAGGCGGCCCGGACGGCGTCGGCGAGGGCGTGGTGGCGCCGTACGCCGCCCTTCCCGCCGGGCACCTCGGCGGGAAGGGCGAGCAGCCGTGCGCTCCGGGCGAAGCACTGGCCGGCGATCGGGTCGACGGCGTCGACCCGGGCCCAGGCCCAGGCCCAGGCCCGGGCCCAGATGGACGGGTACGGCTCGCGCACTTCGCGTGGGTGGCGGTGGACCGCACCACGTCCGCCCGCACCGTGAAGTCCGGCGCCCGCCGACCGGGGCCGGTCGTGCGCGCCAACCCCTCGTCCCGCGCGGGTCATTGACCGCGGCTCAGTCGAGCCCTACGTTGAACCACCATACGGCACGTTTGATTCGCATCACGGAACCTAGGGGGTTCTCGTGGCACTCCTTCCTGCTGTTTCTTCCCTCAGCGACTTCCAGCTCGACCAGCGCTCGGTCCTCATCACCGGCGCGACCGGCGCGCTCGGCAGCGCCGCGGCGCGCGCCCTGCACGCGTTGGGCGCTCATCTGACCCTCGCCGGTGGCAACACCGACAGGCTGAACGCACTCGCCGCCGAGCTGGACGGACCCGGCCGCGTCGTGACGGTCGGGCGCCGGCCGGACGGACCGGCGGACGCCGAGGCGATCGTGGACGCCGCTGTCGAGGCGTACGGCGACGTGCACGGCCTGCTCGTCGCCTCCGGCATGAACCACGTCGCGCCCATCACCGAGATGACGGTGGAGGACTTCGACGCCGTGCAATCGGCGAACGTGCGCGGCTCGTGGCTGATGTGCCGGGCGGTGGGGCGGCACATCCTCGGCCGCGGCGGTGGGGGCAGCGTGGTGCTGGTGTCGTCCACCCGGGGCAGGCTCGGCCACGCCGCCGGATACTCCGCCTACTGCCCCTCCAAGGCCGCGGTCGACCTGCTCGGGCGCACGCTGGCCGCCGAGTGGGGCGGTGCCGGGATCCGGGTGAACGTCCTGGCTCCCACGCTGTTCCGCTCGGAGCTGACCGCCTGGATGTACGAGGACGACGAGAAGGCCACCGCGACCCGAGACGCCATCCTCGCCCGCATCCCGCTCGGCCGCCTGGCCGAACCGGCCGACTTCTCCGGGGCGTTGGTCTACCTGCTCAGCGACGCCTCGGCGTTCGTCACCGGACAGGTGCTGTACCTCGACGGCGGGTACACCGCATGCTGACCGTCGCCGTCGTCGGCGCGGGCCTGATGGGTCACGGCATCGCGGAGGTGTTCGCGGCCGCGGGCCATCCGGTACGGCTGCACGACCTTGACTCCGGCGCCCTGCACCGCGCGGTGGACGCCCTGGGGGGCACCGACGGCGCCGTCGACGGCAGCACCGACCTGGCCACCGCCGTCACGGGCGCCGATCTCGTCGTCGAGGCCGTCGCCGAGCACCTGGAGGTGAAGCGGGACCTGTTCGCGCGCCTGGACCGCCTGCTGCCTCATGCGCTGCTGGCCACCAACACCTCCGTCCTGCCGGTGAGCGGCATCGCCGAGCGCACCGCCCGCCCCGAACGGGTGGTGGGCACCCACTGGTGGAATCCACCCGGCCTGATACCCGTCGTCGAGGTGGTCCGCGGCAGCCACACCAGCGAGCGGACGATGACGCGCACCACCGCTCTGCTCACCTCCCTCGGCAAGCTGCCGGTACGCGTCGAGCGCGACGTACCGGGGTTCGTCGGCAACCGTCTGCAGCACGCGCTGTGGCGCGAGGCGATCGCACTCGTCGCCGACGGAGTGTGCAGCGCGGAAACCGTCGAGACGGTGGTGCGCAACACCATCGGCCTGCGCCTGGGCGCCATGGGCCCACTGGAGAACGCCGATTACGTCGGCCTCGACCTCACCCTCGCCATCCACGACGCCGTCCTGCCCGCCCTGAACCGCTCCCCCGCCCCCTCGCCCCTGCTGCGCGACCTCGTGGCCGCGGGCGACCTGGGCGCCAAGAGCGGCCGCGGCTTCCTCACCTGGCCCGACGGCAGCCGCGACCGGGCGGCCAGCCGGCTCGCCCGGCACGTCGCCCAGCAGCTCACGTCCCGTGCGGACGACACCCCGTCCGACAACCGACCCACGAAAGGCTGACACCATGAACGACACCTCCTTCACCTGGCCCCTGGGCGCGGCCGAGCAGGGCCTGGAGTTCTACGACCTCTCCCACCCGTGGGGGCACGGCACGCCCTGCTGGCCGTACTTCGAGGACGTGCGGATCGAGCGCCTGCACAGCATGTCCAAGTCCCGCGTCCTGACCCAGCGGATCACCACGGTCATGCACTCGGGCACTCACATCGACGCCCCCGGCCACGTCGTGGAGAACACCCCGCTGCTCGACGAGATCCCGCTCAGCTCCTTCTTCGGCACCGGCGTGGTGGTGTCGATACCGAAGAAGAAGTGGGAGGTGGTCACCGCCGCCGACCTGGAGGCCGCCACCCCCGAGATACGCCCCGGCGACATCGTCGTCGTGAACACCGGCTGGCACCACACCTACGGTGACAACAGCGACTACTACGCCTACTCCCCCGGCTTCTACAAGGAGGCCGGAGAGTGGTTCGCCGCCAAGGGCGTCAAGGCCGTCGGCACCGACACCCAGGCCCTGGACCACCCGCTGGCCACCGCCATCGGCCCGCACGGTCCGGGCGCCCCGAACGGCCTGCTGCCGTGGGCCTGCGAGGAGTACGAGGCCGAGACCGGACGCGCGGTGCTGGACGACTTCCCCGAGTGGGAGCCGTGCCACCGGGCCATCCTGTCCCAGGGCATCATCGGCTTCGAGAACGTCGGCGGCGACCTGGACAAGGTCACCGGCAAGCGCGTCACCTTCGCCGCCTTCCCCTGGCGCTGGAAGGGCGGTGACGGCTGCATCGTGCGCCTGGTCGCCATCGTCGACCCGGCCGGCGCGTACCGGATCGAGACGGGGGAACGCGGATGAGCCCGATGCGCGTCACAGCTCTCGATCAGGCCCCGCCGTACCGGCCGCCAGCGCACCACGGTGTCGGCGCGCTGCGGTTGCAGGGCCATGAGGCCGGGCCGACCACGCGGTTCTGGACGGGGCTGTCCTACTACCTGCCGGGCGGGGTGGCGCAGGCGGCGCCCACGGTGGAGGAGACGGTGTACGTCGTCCTCGACGGCGAGCTGGTGGTCACCGCCGGCGGCCGGGAGGCGACGCTGCGGCGGTACGACTCGGTCCACCTGAGCAAGGGTGAGACCCGTTCGGTGGAGAACCGGTCCAACGTGCCCGCCACCCTGCTGGTCACCATCGCGCTGCCGCCCGGGGAGGGCTGACATGGGCGTCGTCATCACCGTGGCGCCCACCGGCCCGATCGCCACCAAGGCCGACAACCCGCACCTGCCGACGGCTCCGGAGGAGATCGCCGAGGCCGTGGTCGCCGCGTACCGGGCGGGAGCGTCGGTCGCCCACCTCCACCTGCGCGACGAGCACCAGCGGCCGACCGCCGACCCGGACATCGCGCGGCGCGCGATGGATCTGATCGCCGAACGCTGCCCGGTCCTGATCCAGCTGTCCACGGGGGTCGGGCTGGACGTGCCGTTCGAGGAGCGGGAGCGGCTGGTGGAGCTGCGGCCCCGGATGGCCACGCTCAACCCCTGCTCGATGAGTTTCGGCGACGGCGAGTTCCGCAATCCGCCCGGCAAGGTGCGGCGTCTGGCGGCCCGGATGCGGGAGCTGGACGTCAAACCGGAACTGGAGATCTACGACACGGGTCACCTGGAGGCGTGCCTCCGGCTGTGGGAGGAAGACCTGCTCACCGAGCCGCTGCAGTTCTCCGTCGTCCTCGGCGTCCGGGGCGGCATGGCCGCGACCGCCGACAATCTCCTCACCATGGTGCGCCGGCTGCCCCCGGCCGCGGTGTGGCAGGTCGTCGCGATCGGCCGGCACAACCTGCCGCTCACCGCCATGGGTCTGGCTCTGGGCGGGAACGCCCGCGCCGGGCTGGAGGACACCCTGCACCTGCGCAAGGGGGAACTCGCGCCCGGCAACCGGCCGTTGGTCGAGCGCGCGGTCGCCCTCGCCCGGGACCTCGACCTGGCCGTCGCCGGAGTGGAGGAGACGGAGCGGCTCCTCGGTCTGCCGGGCCGGTAGCCGCACGTTCGCCCCCGTACGGCAGTCTGTCCGGGACACGACGTGAGAAGGGG
The DNA here is from genome assembly GCF_002099185.1 of Streptomyces sp. CB03238. Classification (NCBI taxonomy): domain Bacteria; kingdom Bacillati; phylum Actinomycetota; class Actinomycetes; order Kitasatosporales; family Streptomycetaceae; genus Streptomyces; species Streptomyces sp. CB03238. The sequence goes on along the minus strand of NZ_NBCN01000015.1, from coordinate 71,926 downwards.
GCACATGCCATGACGGCGGTCGACGAGCAGACGCGGGCGGGACGCGGCACCACGGGCGGCATCCAGGTCATCGCCCGGGCGGCGGAGGTGCTGCGTCTCCTCCAGGCGGCTCCGTCCGGGCTGACGCAGGCGGAGGTCGTCGAGCGGATCGGTCTGGCCAAGTCCACCGTCCACCGGATTCTCGGCGCGCTGGAGGCGGAGGGGCTGGTGACCCTGGCGGGCAACCGCGGGCGGTACCGGCTGGGTCCGGAGGTCCGCCGTATGGCCGCTTCCGTACGGTCCGCCCTGGTCGTCGACCTCCGTCCGTACCTGGAGGAACTTGCCCGGGAACTGCGGGAGACCGTCGACCTGTCGGTCCTGGAGAACCACCAGGTGGTCTTCGTCGACCAGGTCGTCTCCGACCAACGGCTGCGCGCGGTCAGTGCGGTGGGCGCCGGCTTCCCCCCGCACTGCTGCGCGCCGGGCAAGGCCATGCTGGCCGCCCTCCCGGTGACGGCGCTCGAGGACGCCGTACCGAACCGGCTCACCGCCGAGACACCGCACACCCTCACCACTCGCTCCGCACTGCGCCGCGACCTCGACGGCGTCCGCCGCACGGGCGTCGCCCTCGACCGCGAGGAGCACACGCTCGGCATCTGCGCCGTCGGCGTCGCGGTCCGCACGGCCGCCTGGGGGGTCGCGGCCATCAGCGTCCCCACTCCCACCCAGCGCTTCGCAGGCCGGGAGCCGGCGATCGCCGATGCCCTGCTGCGCGCCAGGGACCTGATCGAAAGGGACTTCGGCCCCGTGGAGCCGGCGCCGTAGGTCCCCTTGTCAGTCGCCCACCAGGGCGTCGACGACGGCCCGTGCGACCCGGGCCGTCCGCTCGGCCGTCCAGAAGGCCGGGTCCTCGACGGTGGAGATGAAGTAGCCGCGGGTCAGCAGGGAGAGGACGTCGGCGGCCAGGTCCGCGTCAGGCGCTCCCGCCGCGATGGCGGCGTCGACGAACTCCTGCCGTGACTCGCGCGCCTCGTCCCGGTCGACCCCGTTGGGGTCGGTGTGCGTCGAGGAGAGCATCTCGACCCAGAGCGTACGCAGCAGCAGGTCGTCGGGCTCGGTGCTGAGGTTCCACTCCACCATGGCCCGCAGGCGTTCCTTGCCCTGCAGATCGCCCACGCGCGCTTCCAGGTCGGCGCGCCAGCGGGATTCGGCGGCGTGGACGGCGTTGGTGATCAGCGCTATGCGGGTGGGCACGTAGTTGGTGACCATCGCCGTGGAGCCGCCCAGTTCCTTGGCGACGGCGCGGATGGTGACCGCGCGGGCTCCGTCACGGGCGGCAACGGCAAGGGTGGCCCGGGCGATTTCCTTGCGGCGCTGGACTTCGTCGACGTCGATCGGCATGAGGGCAACCTAGCTCAGTGGGGTTGACGGTGCGGACACTCAGATGCAACGTTGTTATATCACGTTGTTTTCTCAGCGTTTCTTCTCTGTGGAGGGCCCATGAGCCTTGCCGTCGAGCGCGTCACCCCCCAGCCCGTCCCCCCGCAGGCGCAGCAGCACATGGTGCGCATGCGGGACGGAGTGCTGCTGGCCACCGACGTCTACGGCGCCCGCCCCGACCCCGCCCCGACCGTGCTCGTCCGCCTGCCGTACGACAAGAACAGCCGTTACGTCTTCTTCGAGAAGGTGGCGGAGCGGTTCACGGCACGCGGTTACGTGATGGTGGTCCAGGACGTCCGGGGCAAGTTCCGCTCGCAGGGCGAGACTCTGGGCTGGACCGGCGAGGTGGACGACGGGTACGACACCATCGAGTGGGTGACGCACCAGCCGTGGTCCAACGGCCTCGTGGGCATGTTCGGCGACTCGTACTACGGCTTCACCCAGTGGTCGGCGGTCGCCGGCCAGCACCCCGCCCTCCGGGCGATCGTGCCCCGGGTGACCTGCACCAGCAACGGCCCCGGAGTGGCGAGTTACGACACCGGGGCCGGCCGGCAGCCGCTGTGGCTGGAGGGCGCCGACTACCAGGCGCACCACTGGATCGACAACGACAGCTACGAGTACGAGGCCGACCTCACCACGCGTCCGCTGATCGCCGCGTACGAACAGGCCTTCGCGGCCATCGGCAAGCGGTCGGCGGGCTTCGACCTGATCGTCGGCGGCATCCCGCTGCCCCCGTACAACGGACCGCACCCCTACGACGCCCGTCCGGTACCGGTGCTGCACTGCGTGGGCTGGTTCGACAACCTCGGCATCGCCCACATGCGCGACTACACCGAACTGGCCCGGCGCCCCGGCTGGTCGGCGGTGCAGTACCTGGTCGCCGACACGACGGACCACGAGAACTACTTCCTCGAGAACGCCCCGGTGACCCCGGGCACCGACCACATGGCCGACGAGGCCGCTCTCGACACCATGCTGGACTCCTACACCGGTCCCGCGCTGGAGTTCTTCGACGTCTTCCTCGAGGGCAGCGCCCGGCCCGAGTCGCTGCCGCGGGTGCGGTGGAAGCTCGGGCACGTCGGCTGGCGTACGGCGACGGCCTGGCCGCCGCCGGAGGCGACGCCGGTCGACCTGTACCTGGGGGAACCGGCAGCGGCGACCGGCCCGGTGCCGGGCGGGCGCCTCGACGCCGCGCCGTCATCGGGCAAGGGATCCGTGGAATGGCGGTACGACCCGGACGACCTCGTACCCTCCGCCACCGAGAACACCTTCATGCTGCTGCGCGACCACCCGGACGAGCGCCCCACGGCCGACCGGGACGACGTCCTGGTCTTCACCGGCCCGGCGTCCGGCACGCCGCTCGACCTCGCCGGGCCCGTGCACGCGGTGCTCCACGTCGACAGCACCGCGCCCACGTTCGATGTATTCGTCAGGCTCCTCGACCTCGCCCCGGACGGCACCGCACGGCTGATCGTCCGGGGCTGTGCGCAGATGGACACGGCCGACGGCGCGGGCGAGGCGGAGATCGCGCTGGGCCACACCGGCTACCGGCTGCGCCCGGGCCACCGGCTCGCGCTGATGATCACCAGCAGCGACTTCCCCAACCACCTGCCCAACTCCGGCTCCACCGAGAACCCGTGGCTGACCGTCACCCCCAAGGCGAGCCTCCAGACGCTGCGCACCGGCCGCGCCCACCCCTCACGCCTGCGCCTCACCGTCCTGCCCGACAGCGCCACCGGGGGTGACCGGCCATGACACTCCGGTTCGTCGCCACCCGGCTGGGCACGCTCGTGGTGACCGTCCTCGCCTCCAGCCTGGCCATCTACGGCGCCATGTTCCTCACCCCCGGCGACCCCGCCACGCTGCTCGTCGGCGGCAGCCGCAACCCCGACCCGGAGGTGCTGGAGCAGATCCACCGCGAGTACCACCTGGACGATCCGTTCCTCGCGGGCTACTGGCACTGGCTGAGCAGCTTCGTCCAGGGTGACTTCGGCAAGTCCCTGGTCTACCGCGACTCCGTCGCGGGCCTCATAGGCGACCGCGTGGGCGACACCGTCGCGCTGGTGGCGTACGCCTCCGTGCTGGTCCTCCTCGCCGGCACGCTCATCGGCACGGTCGCCGCACTGCGCGGCGGGCGGACCGAGACGCTGGCCACGACGCTCACGGCGGGCGCGATGGCGGTGCCGACGTTCATCATGTCGGTCCTGCTCATCTGGGTGTTCGCCGTCCAGCTGCCATGGTTCCCGGTGTACGGCTCCGGCGAGGGCTTCACCGGCACCCTGTCGCACCTGACACTGCCCGCGCTCGCGCTGGCGGTGACGTGGATCGGTTACGTCGCCCAGGTGACCCGGACGGCGGTGCGCGCGGAGATGCGCTCGGAGCATGTGGAGACCGCCCGCAGCCGGGGCGTACCCGAACGGACCGTCATCAGACGGCACGTACTGCACAACGCGTCCGGCCCCGTGTGCGCGGTGTCCGGCGTGGGCATCGCGGGCCTCATCGCCACCGCCGCCGTCGCCGAGCAGGCGTTCGGGACCGGCGGTCTGGGCGCCCTCATGATCGAGGCGGCGTCGAAGCAGGACATGGCCGTGGTTCAGGCCGTGTCCCTGATCTTCGTGGTCGTGTTCGTCGTCATCAACACCGTCGTCGACCTGGTCAGCGCGGCGCTCGATCCCCGGGCGGCCGCGCGGAAGGGTGCCTCATGAGCATCGCCTTGCTGAGCCGTACCCCGCGCGCCAAGGCCGCGGCCGGGCGCCCGCGCGACCGTGTGACGCTCGCCGCCGGCGGTGTGGTGGCCCTGTTCGTCCTGCTGGCCGCGCTGGGCCCGCTGGTCGCCCCGTACGACCCCAACGCCGTCGACCCGCTGGGCGTCAACGCCGGGCCCTCCGGGGCGCACCTGCTGGGCACGGACGACACCGGACGCGACATCCTGTCCAGGCTCATCTGCGGTACGCGTTCCAGCCTGGCGGCCCCGGCGCTGGTGATCCTGATCTCCACCACGCTCGGCACGCTGCTCGCGCTGACCGCCGCCTGGGCCGGGGGGTGGCTCGACCGGTTCGTCTCCGGCGCCCTGGACGTCGTGTTCGGGTTCCCCGGCCTGATCATGGCGGTGCTCGCCGCCGCCGTCTTCGGAGCCGGGCTCACCGCCCCGGTGGTGGCGCTGTCGATCGCGTACCTCCCGCTGATCACCCGGGTGGTGCGGTCGGCCGCGCTCAAGGAACGCAACCTGCCGTACGTCTCGGCGCTCCAGCTCCTCGGGGCGCCCACCGCCCGCATCTGGCTGCGGCACCTGCTGCCGAACCTGCTGCCCCTCGTTCTCGTCCAGGCCACCATCGGCTTCGGGTACGCCCTCCTCGACGTGGCCGCCATCTCGTTCCTGGGGCTGGGCAGCCAGCCGCCGGACCCGGAGTGGGGACTGATGGTGGCCAACGGGGCCCCCTCGATCCTCGCCGGCCAACCGCAGCAGTCGCTGTACGCGGGTCTCGTCATCCTCGTGGTGGTGGTCGCGTTCAACCTGCTGGGAACCGGGCTGTCCCGACGCCTGCTCGGAGTAAACGCATGACATCCTCCCCCCTGCTGCACATCGAGGGACTCAGCCTCGAACTGCCCCTGGACGGAACGCTGAAGACCGTCGTCCACCGCGCGGACCTGAGCATCGCCGAAGGCCGGGCCGTCGCCCTGGTCGGCGAGTCGGGATCGGGCAAGTCCCTGACGGCCCGTTCGATTCTGCGCCTGCTGCCCCAGGGCGCCCGGATGCGCGGCGAGCTGCTGTTCGCCGGCGAGTCCGTGCCCGGCATGTCCCGGGAACGGCTGCGTACGTTCCGTGCCGGCGACGTCGCCATGGTGTTCCAGGACCCACGGGCGCACATCAACCCGGCCCGTAGCGTCGGCGACTTCCTGGTGGAGGGGCTGACGACCGCTCGCGGTGTTCACGCCGCCGAGGCCGTCGCCAAGGTGGCCGGGATCCTGCGGGAGGTCGGTATCGGCGACGCCGAACGGCGCATGAGGCAGCGGCCGCACGAGCTGTCGGGCGGCCTGCTGCAACGCGTCATGATCGCCGCCGCGCTGGCCGCCGAACCCCGGCTGCTGCTCGCCGACGAGCCGACCACCGCGCTGGACGTGACGACGCAGGAGGAGGTGATGGCCATCATCGGCGAGGCCCGGGAAGCGCGCGGGCTCGCCATGCTGTTCATCACGCACGACCTGGAACTGGCCGCCGCCGTGTGCGACCGGGTCGTGGTGATGTACGCGGGTTCGACGGTCGAGGAACTCCCGGCCGGCCTGCTGCGGTCGCGGGCCGGTCACCCGTACACGCGCGCCCTGCTCGCGTCCCGCCCGGCGGTCGGCGACACCGGCGCCGAGCTGCGGGCCATCGCGGGCAGACCGCTGTCCGGGTTCGAGGTTCCACCGGGGTGCGCCTTCAGCGACCGGTGTCCCGGTGCGCGGGAGCTGTGCCGCAGCGAGCGGCCCGAACCGCGTTCCTCGGGCGAGTCCACGGCGGCCTGCCACTTCCCCCACACGCACTCGCCCGAGGAGGCCGGCACGCATGCTTGAGGTAACGAACCTGCGCAAGGTGTTCGGCGGCTTCGTCGCCGTCGACGACGTCACTTTCCACCTTCCCGAGCAGGGATCACTGGCGGTCGTCGGCGAGTCGGGATCGGGCAAGACGACCACCGCTCGCATGATCGCCGGGCTGGAGGCGCCCAGTGGGGGGCGGATCGTGGTCGCCGGGAGCGAGCGTCGGCCGGGACGCGTCCGGCGGGGTGAGCGGCGTGCCCGGGGCCGACAGATCCAGATGGTCTTCCAGGACCCCTACTCCTCGCTCGACCGGCGCCAACGGGTGTGCGACGCGGTCGCGGAGGCCGTCGTGCTGCACCAGCCGCTGCGGGGCGAGGCTCTGCGGGCCCGGGTCACGGAACTGTTCGACATGGTGGGCCTGGACGAGCGGCAGGCCGCGTCCCTGCCCAAGGCCCTCTCGGGCGGCCAGCGCCAACGCGTCGCCATCGCCCGCGCGCTGGCCGCCGAACCGCGGGTGCTGATCCTCGACGAGGCGATCGCCGCACTGGACGTGTCGATCCAGGCCCAGATCCTGGGCCTGCTCGCCCGCATCCGGGCGACCACGGGGACGTCCCTGCTGTTCATCACCCACGACCTCGGCGCCGTCCGGCACATCAGCGACGAAGTCCTGGTCATGCGGGCCGGGAAGGTCGTCGAGTACGGCCCGGTCGCGGACGTCCTGGACCACCCGCGGGACGCGTACACGCGCCGCCTGATCGACTCCATCCCCAAGCCGGGCTGGAAACCGCGCAGGGGGGCGCAGCAGGCCGCGGCCTGACGCACGACGAGGGCGCTTGTCCGGGCACAGGGGGCCGGACAAGCGCCCTCGTCGTGCGTCAGGCGTACAGCTCGCGGGCGGAGGGTGACGACCGTACGGCGTACGCCGGTTCGTGTGAGCGGGCTGACCGGGTGTGCGGTGGTGTCGCTGCGCAGCAGGTACGCGTCGCCCGGTCGGTGGTGGACCGCACGGGCCGAGGGGGCGTCGAGGTCGCGCGGTGACGCGGCGTGGGGCGCGTGTTCCAGGAGACCGCCGTCGTCCGGTGCGTCGGGTGCTTCGAGGAAGAGCACCAGGGCGTACGGGTAGTCGTCGGTGTGGGCGCCATGGGGGTCGCCCCGGCGGTGCAGGATGCTGGGCACGTGCCGCTCGACCGGTTCGGGCACGCCGGCCATCTCGTCCCCGGTGCGTGCGGACAGCAGAGCGCGCAGTTCCTCGTCGGCGTACGCCTCCGGAATGAGCCGGGATTCCCGCTGGATCACCTGGCCGCCGAGGGTCGTCATATGGCGCGGCGATCCGTCCATGCACATCATGGCGAAGCCGCGGCGACGCGCGATCCTCTCCAGTCGCGCCGCTTCCTCGCGCAGGTCGGCCGGTCCTCGCGGGCTGAGCAGGCCGCGCAGGGGGCGCATACCCGTCGGCCGGGAATCGTCGCCGGGCCCGCTCCGAGGCCGATGCCGATGTACGGGGGATCACGAACATGGGGTGTGCGTCCCCAAGGGGGCACCTCCCCATGCCCGGGCCGTGCGAGCAGGCCGGCAGACGCCTTCCGGAGGAACGCGGTCGCGCCCCCTCGCGGGCCCCGAGGGCCGGCGAGGGGGCGCGTACGCGTGCCGCAGCCGGTGCCCCGGCTCAGGCGGCGCCGGACGGCGCCAGTGGCGGCCGGGTGCGCTCGGCGCGGGCCTCGATCGCCGTGGCCGCGTGGAGCAGCAGGTTCTCGCGGTACCGTCCGCCGATCAGCTGTACGCCGGACGGGAGCCCGTCCCGGAGGCCGGTCGGTACCGAGATCGCCGGGAAGCCGAGCACCGGGACGGCCTGCATGGGCCACTGCGCGGCGAGCAGTTCGCGTACGCGGGCGTCGCCGGCCAGGTCCGCGTCCTGTTCGAACGGGGGCTCGGCCGACACGGGCGTCAGCAGGATCCGGTCGTCGCCGAGGTACTGCTGGAGCCGGGTGATGAGGGTGCCGCGCCGCGCGTAGCCCTTGATGTACGCCTCCAGCGTGGGCCGCTCGCCCCAGTGCTCGGTGGCCGCGGCGAACGACGAGGCGAGCGAGAGCCGCACCGTGTCGTCGCCGAAGCGTTCGATCTCCGGCATCATCGTGCGCAGCTCCTCGTAGAGCAGCAGCGACCACAGCCGCGCGGCCTCGCCGAGCAGCGGCAGCTCGACCTCCTCCACCTCGTAGCCGGCTTCGCCGAGCCAGGCGGCCGCGCTGTCGATGGCCGCCTCCACGGCCGGGTGCGGCTTGGCCAGTCCGGCGTCGCGGACGACGGCGACCTTCACCGGGCGCGGCTCGCCGAGCGGCGGGCGCACCGGGAGGCCGACCGGGTCCTGGAGGTCGGGGGTCACCATGGCGTGCAGGCCCAGTCGGACATCGTCGACCGTCCAGCCCAGCGGTCCGTGCACCGCCATGGTCTGGAAGGAGAGGGGGGCGTCGAACTCCCCTCCCTGGGCCGGCTCGGTGGCGGAGACGAGGCCCACCGTGGGCCGGAGGCCGACGGCGCCGCAGCAGTAGGCCGGGAACCGGATGGAACCGCCGATGTCGTTGCCCTGGGCGATGGGCACCATCCCGGACGCGACCGCGGCGGCGGCGCCGCCGGAGGACCCGCCGGGGGTGTGGGCGCTGCTCCACGGGTTGAGCGTCCTGCCGTGCAGGTCGTTGCCGGTGAACCACCGTACGGCGAAGGCGGGGCTGTTGCTGCGGCCCATGAGGTTCGCGCCCGCCCGGCGCAGGGCGGCGACGCACGCCGCGTCGTCCCCGGCGACGGCGCCGGCCCATTCCGGGATGCCGTGGGAGCTGGCGTATCCGCGCTGCGAGGTGTTGATCTTGATGGAGACCGGTACGCCGTGCAGCGGTTCCAGCGGCTCACCGGCGGCGACCTTCGCGTCCGCCGCCGCGGCCTGGGCGAGTGCCTCCTCCGGGCGGATGTCCACGAGGGCGTTGACGGCCGGGTTGGTCTCGTCGATCCGCTGGAGGAACGCCCGCGCGACCTCGGTGGCGGAGAAGGCCTTGCCGCGGATGCCGGCTGCCAGTTCGGCGGCGGAGTGGTCCCACAGCGGCTTCTCGCCCGGGCTGCTGGTGCTCATCGTCGTCTCCTGAGGGGTGAGGGGTGCGCGGGTCACTTCGCGGTGCCGCCGAGGTACGCGGCCCACGGCATGCCCATGTAGGCGAAGGAGGTGGGCGCGCCGCTGATGCGCTTGTTCATGTACATCCGTTCGTGGGTGGCGGCGAGGTAGATCACCGGGACGGTGGGGGTGAAGAGGGCCTGGGCTTCGCCGAAGGCCTTGGCCGAGACCTGGGGGTCGGAGGACGTACGGGCCTGCTGGAGGAGCCGGGTCACGGCGGGGTTGTCGTAGCCGGTCCAGTTGAACAATCCGCGCGGGGTGACCATTTCCGCCACGTACGCCGCGGGGTCGGGCATGCCGACGTACCCGAAGGTGAGGATCAGGTCGATGCCCTGCCGGATGGAGGGGTCGTAGAAGAGCGAGGACATCTCGGTGGGCTGCAGCAGCCGGAGCTGTATGTCGACCCCGAGCTTCTTGGCGGCGGCCTGGAGGAACGTGAGCGTCTGCAGTCCCTTCTGGTCACCCGCCGGGATCGCCGCCACCAGGGGCCGTGACACGGGGCCGACCTGGTCCATCAGTTTCCTGGCCCGCTCCAGGTCGGGCTCGGGTGCGGCCGGCAGTGCCGCGTAGGCGGCGTCGTACCGGTCGGCCGCCTTGTCGCCGCGCCAGGTGAGGGGCGGGACGAGCGACTTCAGGGGCGTGGCGTCGCCGCCGAACACGTTCTTGATCAGTGCGGTCCGGTCCAGGGAGAGCGACAGGGCGTCCAGGAGCCGGCGGTCCGCGGCGGGGGACTTGGCGCTGCCCGGCACCAGCAGGACGTTCTGGGTGGACGGGCCGAGGTAGGTGTCGCCGTTGCTGGCCCTGGCGAGCGCGGTGGCGCTGCTGGGCGGCAGTTCGTAGGTGCCGTCCACTTCGCCGGAGAGGAGGGCGCTGGTCAGTGTGTTGCTGTTGGTGATGAAGGTGAAGACAAGCTTGCCGACCTTGGGCTTGAGCCGGGCGTCCCAGTAGGCGTCGTTGCGTTCGAGGGTGATGCTGTGGCCGGACTTCCAGGAGGCCAGCTTGAACGGCCCGGTGCACATGAGTCCGCCCTTGGCGGTGCCGTAGGCGGCGCCCGCCTTCTGGGCGTACGCCTTCCGGCTGACCGCGCCGAAGGACGTCGACAGGGCTTTGGGGAGGGTCTGGTCGTACGTCCTGGTGCGCAGGGTCACCTGGTGCGGGCCGGTGGCCTTGATCGACGTCACCGCGGCGAGGTAGTTCCCGTACAGCGCCTGCGTCTTGGGGTCGGTCTGCCGTTCCAGGCTGTGGATCACGTCCTCGGGCGTCATGCGGGAGCCGTCCCAGAACGTCACGTCCGCCCGGAGGTCGAGCACCAGGGTGCGGTTGTCCGTCCAGGTCACCTTCCGGGCCAGGCCGGGGCTCAGGGAGAAGTCCGCGTTCATCCGCGTCAGTGTGTCGCAGAGGTTCGCTTCGACCGTCTGGGGCGAGTAGTCACCGACCTTCGCGGGGTCCAGGGTGGTGGGCTCGCCGTAGGGCAGTGCCCAGGTGACCCGGTCCACCGCGCCGGTACCGGGCGTTGTGGTGGTGGTGAGCCGAGCGGGGCGGGGCGCGCCGCCGGATCCGTTGGACGTGGAGGTGCAGGACGTCGTGGCCAGCACACCCACGCTGATGAGCACCGTCAGCACCTGTCTTCTTGCAGCCATGGCTGATGCTCCTTGCCGAGGGAGAGGGGAAGGGAGGGGAGCGCTCGCCGTCGAGGCGTGGGGATGGCGGCAAGCCTTCATAAACGAACGTCATATAACGTTGTTGCATGTCACGCTTGCATCCGGCGGGCAAACGCGTCAAGACCCTGAGCCGTCTTCTCGGCAGATCCGGCAGTGCGACACGGCCGGGGGGTGACACAACGGCGCAGAGGCCGGTAGCTTCTCCGTCCACACCGCCGCCGTGCGCGCGCCACCGCAGCTTCCCCGCTGCCGCGCCCGGCCACGACGATCGCGGCGGCCGCGCTGCCCGGCCGCCTCCGAGCAGCGGCGATTCCCCGACCCACGGCCGGCGGGCCGACGCGTCGAACGACGCCCCTGCCCCGGCGCGTCCCGCCGCCGGCGGGCACGACGTACCCCACCCACGAAACGGAGACCCACCGTGTCCTTCACACCCGCTCTCACCTTCGCGTTCGAGATCCGCGCCCAGGTCGCCGAGACACTCCACATCGGTCACGGCGACGGAGAGGTCACCGAATTCACCCCCATCGTCGGAGGCAGCGTGGAAGGTCCGCTGCTGCGCGGAAAGGTGCTGGCGGGCGGCGGCGACTGGAGCAGCACCCGGGGCGAGGTGTGCGAGCTGGACGCGCGCTACCTGATCCAGGCCGACGACGGTGCGGTGATCGACATCGTCAACCGGGGCTACTACCGGCCCAAGTCCGACTGCCCGGACCAGTACGACGGCGACCTGCAGGTCTCGGAGGCCGGGCACTACTACCGGACCTCCCCCACCTTCCGGACGGACGCGCCCGCTCACCGGTGGCTCGCCGAGACGGTCTTCGTGGGGCTCGCCCGCCCCGAGGGGGAGGACGTCGTCGCCATTCGCATGTACGCGCTCCAGTAGGACGGCGCCGCCGGTGGCCGGTGGGACATCCACCGCGCCACCGGCGGCACCGGCCACCGGCAGGCGCCGCCCGCGTCAGGACAGCGCGCGGTAGGCACGGTTCAGGCAGTCGCGGAACCGGGCGCTCTCCTCCTCGTCGAAGTCCAGGACCATACGCTCCTCGAGCCGCCGTGCCGGCTCGGCGTACTCGGCCAGCAGCCGGCGGCCGGCATCGGCGAGCAGGACGACCTTCTCGCGCCGGTTGCGGGGGTGGGGCTCGCGGCGGATCAGGCCACGGTTCTCCAGCGTGCGGACCATGTCGGCCATGGACTGGGCCGTGACGAAGGAGTCCCGGGCGAGCTGCGCGGCGGACAGGCCGTCGTGCCGTTCCAGGACGGTGAGGGCCGTGTACTGCAGTGCCGTGATGCCGGCGGGCTTGAGCAGCTCCTCAAGGCGTGCGCGTACGGCCAGCTCCGTCCGCTTGACCAGATAGAGCAGTGAAGGGCCGCCCGCGCTCGCCCCTCCCCCCGTCCCGGACTCCGCCACTGCCTCCACGTTCACGCCTCCACGTACTGCCGACCAGCCCTCGATGACGCGCCCACCCTAGGCCATTGACAGGAATCCTGAGTATCGAGCACACTCCAAACCATCAGGATTCCTGTCGATCGCTGGGTGGCCGGCTGCCCCGCGCCGCTGCACGACCGGGCCTTCCCCCGAGACACCACCAGAGAGGTGCACACCATGGATCTGCACGGCAAAGTCGCGGTCGTGACCGGAAGCGGACGGGGGCTCGGGCTCGGTTACGCCCGCGCGCTGGCCGCCGCCGGAGCCTCGGTCGTCGTCAACGACGTCGACCGCGACTCGGTCGACGACGCGGTCGCCGCCATCACCGCCGAGGGCGGCAAGGCCACCGGTGTCGTGGCCGCGGTCGGCGACACCGCGGCGGCCGAGCAGCTGGTGGACACGGCGGTACGGGAGTTCGGACGCCTGGACGTGCTCGTCACCAACGCCGGCATCCTCCGCGACCGCGTGCTGTGGAAGATGACGGACGAGGACTTCGACGCCGTGATCAAGGTGCACCTGCGCGGCACCTTCACCTGCGCCCGGGCGGCCGCGGTCCGGATGCGGGAGCAGGGGACCGGTGGCCGGATCGTCCTCATATCGTCGCCGGCCGGGCAGCGGGGCAACTTCGGCCAGACCAACTACGCCGCCGCCAAGGCCGGCATCGTCGCCATGGCGCGTACCTGGGCCATGGAACTGGCCAAGGCCGGCATCACCGTCAACGCCGTCGTGCCGGTCGCGGCCACCGAGATGACCAAGACCATCCCGGCCTTCGCGCCGGTCATCGCCGAGGCCGAGCGCACCGGCGCGCCGCTGCCGGACTGGCTGCGCAAGGACGAAGGCCTGGGCACGGTCGAGGACGTCGCCGCGCTGATCACCTTCCTGGCCTCCGACGCCGCCAAGGACGTCACCGGACAGGCCATCGGCATCGGCGGCGACCGGCTGGCCCTGTGGGCGCACCCCAAGGAGAAGGCGGTGGCCTTCGCCGACGGCGGCTGGAGCGCCGGCGCGATCGCGGCGCAGTGGTACGACGGCGTCGGCGCCGAGCCGGAGACCTACGGCATCCCGGCGCCCAAGGCACCGGAGGCCTGAGATGAGCGACCTCGCGCTCGACCTCACGCACCTGACCGCCATCGACATGCACACCCATGCGGAGGTCTCCAAGGACGGCCACGGGTCCTTGAGCCCAGAGCTGTTCGGCGCCTCCGAGGAGTACTTCAAGTCCCACGGCCACCGGCAGCCCACCATCGAGGAGATGGCCGCCCACTACCGCGAACGCCGCATGGCCGCCGTGGTGTTCACCGTGGACGCCGAACACGCCACCGGTCACCCGCGCATCTCCAACGAGGAGATCGCCGAGAGCTGCGCCGCCCACCCCGACGTCCTCATCCCCTTCGCCAGCATCGACCCCCACAAGGGCCGGGCGGGAGTGCGCGAGGCCCGCCGCCTGGTGGAGGAGTACGGCGTACGCGGCTTCAAGTTCCACCCCAGCATCCAGGCCTTCTCGCCCGACGACCGGCTCGCCTACCCGCTGTACGAAGCCATCGAGGAGCTCGGCGTACCCGCGCTGTTCCACACCGGCCAGACCGGCATCGGAGCGGGCGTCCCCGGTGGCGGTGGCATCCGGCTGAAGTACTCCAACCCCATGCTGATCGACGACGTCGCCGTGGACTTCCCGCAGCTGCGGATCATCCTGGCCCACCCGTCCTTCCCGTGGCAGGACGAGGCGCTGGCCGTCGCCACCCACAAGCCGTACGTGTACATCGACCTGTCCGGCTGGTCGCCGAAGTACTTCCCGCCGCAGCTGGTGCGGTATGCCAACTCCCTGCTTCAGGACAAGGTCCTCTTCGGCTCCGACTACCCCGTCATCACCCCCGACCGGTGGCTCGCCGACTTCGAGAAGCTCGACATCAAGCCGGAGGTCCGGCCGAAGATCCTGAAGGAAAACGCCGCCCGCCTTCTCGGCCTCCTCAAGGACTGAAAGGGGTCGCCGTGTTGAACCAAGGCATCGGTTCCTGGCCGGCCCGCCGGGCCCGCAAGACCCCGGACCGGATCGCCGTCGTCCACGAGGGCCGTACGTGGACGTACCGGGAGCTGCACCAGCGGGTGCTGCGCCTGGCACACGCCCTGCGCGCCCTGGGTACGGGCCAGGGCGACCGGGTCGCGTACCTGGGCCCCAACCACCCGGCCTTCCTCGAAACGCTGTTCGCGGCCGGTGTGCTCGGGGCGGTCTTCGTCCCGCTCAACACCCGGCTGGCCGCGCCGGAGCTGGCGTACAACCTCTCCGACTCGGGCAGCGCCGTCCTGGTCCATGCCCAGGAGTCGTCCGAGGTCGCGGCCGCGGCCGCCGCGGAGGCGGGCGTGCGCCACCGCGTCGCCCTCGGGGATCCGGGGACCGGTGTCCTCGGCTACGAGGAACTGCTCGCCGACGGTGGGACGGAGCCGCTGGACGAGGCCGTCGCCCCGGACGACCCATGCATGATCATGTACACCTCCGGGACCACCGGCCGTCCCAAGGGCGCCGTCCTCTCCCATGCCAACATCGTCTGGAACAGCGTCAACGTCCTGGTCGACATCGACCTGGCCGGTGACGAGGTCACCCTGGTCGTCGCCCCGCTGTTCCACACCGCCGGGCTCAACATGACCTGCCTGCCGACGCTCCTCAAGGGCGGGCGCGTGGTGCTGCTCGGCGCGTTCGACGCCGACCGCGTCCTGGGGCTCATCGAAGCCGAGCGCGTGACGTACATGTTCGGCGTTCCCACCATGTACGACGCCATGGCCGCCAGGCCCCGGTGGGCGGACACCGACCTGTCCAGCCTCCGCACCCTCAACTGCGGCGGCGCACCGGTCCCGGCGCGCACCATCGCCACGTACCTGGCGCGCGGCCTGGCCTTCAGCCAGGGCTACGGCATGACCGAGGCCTCCCCCGGGGTCCTCTACCTGGACCGCGAGCACACCTCGGCCAAGGCGGGCTCCGCGGGCGTGCCGCACTTCTTCACCGACACCCGTGTGGTGCTGCCCGACGGCCGTGCCGCCGCACCGGGCGAGAGCGGCGAGATCCTCGTCTCCGGCCCCAACGTCATGCCGGGCTACTGGGGCCGGCCGGACGACACCGCTGACGCCTTCACCGACGACGGCTGGCTGCGCACCGGCGACGTCGCCAGGACGGACGCGGACGGGTACGCCTACATCGTCGACCGGGTCAAGGACATGTTCGTCTCGGGCGGGGAGAACGTCTACCCGGCCGAGGTCGAGGACGTGATCCTGAGCCACCCCGCCGTCGGCGAATGCGCGGTCATCGGTGTGGCCGACGAGGTCTGGGGCGAAGTGGGCCGCGCGGTCGTGGTCCTGAAGCCCGGATTCCGCGCCGCCGACGCACCCGACGTCCTCGGCCACCTGCACGGCAGGCTCGCCAAGTACAAGATCCCGAAGTCGGTCGTCTTCGCCGACGCCCTTCCCCGTACGGCCTCCGGAAAGATCGTCAAACCCGCCCTGCGCGCCACCTACGCCGACGGTCCCACCGACCCGGCCCACCCCTGAAAGGAACCCCATGCCCACCACAGCCCATGGCCTCGACCAGCTCACGTCCCTGAGCGGAGCCGACCTCGGCCGCACCGCCTGGCGGGAGATCACCCAGGACCGGGTGAACACCTTCGCCGACGCCACCGATGACCACCAGTGGATCCACACCGACCCGGAGAAGGCCAAGGAAGGCCCCTTCGGCGGACCCATCGCCCACGGCTACCTGACCCTGTCGCTGATCATCCCGCTCTTCAACGAGCTGCTGCGGATCACGGGTATCTCCATGAGCGTCAACTACGGGCTGGACAAGGTCCGCTTCCCCAGCCCCGTCCCGGTCGGCGCCAAGGTGCGCCTGCACGGCGCCGTCGGTGCGGTGGAGGAGGTCAAGGGCAACGGCGTACAGATGCCGCTGACCTTCACGGTGGAGGTCGAGGGCAGCGACAAGCCCGCCTGCGTGGCCCAGGCGGTCTATCGCCACTACGCCTGACGCCTCGTCGGCTTCCCCTACGCGGACGGCTCGTCCGGGTGGGCCTCGGTCTTCAGCGACCACGAGCTGCCCGGACACCCGAACGGCAGTGGCGGGAAGCGATGACCCTTCACATCCGTGCTCCAGTGGTGCCCCGCGCCGCAGTCGCACTCGTAGATCCCGCTGGCCGGAACGATCTCACCGGGATGCCACCACGTCTTCTCCTCGCTCATGCCCCCTGTCTACGACGATGCTCCCCGCTCCGCGACCCGGGAGCATCGGTCGGCTGCCGCCGTGACCGACGCTCGGGCCTGACGCATGCCGCCCGTGCCGTAACGGATGGCGCTCCGGACGCATGCGGGTGGGGTGAGAAGGGCACGCGATCGTCATGGCCGGTGACACGGACGACGACAGGCTGGACCGGACCCCCGGGGCGAGCGGGCACCGGGCGGTACCGCACACGGCAGACGTACGCGTCGAGGCGTGGGGCGGGAGCCGTGAGCAGTGCCTGGTGGAGGCGGTGCTCGGGATGGTCGAGTGCTTCGCGGACGTCTCGGGGGTACGGGCGACCGCCGTACGGCAGGTGCAGGTGGCCGAGGGCAGCGACGACGACCTGCTGGCGGCGCTGCTGGACGAGGTCGTCTTCCGGCTGGAGGTGCACGGGGACGTGCCGGTGGACGTCGAGGTGGAGACGGTGGACGGCGGGCTGGACGTACGGATGGCGGTGACGGACGTACGGTCCGTGCCGATCACCGGCGCCGTGCCCAAGGCCGTGTCCTGGCACGAGCTGCACCTGGCCCCGGATCCGTACGGATGGTCGTGCGCGGTGACGGTCGACGTCTGAGGACCATGCGGGCAACCGCTAGCCCTTGACCACGCCGAGCGGGACCAGGCGGGCCACCTTGCGGCACAGCCCCGCGCCCTCGCTCGCCTCCACCACCGCGGTGACGTCCTTGTACGCCTCCGGGGTCTCCTCGGCCAGGCCCCGCCACGACACCGGGCGTACCGCGATGCCGTCCGCCTCCAGCCGGGCCCGCAGCTGCTTGCCGCCGATGGTGCGGGCCGCCTGGTGCCGGCTCATCACGCGGCCCGCTCCGTGGCAGGTGGAGTGGAAGGCGTCGCCGCCGGGGACGCCGGTGAGGACGTACGAGGCGGTGCCCATGGTGCCGGGGATGAGCACCGGCTGGCCCACGGCGCGCAGGTCCTCCGGCAGCTCGGGGTGGCCGGGCGGGAACGCCCGGGTGGCGCCCTTGCGGTGGACGCACAGCCGGCGCGGCCGGCCGTCCACCGGGTGGGTCTCGACCTTGGCGAGGTTGTGGGACACGTCGTACACGAGCGTGAGCCGGGCGTCGGCCTCGCGGCGGAAGACCCGGCGGGCCGCCTGGGCGAGCAGCTGGCGGTTGGCACGGCCGTAGTTGGCCGCCGCGGCCATCGCGCCCAGGTACGCGCGGCCCTCGGGCGAGTCGACCGGGGTGCAGGCCAGTTGCCGGTCCGGTACGCCGATCCCGTACCGGGCCATGGCCTTGTCCATCGCCCGGACGTGGTCCGAGCAGATCTGGTGCCCGAGCCCGCGCGACCCGCAGTGGATCATCACGCACACCTGGTCGGCGGCGAGCCCGAACGCGGCGGCCACGGCCTCGTCGTAGACCTCGGCGACCTGCTGGACCTCCAGGAAGTGGTTTCCCGAGCCGAGGCTGCCGACCTGGCCGAGCCCCCGCTCGCGCGCCCGCTCGTTCACCCGGTCCGCGTCCGCGTCGGCGACGGCCCCGCCGTCCTCGCAGCGCCGCAGGTCGCGTTCCTCGCCGTGGCCCTGCTCCACCGCGTACCGGGAACCTCCCTGGAGGACCCGTTCCAGCTCGCGGCTGCTCAGCCGCCAGACGCCGCCCGGTCCGGCGCCGCGCGGGGTCACCTGGCCGAGGCCGTCCATGAGCGGGTGCAGTACCGGCTCCAGCGCCCGCCGGTCGCAGTCGGCGGCCAGCAGCCGTACCCCGCAGGAGATGTCGAAGCCGACGCCGCCGGGTGAGACCACGCCGCCCTCGTCGATGGCGGTGGCCGCGACTCCCCCGATGGGGAAGCCGTAGCCCCAGTGGATGTCGGGCATGGCGTAGGAGGCGCTCACGATGCCCGGCAGCGTCGCCACGTTGACGACCTGCTCCAGCGACTTCTCCGCGTCCCGCAACAGCGCCCGGGATGCGAACACCACGCCCGGTACCCGCATGTCTCCGTGGCGGCCGATACGGAACCGGTAGGGGCGCTCTTCGACGTACTCCATCGCGGCCTCCTGAGGCGGCGTCGCTGTCCGCGTTTCCCGCACCGCCCGGCATAAACCGCCGTCTCACCCCGTCGGCGTGGCCGCCGGCGACAGGTAGCCGCGCAGGCCGGTGCGGTGCCCCAGGTCGGGGAGCCGGTGGACGCGCCACTGGCGGGCGTAGGGCGGGATGCCGCCCAGGTCGGAGACCAGGACCGCGACCGGTCGGTGCAGGCCCATGGCGGCGAGGCCCTGGGGCGTGATGCTGCCGTCGTGGCCCGAGGGCTGGCGCGAGGCGCACCCGGCGCGGAAGGCCACCCGGATCGCGTCCTCGCCGCTGACCACGCAGGGCGGGCGGACGCCCTGTGCGCGCAGCTCGGCGGCGACGCGGCCGAGGGTGACGCTGTCGCGGCGTACCCGGTCGGCCACGCCGTCGAGCACCCGGTACTGCACCGCCAGGTGCGCGACGGCCGCCACGGCGATCAGGGCGGCGGCCGTACGGCGCCTGGCCGCCCGGACCAGGCACTGGGCGACGGGCAGGGCCAGCAGGGCGTACGCGGGCAGCAGGAAGCGCGGGGCGGCGTACCCGACGGTGAAGAGGTAGGGCGCGGCGAGCACCAGGCCGGTCACGGCCGCCAGGACGACCGGGGCACGGTGGCGGGTACGGGCGGCTGCCCATACGCCGCCCGCCACGAGCAGGGGCAGCGCGAGGAACCAGACGGCCGCGAGCGGATGCCGCCAGGGCACGTCGCAGGGTCGGCACAGCGTCCGCCCGCCGAGGGCCCGGGCGTGGTCGTCGACGGCGAAGTACCAGCCCAGGTGGCCCTGGATCTCGCTGGCGCGCCGCAGTCTCGCGGGCAGGCCGCCGTAGTGCGCGTACGCCTCGACGACCCATGGGGCGCAGCCGAGTACCAGAGCGGCCGCGAGCACGGCCACCACCGCCAGGGGCCGGCGGCGGGCCGGCCGCATGAGCGGCGCCGCCACCGCGAGGGGCAGGGCCAGCCACACCGCGTCGGTCGGGCGCATCACGGCGGCGAGTGCCACGCCGGCGCCCAGGCCGGGCAGGGCCCACCGGTCACCGAGGTCCCGCGCGGCGCGCAGGAAGAACCCGACCGCGGCGAGCGCCCCGTAGGCGACCCACAGGTTCGGCATCGCCTGCGGGCCGTAGAACACCGTGACCCACAGGGTCGCGAACAGTGCCCCGCCGATCGCGAGCACCGGTACCGGCAGCAGCCGCCGCCACACCCACAGCGCGAGGAACAGGCCGCAGCCCGACAGCAGGGCCAGGTAGACGCGGAGCGCCTCCACGGACGGGGTCAGCGCCGCGACGGGCGCCACCAGGAAGCTGATGCCCCGCGCCCGGGGCGCGCTGAAGAACGCCGCCGGGGCCTGTGGGCCGACCTGGCTGACGTACACGGTCTCGTCCCAGCCGAGCCCGAGGCCGGGCACGACCAGGACGAGCTGCGCGACCGTGAAAGCGGCGGCGACGGCGGCCAGCCAGGGCAGCGGACGCGCGGCCGTTCCGGCGGCGGGCGGGTACCCGTCGCCCCGCGTCGTGAGCGGGGCGCCCTCCCGCGAGCCTGCGATCAACCGTGCTTCCTGCATGGCCGGGCCTCACTCGTCGTGTCCGGTGGCGGTACGACGGTGCTGGTCCCTCCCACCACCGTCCCCCACCACGCTGCGCGCCGACCGCGCCCCACGCACCGGGCAGGCGCGTCAGTCGGCCCAACGCCCGGGCCCCAACGAGTGACCGACCGGGCTCCCGGTGGGGCCGGAGCGGTCGCCGGTGCGGCGCTGTTCACCAGTGGCAGTGTGCGTTGCCGGATGAGCGCCCACGCCGAGGCGATGCGGGCGCTGGACGAGCTGGCCGACCGGCCGTCGTCGTAGGGCGGCGGGCCGTCGTGGCCATGTCCGGCTGTTCAGCCGCCTGCGGGGAGCAGGGGGTGTGCCGTGGTCGTGGAGGGGGCGGAGAGGGTGAAGGCCGTTTCCAGGCGGGTCGCCCGGAGGATCTTGTCCACGGCGGGGGAAGGCGCGTCGAGCAGTAGCCGGACGTCTTCGGCGGCGGCCTGTCCACGGGCCCAGAGCAGGACGCGCAGGCCGGAGCAGTCCAGGAAGGTGACGCCGGACAGGTCGAGGAGGACGGTGTGCGACCGGTCCAGCGCGGTACGCAGTCGGCTGCGCACCTCCTCGCCGGTGACGATGTCGAGTTCGCCGGACACGGTCAGGACGGTGTCGCCGCCGGGGTGTGTGGTGACGGAGGTGTGGAATGGGTCAGGCATCGCCGGATGCCCCCTTCCGTTGCCGGAAGCCGCGTGAAGCCGCGCGAAGCTGCCTGTACGCCCGTCGACCAATAGCAAAACCCCGTACCGGTCGCGCTGTCCACCGTCGGGACCTGGCTGGCTGGCGATACCACTGATGGCCGGCCTTGGCCCGAGCATCTGGGCCCGGTACGTATCGCGCCCGCACCCCACGGACGTGTGGACCGACGTGGAGCACCACGACCGGACCCTGACCGCGGCCTCCTCCTTGCTCCTACGCCACCGGTGACGCCAGTGCTCGCGCGGACACGGCGGGGGTGGTGCTGCCGGGCGGCGCCGGGGACTCGTTCGACGACGCGTTGAGGATCGCCGTCAGGAGCAGCCCCACAAGGGCGATGACCACCAGAACCAGCAGGGTCCTCCTGTGCCGGTTCCGCTCAGGAGTGAGCGGTTCGCTTCCCTGGCTCTCACGCCCTCGGTGCGCCTCCTGCCCCTCGGAGAACTGTTCGTTGAGCGTGTTCATGCGGGCGGCGAGCTCGGGGTCGTCGCTGGTGAGGCTGCGCTCTATCTGCGCGAGGATGCGCCCTTCCGACTCGTGTTCCATGACGCCACCTGCTTCACGGGAAGGATTCACGCGCGGGAGAAGCCACTCGTATACGTACGTATTCTCCCCCATCCCACGTGTCATCCGTACCGGTCATCCGTGCCGGCCCTTCTCCAGGCGGCGGGGAAGGGTGCCCGCGAGTCGCGCGAGGAGCGGTCCCGCGATGGCGAGGACGAAGACGTACGCGGTGACCAGTGGGGCGAGGTCGTCGTTCACCGTGCCGACCAGGCCGATGATGACGATGGAGAACTCGCCGCGCACGATGAGTACCGTCCCGGCGCGCAGCCGGCCCCGACGGCCCACCTGGTCGCGGGAGGCGGCGTACTGGCCGGTGAGGAGTTTGGTGGCAGCCGTGACCGCGGCCAGGGCCATGGCGGCCGGCAGGAGCGGCACCAGGTCGTCCGGGCGGACCGACAGCCCGATGGCCAGGAAGAAGATCGCGGAGAACAGGTCCCTCAAAGGGCTGAGCACCGCCCGGGCCCGGTCGGCGGTCTCGCCGGTGAGGGAGAGGCCGACGAGGAACGCGGCCACCGCCGCGGTGGCATGGATGAGTTCGGCGAGCGCGGCGACGATCAGAGTGAGGCCGAGTACCCGCAGCATGAGCTGCTCGGCGTCCGGGTGCGACAGCAGCCGGCCGAGGTGATGACCCCACCGGTAGGAGGCGGCGAAGGCCGCCAGCACCGCACCGACCGCCGCCAGGACCCCGAGCACGGCCTGCCACCAGGGGCCGCCGGACGCCAGGACGGCCAGCAGGGGCAGGTAGGCGGCCATGGCGAAGTCCTCCATGACCAGCACGGACAGGATCGCCGGGGTCTCTCGGTTGCCCAGTCGCCGCAGGTCGGCCAGGAGCCGGGCGACCATGCCGGAAGACGAGACGTACGTCGCGCCCGCGAGGGCCAGGATGCCGACACCGTCCAGGCCGAGAAGCCATCCGGCCACCGCGCCCGGCACCGCGTTCAGGACGAGGTCCACCAGGGCGGAGGGCACGTGCCGGCGCATGCTGACCGTGAACTCGGTGAGGGAGAACTGCAGCCCCAGGGTGAGCAGGAGCAGGACGACCCCGATGGCGGCCCCGGTCTCCACGAACTCGCCGGCGGCCGGGACGGGCGCGATCCCGCCCTCGCCCAGGGCGAGGCCCGCGAGCAGGTAGAGCGGGACCGGCGAGAACGTGAAGCGGCGCGCCACGGCACCCAGCACGCTGAGGGCGGTGAGGATGAGACCGAGCTCCAGCAGCAGCGTGACGGGGGTACGCACACTCAGCCCTGGACGATCCGGTCCACGCCGGCGATCCCGTCACGGGTCCCGATCACGACCAGGACATCACCGGCCCGGAGCCGTTCGTCCGGCGTGGGCGACGCGATCACGTCCTCGCCACGGACGATCGCCACGACGGAGGCACCCGTCCGGGTCCTTGCCCTGGTGCGCCCCAGCGGCCGTCCGGCGTACGGGCTGGAGGACCGGACCTCGACCTGGCCGGACAGCAGTCCGGGCACCTCCCTGGTGAGGTCGGCGAAGCGTTCCGCGATGCGCGGAGCCCCCAGGATCTCGGCGACCGCGTCCGCCTCCTCGCTGTTCAGCCGCACCACGGGCCGGCCCTCGTCGGGGTCGCCGCCCACGTAGACGACCAGCTCGAAGTCACCGGTCCGGCCCGCGACGATGCCGACCCGGTCCCCCTCGTGGTTGGTGAACTCGTACCGGATCCCCACCCCTGGCAGGAGTACCTCGGTGACGTCCATGCGCTCATCATCACCGGTGCGCGAGGCCCGGCCCGGTACGCACGTCCCAGGCGTGTCAGTGCCCGAGGTCTCAGCCCGTGGTGACCTTGGCCGCGAAGGCGTCCAGGTTGGCCTCCATACGGGCAATGCGCTCGTCCAGGGTGAGGGACTCCTCATAGCGCCCGGAGCGCAGCTTCGGCTGCCGCTTGCCGCGCACGTACAACGGGCAGGCGAGGTCGGAGCAGAGGTAGATCCCGACCGTGTTGCCCTCGCGGCCCCGCGCACCGGCCAGCGGCGCGGCGAGCAGGGTCACTCCGGAAGAGGCGTGTCCGGTCAGGCATATCTGGCAGAGACTGGACTTCACCGCACTGGTACGGCTCACGGCCGGGACGCGCAGGGTGATGCCGACCGGACCGTCGGCACGGGGCAGCACGAGGTGGGCCCGCAGCGGAGCCCCTGGATCCACCCACCCCAGGAAGTCCAGGTCCTCCCACGGAAGCCCGGCGAAGTCGGACGGCAGTCTGAGCCGGGCTGCCTCACCCTTGGTGCAGTTCACGAAGGACGAGCGGATCTGTTTCTCACTGAGCGGTTCCACGGGCACCGACCCTACGGAGGGGTCGGTCACGCGGCACGTCAATATCCGGGTCGCTCCGACTCGGGACAACGAGGGGTGTGGGTAGGGTGCGGTCGTGAGCAGCACGCGCCCGGTCGACGTCAGCCGGGGCCAGGTTCTGGCCTACCGGGTGGCGGTCCACGGGTTGGACCGCTCCTCGCTCGACCCCGGCGTACTCGCCCTGGGGGCGCAGGACACGCCGTACGGCTCCGCCCGGCTGGCGCTGGCCGCGCGGGGCGCGTCCCCCGACGGGCTGGAGCTCGTCTGGTCGTTCCGTGGCGCGCCGCATCTGCACCGGCGCGGGGACCTGCCGGCGCTCGCCGCGGCCCTGTGGCCGGTGGACGACGCCGACGCGACGGCGCGGATCGACACGGCGGTGATCAGGGAGGGGGCATGGCTCGGTGTCGCGGCCTTCCGGGTCACCGCCGAGGCGTTCCGCGAGGTGGTGACCGCGCCGATGAGCAAGGGCGAGGTCAGTACGGCGGTCAGCGCGTCCGTACCGCAATCGCTGACCTACTGGTGCGAGCGGTGCGGCGCCCGGCACATCTCCGGGCTGCTCTTCCAGCAGGCCGGGCTCTTCGGGGCGATCGGAGTCGTGCCGGAAGGGACCGGGACGGTACTGGCGCCGCTGGCCGAGAGGTTTCCCGTGCCGGCCGCGGCGTCCGGGACCACCGAGCTGGTCCGCGCCTATCTGCGCTTCCTGGGCCCCGCCACGCCCGCCGAGGTGGCGAAGTTCCTCGGCACCAGGCCGGCCGTGGTGAAGGCGGTGTGGCCCGACGAACTGGCCGAGGTGTCGCTGGAAGGCAGGAGGGCGTGGCTGCCCGCCTCCGGCCTGGACGCGCTGCTGTCGGCCGGGAGCCGCGGACTCGTGCGGCTGCTGCCCCCGGGCGACCCGTACCTGCAGGCACGCGACCGGGCGCTGCTCGTGCCCGACAAGGGCCGGGAGAAGGAGATCTGGCGGGCCATCGGAGGCCCGGGCGCACTGCTGGTCGGTTCCGAGATCGCCGGCACCTGGCGCGCCAGGGCCGCAGGCCGCAAGGTCGACCTGACGGTCACGCCCTTCGGGCGGCTGTCCTCCGCCGTCCGCAAGCAGGTGGACGCCGAAGCCGCCACGGTGGCTTCGGCGCGGGGTGCGCTGGAGGCCCGGCTGCACATCGCCTGGCCGCGTCAGGCCGGGCCCGCATGACGCGCGCGTGGTGTCCCCGGGGCCACGCCGCCGGAGCACCACGCGCGTTCTGGTCGTGGCGGTGTCCGCCACGCGTCAGGCGGAGACGATGTTCTCCGCCTGCGGCCCCTTGCGGCCCTCGGTGATGTCGAAGGTCACTTTCTGACCCTCCGCCAGCTCGCGATAACCGGCGCCGGTGATGTGGGAGTAGTGGGCGAAGACGTCCGGCCCTCCGCCGTCCTGGGCGATGAAGCCGAAGCCCTTCTCGCTGTTGAACCACTTGACCGTTCCAGTAGCCATACCGGCCTCCTATGCCTGAATGGCCCGCACCGTGCGGGCCCGGAGAGTGCGGGCCCGACAAGGGGTGTGACAGCACAAACGCCCGTGATCGCGATCACGGGCGCACACTTCGGAACCACGACTTCTCTGCTCCCGACCGTACCCGAACAGTGCTCGTCCTGCTACGCAGCGCACACCCGCCGGTCGTGTGTCGGTCCGGGGCTCGCGTGGCGTCGGAGGCCCACCGGGGGGACGCTGGGAAGGGGATCCGTACCGCATCCATGCCCCCGGAAGCCGAGCGTGCGCATCGAGGAGGTGGCTTCCCCATGACGGAGCCGACCGGTTCGACGAAGAGCATGTCCGCATCCCGTGGCGCCGACCCGGCGACACGGGGCAGGACGACCATCGCGGACGGTGTGGTGGTGAAGATCGCCGGGATGGCGGCCGGAGAGGTGGACGGCATCCATTCCCTGGGCGGCGGGCTCGCCCGCACCATGGGAGCGGTGCGCGACCGCGTTCCCGGCGGACGCGCGAGCGTCACACGCGGCGTCAAGGTGGAGGTCGGGGAGCGCCAGGCCGCCATCGACCTGGACGTCGTCGTGGAGTACGGCCTGGCCATCGCGGACGTGGCCGGTGATGTCCGGGAGAACGTCATCGAGGCGGTGGAGCGTATGACGGGCCTGGAGGTGGTCGAGGTGAACATCTCCGTCGACGACGTCCACCTGCCCGAAGAGCAGGACGAAGAGGCGGCCGAAGGGCGCGTGCGATAGGGCGCGTGCGATAGGCCCCAGCACGGGCAGGCGGCAGCCGTCGGCCGATGACGGATCACCCATGGCAGACGACTGCCGCCTGACCCGGCCGGCCCGCTACACCGGGTCGATGTCCTCGCGTGTCATACCACGCTCCTGCTCGCTCTGCTCCTTGAGCCGGCGAGCCTTCTCCCTCAGCCGCTGCTGGTCCTGCGGGTCGGTGGCGCGTTCCGCCGCCTGCTCCAACTCCTGCGCCTTGGCGCGCATCTGGAGGACTCGGCTGCTGGGTTCGTCCGCAATGCTCACGATGTTCCTGCTTTCCGTCCGGTACGTCTGCCACATCTGATGTGGCCGCCCAAGCCGGGCCACATCAGACAAACAGAACCTCTCCCCGCGCGCATCCCGGACCATCACCCACGGTTACGGGCGCGTGCCGCGCCTTGTTGGGGGTAACGGGATCGCAAGCGGACGACCTGACTTGGGAGCTGGTGATGGCGCGAACCGACCTGCGCGACGACGCGGTGAGGGAAAGGCGGGGCGCGTCCCGCTGGGGCCGGGCGGCGGCCATGCTGCTGGCCTTCGCGGGGATGGTGGCTTTCGCGGTGGTGCTGGCCCGGCTGACCCTGGAACCCTCGGCCGCCTCAGAGCCGATGACGCACACCAATCTGCGGCCCGGGGACTCCATCCGCGACTATCTCGCGCAGCCCGCCTTCCGGGACACCGTCAAGCAGCTCGGCGGCAATGTCGTGCTGGGCGTCCCGTTCGGCGTGCTGCTGCCGGTGCTGGTGCCGCGCGCTCGCGGGCTGCTCCGGGTGGCGGCGGTCACCGCGCTGGTGATGACGCTGGTCGAACTCGTCCAGGGCGCCCTCATCACCGGACGGGCCTTCGACGTCGACGACGTTCTGCTCAACACGACGGGCGCCCTGCTGGGCTATCTGCTGATCGGCCGCCGGCTCGGCAGGGCCGTGCACCCCAGGCGCCGCCACTGGTGGCACCGCTTCACCGGACGGCCGCCGACGACTCCGGCCGGGCCATAGCGACGGCCACGAAAGAGCGCGACGATCCGCAGGGCCGTGCCGGAGAGATCCGGCACGGCTCTTCCGCGCCCGGGAACCCGCTCAGAAGAACGCCGGGTCCCCTCCGAAGCTGACCGCGAGGTGGTACGCCTGGGCCGCGTTCATGCAGTTGATGTGAGCCAGGGGCGTGACGGAGGTGTCCTGGCAGACACGCTCCATCTCGGTCCTGAACCGGCTGTCGATCCAGTCCTTCGTCTCCCGGGTCGGGCTGAGCTTCAGCTCGTGGTTGGCACCGTAGTTGCGGTACCCGAAGTCGTGCTGGACGCAGGCGGGGCGGAACACTTCGCTGTACGGGGCGTAGCCGGAGGGTACGGAGCAGCCGTCGGTGGTCCAGTTGAACGGCTCGATGCGCGGCGTCCTGGCGAACTCCCGGTAGGTGAGGTTCATGATCCGGTCCGCCTGCTCGCGCACGGTGGGTTCGGCGACGGTGGCGACGCTGGTGCCGGCAGAGGCGACAACGCCGCTCAGAGCGGTGGTGGTAGCGAACGCGAGCGCGGCGGCGGTGGTCGAGAGCTTCCTGCGCATCGGGCCTCCAGGTAGTCGGTCATGGGCGGAGAGGTCCCGCCCAGGACTGCAAACGATCAGCCGGGTGCGAGGTTGCTGGAGGTCCCCTGTACGGGGAACGGAACGCCGATCGGCACCCTGCGGGGTGCCGGACACGGTGTCGTGGCGGAGCGGGACGCGGTGCGTGCGCTCAGATGCGCCAGCCGCGAATGCGGTCCGCCGCCTGGTAGACGGTGGCCTTGGCCGCCTGGATGTCGCGCACCAGGTCCACCAGGGCCCCGTACGGGGCGTCGATCCCCTCGCCGGAGGCGTGCATGTAGGCGACGGCGACCTGACAGGCGTACAGCGAGTTGCGGTGCGGCAGCGGCTGGAGGCGTACGAGGGTGTGCAGGAGTGCGGCCGCGCGCCAGGCGGGGTCGGGTTCGGACGTGGTGGGGCGCGGGATGCGCGTCTTGTGGCGGGCGACGGCCGCGACGAGGGCGGAGTAGTCCGCGACGCTGACGTCTTCGGGTACTGCCTGCTCCTGGACGTCCAGGAGCCAGGGAACGTCGATGTAGAGCACCATCAGGCGGCCGCGCCTCCCCGGCGGCCGTCGGCCTGGGGGAGCTCGTCGGGGAAGGCCTCGTCGAACTCCGCGCGGTGGGCCTCGCCCCAGGAGACGGCGTAACGGACGAACTGGCGCCGCTGACGTTCACGCAGGGGCAGGTCGTGGACGTACTGCTTGAGGGACTTGCCTTCGGCGGCCGCCGCGGCGCGGACCTCCTCCAGCTCCTCATCGGTGAAGGTGATGTTCAAGGACGGCATACCTCCGTATGGTACCTAGTTGGTACCTGGTCGGCCAGAGGACGCCGGAGCCACGGCGTGGAGTGTGCCGTCACTGATCGTGAAGGTCGGCACCGCGGCCGGGGACCGCTCGATCATGGGGCCGGTCTCGTCGAACGGCACGGCGAACATGTCATGCGGTACGAAGGCGAGCCGCTCGGGCGGCGCGAGCCGGTCGAGCACGACGAGCATGGCTGCCGCGCGCGGTGGCCGGGAGCGGGGTCGGGCGCGTCCGTCTCCAGCCGGCCGAGCATCCGGTGGGCCACCGCTCCGGGGGTGGGCCGGTCCTCCTGGAATCGCGCCGGCAGCACAGTGCGTTCGTCCATCGGTTGCCCCCGCTCCCCCGTGGTCCCGGCACAGGCAACCAGGTCCGCCGCCTGACACGCCGCCGCGTCAGGCGGGGTGACCCGGCGACAGGTCCGCGACGTCACTGAGGATGACCAGCGGCGGGCGCCCCCGCACCGGTGGGGACGTCTCGACCGGGTCCAGGAGGAAGCCCACGTGGTCCCCGCCGTCGACCCGGCTGTGGACGCGGCCGACGAACCAGACGCAGGCGTCGGCCAGGACCGGTACCCCGCCGTGGCGGGGCTCCCAGGTGACCTGCCGGAACTTGTCGGTCTCGTCGCCGGTCTCGCCGCCGAACAGCCGGGCGAGGGCGGCCTGTTCGCGGTGGAGGAGGTGGACGCCCAGGTGGGTGGCGTGGCGTGCCACCCGGTAGGTGCGGTTCGCCGTGGAGAGCCATACGGCGAAGCGCGGTGGCCGGATCGAGCACTGGGAGGCGAATCCGACCAGACAGCCGGCCCGCTCGTCGCCGGCCGCGGCTGTCACGACGTACATCGGACAGTCGAGCAGATCGCTGAACGCATCGAGTTCGGACACGGGACGACCCTAACCTGCCGCCCCGGCGGGCCGGGCTGGGCCGGGCTCGCGACGCCGTTGCGGCGGGCGAGCCCGGAGGCCTGCGGGTGTCAGCGCACCCAGACGTTGATGACGGGTGAGACGACCCGCTTGCGGCTGTCGACGAGGCGCAGCTTGTTGTGGCCCTTCAGGCCGAGCATGACGCGCATGCTGTAGGTGGAGCGGGACGTGGTGTTCATCGAGGCCGGGAGCGACACCCAGCGCCTGCCCTGCTTCTGCTGGAGGGTGACCTTGCTGCCCGGACGCAGGCTCTTGACGACGCCGCGGATGCGGAACTGCTGCCACGCTCTCACGCTCTTCATCGTGGCGTTGGCCGACGCGGTCGTGAGTGCGGTGCTGGACGCCGCGGGCTTGCTGGGCGCGGAGGACGGGGACGAGACCGCCACGGCGGTTCCGACCGAGCCGGCGATCAGCGCGGCGGCGGAGATGCCGGCGCCCCAGGTACGTGCGAACTGACCCATTGCTATGTCTCCCAAGCGTAGGGGGGTGGCTTCAGCGGGCTCACCTTAAGCACGTGGGACGATAACCGGATTATTCGACACGAAAGAGATAATCCATCCAGCGTCAACCCCAGTTCCGGGAGTAGTGCGCGCGGAGGTGGTCGCGGTCGGCGCGCTCGGCGAGGAGCCACCGGACGGCGAGCAGCCCGAGCAGGCTCACGCCGATGACCCCGAGGCCCGGGACGAGCTCGCGCGCACGCACGATCCCGGTGACCGTCCGCTGCCCCGTGCCGCCGCCCGGTGGTGCGACGGCCTGGGCGGGCGGCGCGGCGCCGGCGGGCGACGGAGGTGCCGAGGGAGGCGTGGGCGGGGCGGCGACGGTGCTCCGGTCGGCCGCGAGGCGCCCGTCGATGACCCGTACGCCCAGCGCGGTCAGCGCCGAGGTCACCGGCTGGAAGAACGTCATGCCTCCCTCCGTGCAGTCGCCGTTGCCGCCCGAGGTCACCCCCAGCGCGAGGCCTTCCGCGAGGAGCGGTCCGCCGCTGTCCCCGGGCTCGGCGCAGACCGTGGTCGCGATCAGCCCGGTCACCGTGCCCTCGCGGTAGTTCACCGTGGCGTTCAACGCGGTCACCCGTCCCGACCGAAGTCCCGTGGTGCTGCCGCTGCGGAAGACCTGCTGGCCGACGACGGGGTCGGCCGCGCCGATGACGGGCACGCTCCGGCCCTCGCCGATGTCCACGGCGTTGGTCCCGTCGAAGGCGTCGCGGTCGTCGTACCGGACGAGGGAGAAGTCCTTGCCCGGGAAGCTGCGGGCGACGGTGGTGCCGATCTGCCCGTCGAGGCCCTGGCTGCCGCTGAACCAGCGGGTGCCCTCGGGACCGCAATGCCCGGCCGTCAGGATGAAGTTGTCCCGTCCGTCGGTGACGTTGAAGCCCACGGAGCAGCGGCCGGTTCCGTTGAAGATGGGGACCGCGCCATTGACCCTGGTGGTGAACTCGCCCTCGGTCCGCTGCATATGGACGAAGTCTCCCGCCCGTTGGGCGACGTCGGTCATGCGCGACCAGCCGGCGCCGGAGACGGTGCGGTCCGCGTACACCTTCACCTGGTTGGCGGCGTAGTCCACCACCCAGGCGGTGCCGGGCACCCTGGGCGCCCGCCGCAGGGTCTCGGTCGCCGAGCTGAGGTCCTCCATGCTGTGCCGCTTCACCTCGGCCCGCGCTCCCGCGCGCCGGACCTCGGCGGCCGTGGCGTCGTCGGTCACCGCGACGACCGGGCGGCCGTCCGCCCCGATCCAGCTACCGGCGGTACGCGACGTGCCCAGCCGCGCGACGAGATCCGCCGCCGGATCGGCGGACGGGGTGACACCGTCGACGGCCGTACGGCCGCCCGACGTCACCGGCTCCCCCGCCACCGCGTGCGACACCATCAGCCCGCCGCAGAGCAGCCCGCCGACGGCCGCCAGCCTGATGGCCCGCCGGAGGGTGCGCCGCCCGTGCTTCATCCATGGCCCCCAATGCCGTACCGGTGCGAAACAGAAGGTCGCCCCTCCATACGTGCGGCCGCACCGTTCGGTTCACCGGCTCAGCCGCCGCCGGGTGTCACCAGGCCCGTCTCGTACGCCACCACGACGGCCTGCGCGCGGCTGTCCAGGTCCAGCTTGTTCATGGCGCGGTTCAGGTGGGTCTTGACGGTCGCCTCGCTGATGAAGAGCTCACCGGCGATCTCCTGGTTGCTGAGGCCGCGCGCGGTCAGCCGCAGCACCTCGGTCTCCCGGCCGGTCAACATGCCGAGGTCCGGGGGCGGTTGGGCAGGCTCGCTGCCGACCTGCCGCGCGAACGCCTCCACCAGCCGCCGGGTGACGCTGGGCGCGAAGAGCGCGTCGCCACCGCCGACCGCCGCGACCGCGGCGAGCAGCCGCTCGGGCCCCGAGTCCTTGAGCAGGAAGCCGGAGGCGCCGGCGCGCAGCGCCCCGTACACGTACTCGTCGAGGTCGAAGGTGGTCAGCACCAGGACCTTGGGGGCCGGGTCCGGCGCCTCGGCGAGGATCTTCTCCGTGGCCGCGATGCCGCCCATGCCGGGCATCCTGATGTCCATGAGGACCACGTCGGGCCGGGTCCCGGCCACCAGCGCGACGGCCTCCTCGCCGTCACTGGCCTCGCCCACGACCTCGATCCCCGGCGCGGCACGCAACAGCCCCACCAGTCCGGCCCGGATGAGGAACTGGTCGTCGACGACGAGCACCCTGGTCATTCCGTCGTGCCGTCTCCCTGCCGTGCGGTCCGGGTGGAGGTCGGCAGGGTCAGCCGGACGGCGAATCCCCCCTCGCTCCGCGGGCCGATGCTGATCGTCCCCCCGTACAGCTTGGCCCGCTCCCGCATCCCGATCAAGCCATGTCCACTCCCCGTCCGCACTCTGTCCTGAATCACCCCCTCACCGTCGTCCGTGACCGAGACCGCCACATGGTGCTGCCCGTAGTGGACCTCCACCAGCGCGCCGGCGCCCGGCGCGTGTTTCAGTACGTTCGTCAGCGCCTCCTGGACGACCCGGTACGCGCACAGGTCCACCCCGGGCGGCAGGGGGCGCGGCGTACCGTCGACGCGCAGCTCGACGGGCACTCCCCCGGCCCGTACGCGTTCGGCCATCTCCTCCAGGCGGGCGAGGCCCGGCATGGGCGCGGCCGGGCCGCCGTCCCCGTCGGCGCGCAGCACCTGCAGCACGCGCCGCAGTTCCTCCAGGGCCTCCGCGCTGGTGCCCGCGATGGTCCCCAGGGCGGTGCGGGCCGTGCCGGGGTCGGAGTCGAAGACGAAGCGGGCCAGCCCGACCTGCACGGATATCACCGACATGTGGTGAGCGACCACGTCGTGGAGCTCCCGTGCGATCCGGCCGCGTTCCTCGGTCACCTCGCGGCGGGCCCGCTCCTCCTGCTCGTCGCGCAGCCGGCGGGCCAGCTCGGCGGAGCGGCGGGCGAGATGTCCGAAACGGACCAGGACGAGGGAGAAGCCGAGGGCCTGACCGACGACGGACGGCATGGCGGCGCGGTCGCTGATGAGGCCCGCGTAGATCCACACGGCGCTCATCAGGGCCGCGCAGCCGGCCGCTGTACGCAGGGGGCGCAGGGAGGCGACCGTGTAGAGGGCCAGCATGGGGGCGAAGGAGTTCACCACGGGCCAGTAGCCGGCGGTGACGTACACGGTCCACATCGCCAGGACGAAGAGGCAGACGGCGACGGGCGCCCTGCCACGGACCGCGACCGGCAGGTTGACCAGCCCCACCAGCAGGTAGCCGGCGAGGTCGAGCGCGGGCCACCCCTGGCTCGTGGCCTCCTGTCCGAGCAGCACGGCCACAGTGGTCGTCGCCGCCGTGATCAGTACGTCGGCGGCAGGGGGGCGGATCCGCATCGCCGCAGCGTAACCCGGGTGGAGAGGGCGCTACGTCAATCCGTCGCCGTACCGCGGAAGTTGCAGGAACCGCGGACCTACCGCCGGGGGTGGGCGGGCACGTCAACCCGGCGGGGGACGACGCGGCGGGCGGACCGCCCGTAGGTTCTTGGACCAGCACCACGGCGGCGCGGCCGACCACCGCGACCGCCGGGACCGCGGGTCTTTCGGGGGACCCGACCGGGGGACCGGACCCGTGGTCGTCGGAAAGGAACGGCACGAGATGAACGTACGCAAGCGCATGGCACTGGGCGCGGTGGCGCTCGCCGCGGCGGCCACCGCCACCCTGGCGCCGACGGCGGTGGCCTCCCCGTCGGAGGTGGGTGTGGCCGCGGCCTGCACGGCGTGGCGGACCATCCAGGTCGACGACAACGCCGCCGGGGTCAAGTACCGCGAGTGCGACCGGTACAGCGGCCTGAACACGCAGACCAAGGCCCAGCTCTACATCTGGGACAACAAGCGCGACGGCAAGGTCGCCCAGGTCTACACGGCCACGGGCTCGAACCTGAACGGCCAGTGGCACCAGTCGTGGCACAAGTACTACGTCTGGGGCACCGAGAGCCACCACAGCCCGCTCGTGGACACGGGCTGGCACAAGGGCCACGACGTGAAGGTGCTGCTCAAGAACGTCCGGGGCTGATCCACCGGCGGGGGTATGACGGTGCCCCGCCCTCCAGGGGGAGGAGGGCGGGGCACCGTCACGTGGAACGGGCGGGCATGGATCCAGGTGAGCGGGTACCCGCATCACCGGCCGACGTGCGTGGCAGATCCGTGCCGCGCCGCAGACCGGGAACGAGGAGAGACGCTGATGAGCACGGTAAAGGAAGCTGTCGAGGTCGAGGTCCCCGTCCACACCGCGTACAACCAGTGGACGATGTTCGAGGAATTCCCGAACTTCATGGAGGGCGTCGAAGAGGTCATCCAGGTCGACGACCGCCACAACCACTGGAAGACCAAGATCGGTGGTGTGCGGCGCGAGTTCGACACCGAGATCGTCGACCAGCTGCCGGACGAGCGGATCGCGTGGAGGACCATCAGCGGTGACACCCAGCAGAAGGGTGTGGTCAGCTTCCAGCGCCTGGACGACACGCACACGCGCGTGGAGCTGGTGATGGACGTCGAGACGAGCGGCGTCGCGGAGAAGGCGGCCGACCTCACCGGCACAATCGACCGGCGCGTGAAGGGTGACATGCGGCGGTTCAAGGACTTCATCGAGCGCCAGGGCGGCGAATCCGGCGGCTGGCGCGGCCGCATCAAGCCGGGCGAGAGCTGAGCGGCACTGACAGGGCCGCCCGTGCCGCCACGGGTCATGGCCGGCCCTGTCAGTGGCACCGGGTACGGTGCGCAGCAGTGAGCCGGACGGAGATCGTGAGGGACTCGCGGCCATGGGGGGTGGGTGTAGAAGGTCCCCGGCACCCAGCTCGGGACCGGAGTGACTGTCCGTGTCCCCACCCCCCACTTCCGGCGCCGGGGGGTTATGGGGTTACGCGCCCGCTCGGCCCCTCCTCCAGGGGCTACGCCGCCAGGCCCTCTCGGCCGGGCTCAGCAGGCCTTGCCCTGCGAGCGCAGCCACTCGCACTGCGTCTCACCGGACGTCCTGCCGCCGTCGTACGCGCGCGGGTCCTTGTAGCCGGGGCCGACGGGCTCGTGCGGCTCGAAGACGCCGTCACCGTCAAGGTCTCCCCCGCGGGGATCGATCGTCCCGCCCGGGTTCCGGCAGGCCGCCCGGTCGGCCGGGTCCGTGGTGCACACCTTCGGGCCGGGTTGGCGTTCGACGGCCGTGGCCTGCGCCTCCAACGCGCCCGCGAGCGAGGCGCCGGTGAGCCTCAGGGAGACGGCGCTCTGCCCGCCCGCGGGCGGGGCGCCGTCTGCGCACGCCGACAGCGTGAACGCGAGTCCCGTGGTCAGGAGGGCGGAGCCGGCGAAAACAGCGGCGCGGCGGCGGGCAGGCGATGCGAGGACCATGAGGCGCCCAACGAGCGATCGGTGTGAAGGGGTGGCATTCACCCTACGGCGGTGCTCAAGATCAGGTCAATGAGCTCCGGACGGCGGACAGCACTCGTCATCGAAGGCGTACGGGACGGACAGCTCGGGGCAAGCCCTCTCGACGGGCCGCACAGGCCTGCGCCGCGGTGATCGGGGGCCACATTCCCTGTACGTGCCGACCGGCTTCTCTCCCTGCTGTTGCTGCTTTGGAACCGCGGGCGGATGACCGCCCCGGAACTCGCCGCCGAGCCGGAGGCGTCGGTCCGTACCGTGCACCGGGACATCGAAGCGCTGGGCGCGTCGGCGGATGCCGTGGGCGTCATGGCCGACCGGTACACCGCCGATAGGCTTCCCGGATGACGGAAGTGAGCGCGGGGTACGAGACGGTCACCATCCCGCCGGGACAGGTGACGCTGTCCGACCGGCGGACGCAGCGCCGTTGGCCGGTCGAGCTCGCGCCCTACCGGCTCGCGGCGTTCCCGGTCACCCAGGCGTGGTACGCGCACGTCACCGGTCTGCGGCCGAGCAGCGCGCCGCCGGGTGACCGGCTGCCCGTCGAGGGCGTGTCGTGGTGGGACGCGGTCCGGTTCTGCAACGCCCTGTCCGAGCGGGAGGGGCTGACGCCCGCGTATCGGTTCCGTACGGACGAGGAAGGCGTCGAGTGGGACGCGTCCGCCGACGGGTACCGGCTGCCGACCGAGGCGGAGTGGGAGCACGCCTGCCGTGCCGGTACGACCGGCGCTCGGTACGGGCCGCTCGACGAGATCGCCTGGCATCGCGGCAACTCGGACGAGCGGACCCACGACGTGGGCGGCAGACCGCCCAACGCGTGGGGCCTGTACGACATGTTGGGCAATGTGTGGGAGTGGTGCTGGGACCTCTACGACCCCGAGGTCTACGGCACCTATCGGGTGCTGCGGGGCGGCGGGTGGTTCGACGAGCGCTGGAGCTGCCGCGCCTCGGTGCGGCGCCGCAGCCACCCGACCCTGCGGATCGACGACGTGGGGTTCCGGGTGGCGCGGTCCCTCTGAGGCCCGCGCCACCCGCCGCCCACCGGCGATCCCGTCAGGAGGGCAGAGCGTGAGCAGCGGGGCGGGTGATCACGTTGATGTTGAACGTGTGGGCCCCGAGCCCGCCCGCGATGCCCATGAAGAGCAGGGCGAAGTGTTCCTGTCCCCGTGCGGTGGTGATGCCGCCGATGTCCAGCTGGGACGACGGGGGCCACCCGAGGTCGGTGAGCAGGCGGCCGGTGGTCCTCTTCGCTTCGGCGTCGTCGCCGGAGAGGAAGACGGTGCTCGGGCCGTCGAGAGCGTCCGGGGCGATCATCACGGTGGAGTCCATGGTGCACAGCGTCTTGACGACGGGCGTCAGCGGGAAGGCTTGCTGGATCTGTTCGCCCAGACTGCTGTTGGGGTGTGAGAGTCGGGTGAAGTCGTCGGAGAGCCCGACCCCGACATCGATCAGCAGGGTGCCGGCCAGCGCCGGTGCCCCGATGGAGTGGAGCAGTTCCACGAAGACGGTTCCGGGTGTGGCGTTGACCAGTACCTCAGCGTGGGCGGCCGTCTCGCTCAGTCCCGCCACGGGGA
This sequence comes from Streptomyces sp. CB03238, assembly GCF_002099185.1. Lineage (NCBI taxonomy): Bacteria > Bacillati > Actinomycetota > Actinomycetes > Kitasatosporales > Streptomycetaceae > Streptomyces > Streptomyces sp. CB03238. Next base: position 35,363 of record NZ_NBCN01000015.1, on the reverse strand, counting down.
GGCCGAGGTCTGTCCGGTCCTCGGGCCTGCGTGAACCGAGGAGCACATCGTGTCCTGCGGCACTCCAGCCCTGGGCCAGTGCTCGTGCGACGTTTCCGGTGCCAAGTAGTCCTATACGCATGGTGTGACGCTAACTTCCGTACAGGCGCGGCGAATCCGCCCGCGGACCCGGGTGGACCGGCACCAAAGACGTAGTTCCGCGGTCGCTCACCGCACGCCAGGTGAGGGCGACCCGGCCGCGCAGGGGCGGCTCGGTGATGGGCAGGGTGCGCAGCCGCAGAGCCGATGCCGTGTCAGGTGGGATCGCCGGGAGCCGGCCACACCGAGGCCGCGGGCCGGGCCAGTACCGGGGCGGTGGCCTCGAAGTCGATACGGGGCTGCATGTCCGCGACCGGATGACCGACCGCTGCGCCCGCCGGGACGCGGCCGCTTTCTCCGAGCGCCGGCTCGCCGCGTTCCTCCGGGACAACGCGGAGCACCCCCGGACGCCACCCGTCGGCGGGATCACCTCAGCGCTCGGTCACGACGTCGTCCACGGCCTGGAGCGCCGCGTCCCCGAGGACCGCGTCCGCGTGCTCCCGGAGAGCGTCACCCCGCGAAGTGCACGGTTCTCCGGAGCCCGCTTGGACGGCGTCCGACTCCGCGCCGGCGACCTCCACGGAGCACGGCCGCCACAAAGTCCGGCGCGTGCCCTTCTGTTGCCCTGGTCCCTCTCGTAACGTCGGCACGGCTTGAGATGGCCATGACGAAGAGAGGGTGTCCATGCGCAGACGTCTGCTTCCGCTGGTCCTCGCACCGCTCCTGGGCCTGGGCCTGCTCACGGCGCCCGCGGCGGCCGCGCCGCCGGGGCCGCCCGATGTGTACCGGCCGGTCCGGGGGCCTGCCGCGCCGGCCGAGTACCGGTACCTGCAGAAGACGCTGCCGGGACAGTCGATTCCGCGCCACGCCCACGAGACCGCCGCCGCGCAGGCACGCCGACTGCCCACCGTGGGCGGGCGCTGGAAGTCCGTGGGGCCCACCAACATCGGTGGACGGATCGTCTCCCTCGCGCTCGACCCCACACGCGCCGACACCGTGTACGCCGCGGCGGCCAGTGGCGGCGTATGGCGCAGCACGGACGCCGGGCAGACCTTCACGTCCGCGTGGCCGGACGGCTGGACGCAGGCCATGGGCGCGATCGCCACCGCGCCGGACGGCACGCTGTACGCCGGGACCGGCGAGCCCAACCCGGGCGGCGGCAGCATCACGTACGAAGGCACCGGCCTCTACCGCAGCACCGACGGCGGAGCGAACTGGCGGCCCATCGGGCTGCGTGACTCGGGTGCGATCAGCGCCATCACCGTGGACCCGGCCGATCCTCGGCGGATCTACGTGGCCGCGGCCGGCTCGCTCTACAACGGCGGCGGCGACCGCGGCGTGTACCGCTCGGACGACGGCGGGGAGACCTGGCAGCGGATTCTCGCCGGGGAGAACGAATTCACCGGCGCCACCGAAGTGTTCGTCCAGGGCGAGGAACTGTACGCGGTGATGTGGGACCACCGCCGTACGCCGGCACTGCGGACGTACGGCGGCGTCGGCTCCGGTGTGTTCCGCAGCGCGGACGGCGGGAAGACCTGGGAGCGGCTCGGCGGCGGCCTGCCCGCGCGGGGGCCGGACGTGGGGCGGATCGGGCTGGCCGTCGCGGGGAAAAGGCTGTACGCCATCGTCAACAAGACCAGTGGCCCCTTCGAGGGCTTCTACACCTCCACCGACGGAGGCGGCACCTGGAGCCGGACACCGGCGGACGAGAAGCTCACCGGGTCGCAGTCGAGCTTCGGCTGGTGGTTCGGGAAGGTGTGGACCGACCCGGAGGACGCCAGGCATGTGCACGTCGCCGGGGTACCGCTGATGACCTCGAAGGACGCCGGCGCCACCTGGACGTACGACGATTCGACGATCCACGTCGACCAGCACGCGATGGTCTGGGACCCGCGCCGGCCGGGCCGCGTCTACCTGGGCAACGACGGTGGCGTCTACCGGTCGGACGCGAACGGGGACGGCGGCTGGGTCAAGGCCCGACACGAGCCGTACACCCAGCTCTACAGCGCCGCCATCAGCCCGCAGGACCCCTCACGGATCTCCGGCGGGTCCCAGGACAACGGCTCACTGCGCTCCTGGGGCGGGGACGGTTTCAACGAGTACCTCGGCGGGGACGGCGAGGAGAACCTCATCAACCCGACCGACGTGAACAACGTGTTCGCCTGCTACCAGTACGGCAACTGCTTCCGGTCCACGGACGGCGGCGACACCCTCACCTACTTCGCCGACAAGACGGTCTTCAAGCGGCGCAACTGGTTCACGCCCGTCGTCTTCGATCCCCGGAACCCGAAGATCCTGTACTACGGCTCCGAGGTGCTCAACCGCTCCACGGACGGCGGCGTGACCTGGCAGGCCATCAGTCCCGACCTCTCCGGCGGCCCCGGTCCGGACCCGATCTACACCAACTACGGAACGATCACCTCCATCGCCCCGGCGGGCGACGGCCGGACCGTGTACGCCGGCACCGACGACGGCCGTGTCTGGGTCACCAAGGACCTGGGCGGGACCTGGACGAAGCTCGCCGAGGGCCGCCCCTGGGTGACCCGTGTCGTCGTCGACCCGGCCGACCCCGACCGCGTCTACACCACCCACTCCGGGTACCGTGCCGGTTCCCGGCTCGCCCATGTGTACGGCAGCACGGACGGCGGCAAGCGGTGGAAGGACCTGTCCGGCAACCTTCCCGACGCGCCCGTCAACGACCTGGTCATCGGGCGGGGCAGCATGCTGTCCGTCGGCACCGACCAGGGCGTCTTCGCCTCTGCGGCCTCCGCGTCAGGCGGGCGCCACTGGTCGCGCCTCGGCCGGGGCATGCCCGCGGTCCCGGTCGACGACATCGAGTACGACGCCGGCCACCACCGCCTGGTCGCGGCCACCTTCGGCAGGGGGTTCTACGAACTGACCGTCCCCTGAGCCGGCCGGTGTCCCGGGCGCCGTCACCCCGGCCGGGGTGACGGCCCCGGCGGTGGAGGCGCGGACCGTGTCGTCGGCGGGGGTGGGTTCGTTGCACATTCCAGCCGTACATGCGGCACTTCCTCCCCTCACACACCAGGAGCACCTCATGCCTCGTCATCCCCGCGTCCGTCTGGTCGCCGTATGCGCCTCCATCGCCGGCGCGAGCGTCGCCGTCGCCACCCCCGCCGTGGCCGGGGAGCAGCCGCCCGCCTCCGTCGGTGCGCCCGTCGTGACCGACCTCAACAGCACGGGGCCGCTGAGCACGTCCCCCGACTCGTCCGGGCACCAGGCCTCGCCGCTGCCGGTCGGTGGCAGCCTGCTCGGCGGCCTGCCCGCGGGTGGCCTGCCGGCGGGCCTGCCCGTCGGTGGCTGAGTCCGCCCTCACCTGAACGGGTGACCGTCATGTCCCGTAGTAGGGGACAGCAAGGTCACCCGTACAGAAAGGGGGGCGATGAGCCGTGCTGCGTCGAGGGGGGCGGAAGGCGTGGGTTCCGCGTGCACTGCCGGGAAAAGGCCGCCGGTTCCGCATCGATTACCCACGCCGGGGCCGGCGGGGAGCCCTCCGGTGGGTCCCGTCGTGGCGACAGCTGCTCGGCGTCGCGCTGCTCTCCTTCGGCGCACTGGCCGCGCTGGTGGGCCATGTCTACTCCACGGTGCAGATCACGGACGTGAACGCCTACGCGCGCGCCGAGGCCAATGTGTATTACTGGGCGGACGGCACCCAGATGGTGAGTGTCGGGCCGGTCAACCGGCAGAACGTACCCCTGTCCGACATTCCGCCGTCGCTCCAGAACGCCGTGATCGCCACCGAGAACGCCACCTTCTACAGCGACCCCGGCTTCTCGGTGCGCGGGCTGGCCAGGGCCGTGGTGAACATGGCGCGCGGCCAGGAGGTGCAGGGCGGTTCCACCATCACGCAGCAGTACGTGAAGAACACGTACCTGACCCAGGAACAGACCCTGGACCGCAAGCTGCGTGAGCTGTGCCTGGCGGTCAAACTGTCGAGATCGCTGTCCAAACAGGAGATCCTCCAGGGGTACCTCAACACCAGCTGGTTCGGCCGGAACGCCTACGGGGTGCAGGCCGCGGCGGTGGCGTACTACGGCATGGACGCAAAGGACCTCGACCCCTCCCGCAGCGCCCTGCTGGCGGCGCTGCTCAAGGGCGGTGAGCTGTACGACCCTTCGCTGAGCGCTGCCCACCACCGCCGGGCCGTGCAGCGGTGGGGCTACGTCCTGGACCGGCAGGTGGAGCTCGGGTACATGTCGAAGGCGGAGCGGGCCACGTACACCGTCTTCCCCGAGCCCCGGCCGGAGTCGGTCTCCACCAACCTCTCCGGCCAGATCGGCTATCTGGTGGACGTGGCCGACAAGGACATCAAGAACCGCACCGGGCTGACGACCGAACAGCTGGGGCGCGGCGGTTACCGGATCCGTACCACCTTCGACAAGCGGGAGGTGGAGCGGTTGCGCACGACCGTGGAAGAGGTCCGGCAGACGTCGCTCGACCCGGCGCGCCGGATCGCCGACCGGGAGGTGGAGGTCGGCGCCGCGTCGATCCGCCCGGGCGACGGGGCGGTGCTGGCGCTGTACGGGGGTTCCGACGCCACCGAGCACTTCACCAACAACGCCGACACGGCCGGTGTGCCGGTGGGCTCGGCCTTCACGCCGTTCGTCCTGGCGGCGGCCCTCCAGCAGCGGGGCGGTTCCGTCGGCGACGCGCCGCTCGCGCTGCGCCAGGCGCTGGTCCGGGGCGACAGCGGGGTCTACAGCCGGCTGGGCGAGGCGGTCGGGCTGGAGAAGGTGCGGGACCACGCCGTCGGCTCCGGCCTGTTGCCGCTCAGCATGGCGCCCCTGGAGTCGTCCTTCCCCACCGGTACGTCGACCCCGAGCGCGATCCGGATGGCGGGCGCGTACGCGACGTTCGCCGCCGACGGGCGGCAGGCCGACCCGTACTCCGTCACCGCGGTCAGCCACCTGGGCACGCCGCTGGAGGGGCTGGAACGGCCGGCCGCCCGGCAGGCGCTGGACGCGGAGGTGGCGCGTCAGGTCTCGGACGCGCTGCGGGACGTGGCCGTCGACGCCATGACCCCGGACGCCATCCGTACCCTCTCCCCCGTCGCCGCCGGCCGCACCGGTGACGAGGACCGGGTCCCCGCGTCCTGGTTCGTCGGCTACACCGGGCAACTGTCCACCGCCGTCACGGTCTTCCGCAGCCGGCCCGGTACGGACGGGCTGCTGCCCATGAACGGCGTCGGCGGAAGCGAGACCGACCGGGCCGACTTCCTGCCGCTGCGGGTGTGGTCGTCCTACATGACCGGCTCCCCGGCGTCACGCGAGGCCGAGTAGCGGCGCCCTCACAGCGCGCCGGCCATGCGGCGTACCGCTTCGGTGATCACCTCGGGGGAGGTGGCGAGGTTGAGGCGGGCATGGCCGGCGCCGCCGGTTCCGCACGGCGGGCCCGGGTGGAGCGCGACACGGGCGCGGTCGAGGAAGACGGCGGCCGGGTCGTCGCCCAGGCCGAGCGCCCGGCAGTCCAGCCACGCCAGGTACGTACCGTCACCGGGGATGTGGCGTACGCCGGGCAGGTGCTTGGCCAGGAGGTCGACGAGGAGGCGCCGGTTGTCGTCCAGCCCGTCCAGTACGGCGTCGAGCCAGTCGCCGCCGTCCCGGAACGCGGCGGTGTGGGCGATGACGCCGAGGTGGCTGGGCCCGTGGCCGACCTCGGGCGGCATCCGCGCCAGGTCGTCGGCGGCGGCCGGTCCCGCCACCGCGAGCGCGGCCTTGAGGCCGGCCAGGTTCCAGCCCTTGGACGCGGACATCAGCGAGAAGCCGGTCCCGGCTCCCGGCACGCTCAGGTACGGCACGAACCGCGTCGCGCGGGACACGACGGGGGCGTGGATCTCGTCGGCGACGACGCGTACGCCATGGCGGTCGGCGAGCGCCGCCACGGCCGCCAGTTCGCCGGCGGTGTGCACGGTGCCGGTGGGGTTGTGCGGGCTGCACAGCAGGTACGCCGCGCGGCGCCCGCCGGCGACGGCCTGCCGGAACGCGTCCTCCAGGGCCGCCGGGTCGATCCGCCCCCGCGCGTCGAGCGGTGCCTCCACGACCTGGCGCGGCATGTGCTCCACGAACAGGTAGAAGGGGTTGTAGACGGGGCAGTTGACCACGACCGCGTCACCGGGGCCGGTGATCAGTTTGAGTACCTCGACGATGCCCAGCATCACGTCGGGCACGAGCCGCGTGCGGTCCACCGCGAGCGTGTCCCAGCCCCACCGTTCGCTCGCGAACGACGCCAGTGCCTCGGCGTAGCCCGTCCCGGCCGGGTAGCCGGTGTCCCCGATGGCGATCGCGTCGGTGACCGCACGCGCCACCGGCTCCGCGGGCAGCACGTCCATCTCGGCCACCCACAGCGGCAGCACGTCGTCGGGGTACGTACGCCACTTCACGCTGGTACGGCGGCGCAGCTGCTCCAGGGAGAGGTGCCGGAGCGGGTTCGGGTCGTCGGGCGAGCCGTGCGGTATCTGCTCCATGCCCGGCGATTCTAGGCGTCGGGCGGCGGATCCGCCCGGGTCACTCGTGCCGGTGGTCCGGCCGCGGGACGGCACCCGGCGGCGGTGGTCTGCGGGAAGGTGGGGGGATGCGCCGGATCGTACCCCTCGCTCTCGCCGTCCTCCTCGGAGCCACGGGATGTGTGTCCGTACCGCGCACGGTCGCCGCGCCGCCCCAGCCGAAGCAATGGGCGCCGGCGGGCGATCCGGCGCCCCCTCCCGTCCACTGGCGCCGCCCGCCCGAGCCTCCGCCGCGTGAGGAACTCGCCACGATCGGAGCGCTCCCCGGGCCGTCCCGCGAGCCCGTGCGGCAGGACCGCCGTACGGCCGAGCGGCCGGCGCGCGCGTGGGCCGTGCCGAAGCCGCCCGCGCGGAGGGCTCCCGCCCCGGCGGACGGGCCTCAGCGGCCGCGGCCACGGCCCCAGCCGCCGGCCGCGCACGTCCCGCCCGTGCACGTCCCGGCGCTGCCACGGCCCGCGTACGGCATGGACGACGTGTGCCGTGCGTCCCAGGGAGTCACGGACCCGGCCGTCACCGCGCTGTGCCAGGGCGTGTACGGGAGGTGAATCAGACCCCGCCCGGTCCCATCCCGCCCTTGAGGCGCTCGATGTCGGAGGGGCGTACCTGGATGACCAGCAGGGCGACGAGTGCCGCGACGGCGGTGAAGATCGCCGCGACGACGAAGGCGGCGGAGACGCCGGAGGTCAGGACGTGATCGGCCCACGGCGGCGGCAGCTCTCCGGTGCGCTGGAACCGCAGCCGTTCCGCCGGGTCGGCCTGCGAGAGGAAGGCGGGCACCTGTTTCTCCGCCTCGTTGGCGCTCGCCGTACCGAACATCGTGACCAGGATGGACAGGCCGAGCGAACCGCCCACCTGCTGGGTGGCGTTGAGGAGGCCGGATGCCGCGCCCGTCTCCTGGACGGGGACGTTGGACAGCGCCATCAGGGTCAGCGAGACGAACTCCATCCCCATGCCGAGGCCGAAGACGAGCATCGGTCCCAGCACACTGCCGAGGTAGGTGGAGTGCACGTCGGTCAGGGTCAGCCAGGCCAGGCCGGCCGCCGCGAGCAGCCCTCCGGTCACCATGAAGGGCTTCGGTCCGTACCGGGGCAGGAGCTGGGAGGCGAGGCCCGCGCCGACCGCGATGATCGCGCTGACCGGCAGGAACGCCAGGCCGGCTCTGAGCGGGCTGAAGTCGAGGACGTTCTGCACGAAGAGCGTCAGGAAGAAGAACATGCCGAACATCGCGGCGGCGAGGCTGAGCATGATCGCGTACGTGCCCGCGCGGTTGCGGTCGGCGAACATGTGCAGGGGCGTGATCGGCTGCCTGGAGCGCCGTTCCACGAAGATGAACACCGCGAGGATCACCACGGCGACGCCGAAGGACGCCACGGTGAGCGGGTCGCCCCAGCCGTCCTGCGCGGCGCGGATGAACCCGTAGACGAGCAGGACCATGCCGAGGGTGGAGGTCAGCGCTCCGGTGACGTCGAAGTTCCCGGGGTGGCGCTCGGACTCCTTGATCCACTTCGGCGTCGCGAGGGCGATGAGCAGCCCGATCGGTACGTTGACGAACAGCACCCAGCGCCAGTCGAGCCATTCGACGAGGACGCCGCCCGCGAGCAGCCCGATGGCGCTTCCGCCGGCGGAGACGGCGGCGAACACGCCGAACGCCCGGTTGCGCTCCGGGCCCTCCTTGAACGTCGTGCTGATCAGGGCCAGGGACGTCGGGGAGGCGATGGCGCCGCCGACGCCCTGCAGGGCGCGCGCGGCGAGGAGTTGTCCGGAGTTCTGGGCCAGTCCGCCGAGCAGCGAGGCGAGGACGAACAGCAGCACACCGGAGATGAACACCCTGCGGCGGCCGAGGATGTCGCCCGCGCGGCCACCGAGCAGCAGCAGACCGCCGAAGGTGAGCGTGTAGGCGTTGACCACCCAGGAGAGGTTCGTGGTCGAGAAGTGCAGCGAACTCTGGATGTGCGGCAGGGCGATGTTCACGATGGTGATGTCGAGGACCACCATCAGCTGACACGAGGCGATGACCAGGAGCGCCATCGCGTTGCCGCCGCCCCGCTCGGGGGTGGCGGTCTGCGGTACAGGGGTCGGCTGCGGTCTGGTCATGCGGCGCATCCCTCACCGGAGGGTCAGCGGACGGTTCCGGAGCGTCAGTGGACGGCTTCGTTCACTATTCGACCGTAAGGCCGGGGGATGAGCCGGACCAGTCGATCACCGTGCCGCTCTCCCGGCTACGCGCCACCGTCCTGGAGCGGTGCGGAGAACATCGCGGAGGTGCCCGCCCGGTGGTTGGCGAGCGTGGCGCGTACGGCCGGCCAGGTGTCGGTGGAGCGGGCCGGCAGCAGCAGGCGCGTGGGCACATCGGGCCGGTGCAGCAGGGCGTTGCTGAACAGCCACGTCAGGTGGGTCAGCGGCCACCGGTCGGCGTGGTCCACGATCAGGATCAGGCCCTGGGCGCCGGCCGGCCGCAGGTCCTGGCTGCCGGGGGGCGGCAGGACGGCACCGGGGCCGTGGACGGCGGTGACGACCCGCCAGCCGTCGGCGAGCGCCTCGCGGGCGAACTCGGCCGCCAACAGCGACCCGCCCCGACCGTCCGGGCCGTGCAGCCACCGCACGGCGAGCCGCGGGCCCTCCTCGCGCCAGGTACGCAGATCGGCGAGTTCCCGTTCCCGGCCGCCCGGCGGTTCGGGCCGGGACGCCGCGTCCGGGGGCGGCGGGCGCCAGTTCTCCAGTACGTACAGCGGTGTGCCGTCGCCGAAGACGTGCAGGGACGCGCCGATCACCCCGTACGCGAAGCCGCCGTCCGCCGTGACGTGCTGCTCCATGCCGGGCGGCCCGGTTTCCGATCGGTCCGTCACCGCAAGCTCCCCTCCCTGGTGTTCCGACATCGTCGCAAGGGCGCGCCGCCGGGCGGTCAACGCCCGTACGCTGGAGGGGTGAACAACGACGTACCCAAAGAGCCCCTCTGGCGGCACATCGTCGGTGACGTGCTGCGCCGCGAACGCCTCGCGCAGGAACGGACGCTGAAGGACGTGGCCGACGCGGCCCGGATCTCGATGCCCTATCTCTCCGAGCTGGAGCGCGGCCGCAAGGAGGCGTCGTCGGAGGTCCTCGCGGCCGCCGCTCACGCCCTCGGTCTCGGGCTGGCCGATCTCCTCTCGCTGGCCCAGGCGGACCTGTCCCGTCTCGCCCGGACGGGCCGGGCACAGTCGGCCGGACGGCGCGCCGTCGCCCCGGTGAGCGACGGTTCCGCCGTGAGCGAGACCGGCGTCCGGCGGGCGAGGGTGGCTGGGGCGTCGCGGCCGAGTACGCGGCAGGCCCGGCTCGGTCTCGCCGCCTAGCGCGTCCCGGTGGACTTGGCACCGGTGCGCGGCGGTGCCGCTGTCCTCCTGGGCGACCCAGCGGTCGAAGTCCTCGCGGAGGTATGCCGCTTCGGCGGGCACTCGTCCGGCCCCCCGTCACGCTGCGGCGCTCTGAGCACCCGTGAGGTCCAGCTCGCCGACGACCTGGTCGCCGCTGAGCTCTCCGGTGCGGCGGAAGCCGAGCCGGTGGTAGAAGCGCTCGGGGCCGTGGTCGCCCGGGACCCAGGTCACCGTCGCACGGGTCCCGCCGCGCCGGCGGATCTCCTCGCACACGGACTCCACCGCGAAGCGGCCGTACCCCATGCCCTGGTGGCCGGCGGCGATGTTGAGGCGCCAGATTCTGTTGCGGTGGCGGTCGCCCGCGACGTCGGGGTCGAACCGGACGCCGAAGAAGCCCATGACGAAGCCGACCGGTTCGTCACCGTCGAGGATCAGGCGGGGCCAGGCGATGTCGGGCTGTGCGTACGCCTCGGCGAGTGACCGGACGACCGGTGCGACGAGTCCTTCCTGGTCGGGGCGTATGCGCAGCCGGCAGGCGGCGTCGACGTTGTCCGGGGTGACCTTCGCCAGGCGCGGCGAGGATGACATGTCCGCACCCTACAAGTCGCCCCGGTCGACCAGGGCCACGGTGTGCGCCCACCCCGCGGCGAGGCAGCGGACGCGGTGCTCGGGACGACCGCCGGTCACGTCCAGGGGTGCCGCCAGGTGCCCGCGGGGCGGCCGTCCGGCGCCAGGCCCCAGGCCGGGGGCCGCGGTGGCCCGTGGTCTGCGGTGGCCGGCACCGGCCACGGACGCCGAGTGGGAGGTGTCGGTGGCGCGGCCGGCGCACCCCCCTCGGCGGCCGCGCGGGCGCGCCCACCGCGGCTGTCACCGGCCGATGAGGACCACCCAGACCTGTCCGGTCGCGAAGGTGAGGGGCTGTCCGGCGGGTGTGGTGAAGGTGGTGCCGCCGGTCGCCGCCGGCCGGCTCCACCGTGCGTCGTGGCTCCTGCCGTCGCGGAGGACGAGCGCGGTGCCGGATCCCACGGTCTCGGTGTACGGGGTGACGTTGCCGCCCCGGTCCCTGAACCGCGAGGAGCGGACGTCGACGTTCTGCACGACGACCGTCCGGGCCGCCGCCTGCCCGCCGTCCGTGGTGCGGGCGGGCGCCCCGTCCATGGCCACGAGCCACCGCTGGGCGCTGTCCGACCAGGTGAAGGTGAAGCGTGCCGCCGGGTAGCGCACGGTGTGCTCGTTCACCTGCCTGCCGCCCGCGGGCGCCGCGCCGAACCGGAAGCCGATGTCCTTGGCCTTGTCGGCCTTGGGGACGGCGGCCAGGGCGCGTTCGGGTCTGACGTACAGGTTGTGCGGGGCCGGGCGGTCCTGGCCGCGGAAGTACACCCGGGGGACGTCGCCCGGTGTCAGGGCGAACAGCGGGGCGGCCTCGATCAGGGGGCGGAGCGCGGACTGCTCGCCGGAGTAGGCGAGGGCGGGGCGGCCGAACTGCCGCAGCAGCTCCAGGTCCGATTCGCGGGCGCTGCGTACCGGCCCCACCGTGCGGGGCAGCTGCGACGAGTAGACCGCGAGGAGCCGGCTCTGCCCGGCCTCGACCTGCTCGACGTAGACGATGTCGGCCGCGCCGAGGCCGGTGTGGGGCCGCGCCGGCCGGACGTTGTCGATCTTGACGGCGAGCACCGGGGCGGGCTCGGCCCGGAGTCCCGTGAAGGGCGACACGCCCTGCCGGGCGGGGCTGGGCGGGAGGGGCGTGGGTGGCGTGGTCGCGCTCGGCGGCGGCTGGGGCCGGGGCTCGGGACCGGGTGCCGAGCATGCGTAAAGGCCGGCGGTCATGGCCGCGGACACCACCACGGCGACGGCTGCACCGGCCAGTACCGACTTGCGCCTGGCACCCATCGGTCCTGCTCCTGCCTGCCTCAAGTGGACCACGAAAAGCAGTGCCGGAACAGAGCCGGAGCCGGGTCACTTCAGGGCGTCGCCCCAGTGCTCCAGAAGTGGTACCCGACCACACCGGCGAGGCACAGCAGGACGACCCAGGAGCCGACACCCGTGTGTCTCCCCTTGCGCCCGGACCGGCGGGGCTTCTTCGGGCGCCGGGGCCGTGCCGCCACCTTGCGCCCGGCGCCGCGCGGCTTCGCCGCGGGGCCGGCGGCGGCGAGGGCGGCTTCGGCAGCGGTCTCGGCGAGCAGGCGCCGGCACGCGGCGGCGAGCTCCGCCGTGCCGGCGGACAGCGGCATCACGGCTTCCGAGCGGGCCGGGGCGGTGGTTCCGCCGTCGAGGATGCGGCCCGCCCGGAGGAGTATCTCGTCGCGGCCCCCCGCGGGGGCGAGGCTGATCCAGCGCTTGACGTGCTCGCCACGGATGACCACGCCCCCGGACCGCTCACGGTAGACGGTGTGCTCCCGCCACAGCACTCCCGCCAACTCGCTTGCGGCCTCCCGCAGTTGCGCACTCATGCGCCGCCCCCTCCTCCGTACGCCAATGGATGAAACACCGCACTCTAGCGTCAGGTACACACCAAACCGACGCGGGGGCCCGCACACTGGAGGTCATGACCGGTGCCGACCACCTGACACACCCGGGCGAGGTGCTGCGCGCGGCGTACGGAGCGTTCGCGGCCGCTGTCCGGGAAATCGACGACGAGCGGTCGTGGGCGCCGACCGGATGCACCGGTTGGGCCGCGCGCGACCTGGTGTTCCACTGCCTGACCGATGTGCAGCGCGCCCTGAACGCCCTGCACATGCCCACCGACGCCGAGCCCGACCGGGACGCCGTCACCTACTGGGCGGACTGGCGGCAGCAGGACGCGGCGGGCAAGGAGCGGGCCGCGCAGGGCCGCCGGTTCGCGCGGACCGTCGCCGGGATGTTCCTGTGCGTCGGGCAACTGCGCGAGCTGTACCTGGAGACGGTGGCGGCCGCGCTGCACGCCGCCGACCACGTCGATCCGCGGCAGCCCGTGGCCACCCAGGGGCATGTCCTGCGCACGGGCGATCTGCTGCGTACGCTCGCGGTGGAGGCCACCATCCATCATCTGGACCTCGGCGTCTCACTGGCCGGCCTGCCGGGGCCTTCCCCGGAAGGGCTCGCCGAGGTCCGGCGCACGCTGGACGGGCTCCTGGGCCGGCCCGCCCCGGTGCCGTGGGACGACGCGCACTACGCCCGCGCGGCCACCGGCCGGACCGCCCTCACACCCGCCGAGCGCGCCGCGCTCGGCCCGGACGCGCCGCGCTTCCCTCTGCTCGGATGATCTCTTCGGCCGGGGCCGTCCGTCACACGTCGTGCCCCTGCGCGGCGAGCCAGCGGTGGACGGCCGTCTTGTCGGCGACGCTGATGCGTACGGGCACGTCCGGCGCGGGCCCCTCGTCCGCGTTGAAGCCGGTGTCGGTGACCCGGGCCGTCACCCAGTCGGCCAGCTCCCGGGCGGCCTCGGCGGACAGCCTCCGCCGCCGCCACTCCTCCCGTGCCTCCTCGGCAGTCCGCGCGTCATGCCGCGCCGCCTCCTCCAGCCATGCCGGTACGAGCCGTTCGACGACCCGCTCGTCCGCTGCGGAATGGTTCATGCAGCCATGTGTGACCGCTCGCGCTCGCGCTCATTCCGCCCGGGTGCGGCAAAAGGGTGAACTCACGGCTAGCTCATCTCCGGGGCGTTACGCGGCGGGGGGCGGTCTGTTACGCAAAGGAACCCGGAGATCCGGGTGTCACGACAATGAAGGACGAACATGATCAAGAAGGTTCTGGCCACGGCCGGTGTCGCCGCCGCCGTCCTCGGCGTGTCCGCGCCGATGGCCGCAGCCGTGGGCGACCGCGGAGTCGACACGCAGAACGGCAACTTCTCCGCCCAGTCGTACGGCAACACCAAGACCGGCGGCCACATGAGCCCGCAGGTCGGGCTCGTTCAGGGGTCGCTCAACAAGCTGTGCGTCGGCCTGCCGGTCCAGGGCGACGTCCAGAACATCCTGCTGATCAACATCGGTGTTCAGGACCTCGTGAACGACACGCAGAACCAGCAGTGCGCGGAGAACTCCACGGCGGTCAAGGGCGACAGCGCCCTGTCGCACATCCTGGAGAAGGTCATCGCCGAGAACGCGTCCGTCGCCGCCCAGGACTGACGTGAGCCGGCCCGCACGCGCGCCGGGCGCCGTGCGGGCCGGCCGTGGTGAGGGGGGTCAGGCGTAGTCGCCGGGCAGGGAGAGGGTCGCCCAGACCGTCTTGCCCCGCACCGGGGCCCGGTCCCAGGACCAGGACTCGCTCAGGGCGCCGACGAGGGCGAGGCCCCGGCCGCTCCCCGCGGCGTCGCCAGCGTGGCGCGGCCGTGGCGGTTCGGGGCTCGGGTCGGAGACGGCGCACACCACGACGCCGGGGTACCGGAAGAGGCCCAGCCACACGGGATGTTCCAGGGGCGGGGAAGAGGACGGGGAAGAAGGCGGGGAAGAGGACGGGGCCAGGGCGTGCTGGACGGCGTTGGTCACGAGTTCACTGACGACCAGCGTCATGTCCGGCACGAGCGACGGCAGCGCCCATGAGGTCAGGGTGGCCCTGACGAAACGCCGCGCCTGCCCCGCGCTCCGTGGACACCCGCCGAGCCCGCAGGCGGCGAAGCCGTCCAGACTCTCGTCACGCGGCAACGCGGCATCCGTACGCGATAAGGCCGACATATGAGCCGTCACTGGGCATGTCCCCCTGCAGGCTTCGGTGTTCGACACTGCGGCAGCCGATCTGGAACGAGTATCGTCGGCCGCGTCGCCAAAATGCAATTGCATCTGGGATTGCATTCAAGGATGGCGGGAACACGTGAACGAAACGGCAGGGGTTGGTGGGTGTGGAGTTCTTCAACGGTATGCAGGCCGGAGCCCTGAGCTCGGTGACATGGACCAAGAGCAGTCACAGCAACGCCACGGGAAACTGCGTCGAGTTGGCCGCGCTCCCCGGTGGCCACATCGCCGTCCGCAACTCCCGCGACCCGCTCGGGCCCGCGCTGATCTACACCCGTGAGGAGATCGCAGCCTTCGTGGCGGGCGCCAGGGACGGCGACTTCGACTCCGTACTGGACTGAATCGGGCCACCAGAGCGACTCGCTGTCTGGCCCGCCCGGCCGCGCGCTGGGTACTGTCGTGTCCTCACAGAGCAGGAGCGTCCCGATGGCTGCAACGGAACGGAGCCCGTCGTTGTTCGTCCGGCCCCTGGGGGCGGTCGAGAACAACCCGACCGCCCTGAAGCTGATCCTGGGCGGCAAGCTGCGCGAACTGCGCGTGAGCGCCGGGCTCGACCCCGCGGACGTCGACGTCCGCCTCGGCTTCTCCCGGTCGAAGACCAGCCGGCTCGAACTGGGCCGGCACGGGTGCAAACCGGCCGACGCCGAGGCGCTGTTGCGCCTGTACGGGGTGGAGGACGAGGAACTCGTGGCGGAGTTCCACCGGTTGGTCGCCCAGTCCCGCCGGCCGGACTGGTGGAACTCCTTCAGCGACGTCCTGTCGGACTTCTTCACCCCGCTGGTCGCCCTGGAAGGAGCGGCCGCGATCATCCGCACGTACGAGCCGTTCTATGTGCCGGGCCTGCTGCAGACGCCCGCCTACGCGCGTGCGGTGATCGAGTCGGGGCCCGCCCGCCTCCTCCCGCACGACGTCGGGCGCCGGGTGGACCTGCGGCAGAAGAGACAGCGACAGCTCGACCAGCCGGACGCGCCGCGGCTGTGGGCGGTGCTCGACGAGTCGGTCCTGCTGCGCACGGTCGGCGGACACCGGGTGATGCGCGAGCAGCTGGAGCACCTCGCCGTGATGATGCGGCGGTCCCACGTCACCGTGCAGATCGCGCCGTTGGACGTGACCGCGTCCGTGGGTGTGGGCACGGGCGTGACGTATCTGCGCTTCGCGCTCGGTGACCTCAAGGACGCGGTCTACATCGAGCACCTGACGGACAGCACCTTCAGCCAGAAACCCCAGACCGTCGAGCAGTACCGCGACATGCTCGACAGGCTGGGGGCCTGCGCTCTCACACCGGCGGACTCGCTCGCGCTGCTACGCGAGCGCATCGAGCGCTACTGAGCAGAGCGCCTACCCGATCCGGGCGACGCCACCCCACTCGACCCATTCGTCGGTCTGCTGGACGGGGGCGAGGTCGTTGTCGGGCCGCCATGTCGACACTTCCACCAGGCCCGGTTCGAGGATCTCCAGACCGTCGAGGAACGCGGCCACCTCGTGCTCCTCGCGCACCCGGCCCCAGTGCCCGCCGGTGGCCTCCGCCATGAAGTCGGTCACGAAGGTGCGGATCTCGGGGCGGTCGCTGACGAGCTGGCAGACGACGAGGAAGCTGCCCGGTACGAGGCGTTCGGCGACCCTCCGGACCAGCGCGCCCGGGTCGTCCTCGTCCGGGATGCAGTGCAGGACCGACACGAACAGGGCGGCGACGGGCCGGCTGAAGTCGATCAGCCTCCTGGTCTCCTCGTGGTCGAAGATGCCCTCGGTGTCGCGCATGTCGGCCTGGATGACGGCCGTCCGGTCGTTCTCGTCCAGCAGGGCACGGCCGTGCGCCAGCACGATGGGGTCGTTGTCGACGTACACCACGGCGGCGGCGGGGTCGACGGCCTGGGCGACCTGGTGGACGTTGTCCTGGGTGGGCAGGCCCGAGCCGTGGTCGATGAATTGGCGGATTCCGTACTCCGCGGCGAGCACGCGTACGACGCGCCGCAGGAAGTGCCGGTTGTTCACGGCCAGCGCCTTCGTACTGGGCACCTGCTTCAGCAGGAGCTCGCACGCCTCGCGGTCGGACTCGTAGTTGTCGCTGCCCCCCAGGAAGTAGTCGTACATGCGCGCCACGCTGGGCACGGTCGTGTCGATGGCGTCAGGGCTCCACAACTCGCGTGCCATCCAGTCCTCATCCGCTCGGGTGCCGTCAGGTAGGTCGTACGAGAGGCACATGCTAGGGAGAGCGGGCGTGCCGGTATGAGGAATGGCCGGGTACGCGGGTCCGGGTGGGCGCCTTTCGGCCATCGTGTCAGCGCATGACACCTTCGCCGGCGTCGTGCCAGCGTTCGAGCCGGCGTTGCAGCACCTGGAGCGCTCCGCGCTGGCGGCCGGGCACCCGGCGGCGCAGCGCGATCAGGGCCGGGGCGAGGGCGCGGGCGGTGTCCGGATCGCGGAGCCGTTCCCACTGGTGGTGGGCGCGGTCGACGGCGCCTTCGACCTGGCGGTCGTCCCGGGTCTGCTGCCGCGCCAGCCTGGCCTCGGCGGCCACCATCCACAGCCGGCAGCTGGCCGCCGGGTCCCCGGCGAGGCGGGCGAGGTCGGCGCGTACCTCCAGCCAGTGGACGGCCTGGGGCGAGCCGGAACCGTACGTCCGGTGCGCGTGCTGCTCCCAGGCCGCGGCGGCGGCCGCCGCTTCACCGTGGCGGCCGGACGCGGCGGCGGCGAGGATCGACGGCAGCGGATCGGTGTCGGCAGCGGGCCGGTCGGTGGCGCTCTCCTGGCGTGCGGAGGGTACGGGCGCGGGCGGGAAGCCGGCGGCGAACACCAGCGTGGCGTGCGTACCGCTCTGCGCGCCGGCCTGTGCGGCGGCCTGTTCGTGCAGGGCGGCGAGCGGGGGGCGCGCCCCGCTGCGCCAGATGGCGGCGCAGGCCTTGAGGTAGTCGGGGCTCGCGATCGTACGGCGCCCGGGTGGGGGGACGACGCGGCCGTACACGCGTACCCCGTGGCAGAGCGCGAGCAGTCCCCGGTCCGTGGCGAGTTGCTGCCAGGTCGGGTCGTCGGCGACCAGGTCGAGGACGACCGTGGTCGTGCCGGGGCGGCGCAGCTTCAGCTCACCGGCGATCCAGTGCCACGGCAGGGCGGTGTAGCGCAGGGTGGCGGGTGACGTACGGGCCAGGGCCAGGTGCGGCAGGCGCTGCCGGTGGTCGAGGTGGAGCTGCCCGGCGATGTAGAGCGAGAGCGGGCCGGGCGCGGCGACGGCGGCGCGGAGGCGGGTGAGCACGGCCTGCGGGTCGAGCGGGTCCGCCAGCTCGACCAGTGTCGCGGCCGCCGTGCCGGTCAACGCGCCCGGGGGTACGGCGGCGAGCGCGGGAAGCACGCCCACCGCGTCGATCAGCCGCCCCTTGCCGACGGGGGCGGCCGCCAGCAGCAGCGCCGTCCCGGCCGCGTCCTCCGTGTCGATCACCACACCGGCACCGTATCCGCTCTAGTGGGGGTCGGGCCGCACCGGGTGGCGGGGAGGGAGGCGGTGGAGGCGGACCTCGGCCAGCCGGCCGCCGGTGACGAGCGCGGTCATGTACGTGCAGTACGGCTGGCGGCGGCGGTCGGTGGGCGAGCCGGGGTTGAGCAGCCGGAGGCCGCCGGGTGCCGTGCTGTCCCAGGGGATGTGACTGTGCCCGAACACCAGGACGTCCAGATCGGGGAACCGCTCTTCGCACCGGCGTTCGCGGCCTTGCGCGTGACCCGTCTCGTGGACGATCCCGAACCGCACGCCGCCCAGTTCGGCGCGGGCCACTTCGGGCAGCCGGGCGCGCAGCTCGGAGCCGTCGTTGTTGCCGTGGACGCCCAGCAGCCGCTTGGCGCGGGCCTCCAGCAGGTCGAGGGTTTCGACGTCCACCCAGTCGCCGGCGTGCAGCACCACGTCGGCGGCCTCGATGCCCGCCAGCAACTCCGCGGGCAGTCGCCTGGCGCGTTTGGGCAGGTGGGTGTCGGAGGTCAGGAGCAGTCGCAGGTCGTGGGTCGCCTTCACCCCTCAATGGTGCCGGGGCGGGAGGCCGAAGCGGGCGCGCCACGATCCGGGGGGCGGGTGGGCCCGCCAGCCGCGGTCCCAGTCCGCCCGGCGTGGTGCCGTACCGCTTCCGGGCCGCTCCGCCGCCGCGGTCCGGCACGCGAGTGCGGTCAGTACGGCGGTGAGGGCCGCGAGTTCGGTGGCGGTCGGGCGGCCGTGAACGATACGGAAGTGGAGGGCCATTCGCTCATGATCGGCCGCCCTCTCTCCCCGGGGCATCCGCTGCTCCCCCGTTCGGGCGAACGGTGGTCGGACACGCGCCCCGTGCCCCGGCGGTGGTGAAACGGCCGGCCGCGCCGGGCCATGTGCTCCGTCCGGGTGAAGCGACGCCCGCCGGATCGCCGCCCATGGTTGCGCCGCCGGGTCGGCGGACGCCCGCGGGCGGGCGCGGTGGAACCCGGCCCGGAAGGGCGCCGCGTCACCGGTTTGACGTAACGGGGCGCGTTTTCCTCGACGCGCGCGACGATCGCCGGTCCCGGATCCTTTGAGTGCAAACGCGACGAAAGGGCTTACGTCATGGCCACGTTGTGCAGACCCGCGGTCTCCGTCCCCGAGCACGTGATCACCATGGAGCAGACGCTCGATCTGGCGCGGACCATTCACGCGGACCACCCCCAGCTGCAACTCGCCCTGCGGCTGATGGAGAACACCGGCGTACGCAAGCGGCACCTGCTGCGGCCGATCGAGGAGACGCTCCGGCACGAGGGCTTCGAGATACGCAATCAGATATACGAGGCCGAGGCCAAGGCCCGGGTGCCCGCCGTCATCAACCAGGCTCTGGAGGACGCGGAGCTCAGCGCCGCGGACATCGACGTGATCATCTACGTCTCGTGCACGGGCTTCATGATGCCGTCGCTCACGGCGTGGCTGATCAACACCATGGGCTTCCGCAGCGACACCCGCCAGGTGCCCATCGCCCAGCTCGGCTGCGCGGCGGGCGGCGCGGCGATCAACCGGGCCCACGACTTCTGCACCGCCTATCCGGAGGCCAACGCGCTCATCGTGGCGTGCGAGTTCTGCTCGCTGTGCTACCAGCCGACCGACCTCGGCGTCGGCAACCTGCTGTCCAACGGGTTGTTCGGCGACGGTCTCGCGGCCGCGGTGGTGCGGGGCCAGGGCGGTACGGGAGTGACGCTGGAGCGCAACGGCTCGTACTTGGTGCCCGAGACGGAGGACTGGATCGCCTACGACGTACGCGCCACCGGCTTCCACTTCAAGCTCGACAAGCGGGTGCCCGGCACCATGGAGCCCCTGGCGCCGGCCCTCAAGGAGCTGGCGGGACAGCACGGCTGGGACGCCTCCGACCTGGACTTCTACATCATCCACGCGGGCGGTCCGAGGATCCTGGACGACCTGAGCAAGTTCCTGGGCGTGCCGTCGGAGGCATTCCGCTTCAGCCGGGCGACGCTGACCGAGTACGGGAACATCGCCAGCGCCGTCGTCCTGGACGCGCTGCGGCGGCTGTTCGACGAGGGAAGCGCGCACCACACCGCGCGCGGCCTGCTCGCGGGTTTCGGACCGGGCATCACGGCCGAGATGTCACTCGGCCGCTGGACCGTCGCCGACCGCGTACCCGAACGCGTCACCGCCCGCGTGCTCAAGGACGTACCCGACCGTGTCCTGGTGGAGGAGCCGACCCGTGTTGGATGAGACGACGACCACAGCCCCACTGCCCCCCATACGCCACTGGCCCGCACTCGATCTCTTCGGGGTGGATTTCGACCCGGTGCTCGCGGAGCTGATGCGCGAGGGCCCGGTCACCCGGATCAAGCTGCCCAACGGCGAGGGCTGGGCGTGGCTCGTGACGCGCTACGACGACGTCAGGGCGGTGACGAACGACCCGCGTTTCAGCCGGAAGCTGGTCGTGGAGAACGACGTCACCCGCCTCGCGCCGCACTTCATCCCGGTCGACGGGGCGGTGGGGTTCGAGGATCCGCCCGACCACACGCGACTGCGCCGGGCGGTGGCGCCCGCGTTCACCACGCGGGGTGTGGAGCGGCTGCGCGACCGGGCCCGGCAGCTGCTGGAGGAGCTGGTCGACGAGGTGCTGACCGACGGCCCGCCGACCGACTTCACCGAGCGGCTGCTGGGGCCGTTCCCACTGGCCGTGGTGTGCGAGCTGATGGGCGTGCCCGCCATCGACCGGCCGCGGATGCACGAGTGGACGAACCTGATCCTGTCCTCCGCCCACGGTGTCGAACGCAGCCAGCGGGCGAAGGAGGACATGTGCGCCTACTTCGCCGACCTGCTGAGCCAGCCGCGTGACGGTGACGGCAGCGACGGCACCGACGAGGAGAGCGTCATCGGGCTGCTGGGGACGGCCGTGGCGAACGGTGAGATCACGCCGTCGGAGGCGGTGGGGCTGGCACTGCTGATCCAGATCGGCGGCGAGGCGGTCACCAACAACTGCGGCAACATGCTCTTCATCCTGCTCACCCGCCCCGAGCTCATGGCGCGGCTGCGCGCCGAGCCGGCCGTCCGCCCGCGCGCCATCGACGAGCTGCTGCGCTACATCCCGCACCGCAGCGCGGTCGGCCTGTCCCGGATCGCCCTGGAGGACGTGACGGTGGCGGGGGTGCGGATCCGGGCCGGTGAGCCGGTCTACGTCTCGTACCTGGCGGCGAACCGGGATCCGGACGTGTTCCCCGACCCGGAGACGCTGGACTTCGACCGGAGTCCCCACCCGCATGTGGCGTTCGGGTACGGGCCGCACTTCTGCGTGGGTGCGATGCTCGCCCGGATGGAGTCCGAACTTCTGGTGGACGCCTTCGTGGACCGGTTCCCCGGCCTGCGCCTCGCCGTCCCGGTCCACGCGGTCCCCTTCCGCCGCGGCGCGCTCATCCGCGGGCCGCAGTCCCTTCCGGTGACCTGGTGACCGCGCATCAGGGGGCGCCGGCCTCGCTGCTGGCCGACGCCCCCGACGGGCTGCTGGTGCCGAAGGGCCACGGCCGTACGCTGCGGTCGCCCGCCCAGGAGGTCACCTTCAAGGTGACGGGTGAGCACTCCCGGGCGGCGTCGAGTTTCGAGGTGGTGGTGGAGCCCGGTTTCGACGTGGGTGCCCATGTGCACGCCCGGAGCGAGGAGCTGTTCTACATCCTGGAGGGTGAGCTGGACGTCCTGGCGTTCGAGCCGCGGGTGCGGACGGCCGAGGACTGGCGGCACTGGGAGTCGCCGTCCGGGCGGCGTACGGTCCGGGCCACGCCGGGCACGGTGATCGTGGTCCCGCCGGGCTGTCCGCACGCCTTCGCCAACCGTACGGACAGGCCCGCCAGGATGTTCTTCCAGGCGTCCCCGCCCCCGGACCACGAGCGGTACTTCGAGGAGCTCATCGAGATCCTCGACCGGGGCGGGCCCCCGGACCACGCGGCGATCGCCGCGCTGCGCGCCCGCTACGACATCGAGCAGATCACGCCGCTGCGGCACGACGCGCACCGGGAGCCGTGAGCGCCGGGACGCGTCACGCGGCTCCCGGCGCACGAGGCGTCACGCCCGAGTTGCCGGACGCGGTGCGCGGCCTTACGCGGCGGCCGGGAAGCGGTCCCAGACGCGGTGGCGGCCGAGGAGTTCGGTGACCTGCGCGAGGACCCTCTCGCCGCTGTCGCCGGTCACCACGCCCGTGGCCCCGGCCGGTACGCCGGCCGCCTCCAGGACGCTCTCGGCACCCGCCCAGCCGCCGATGGCCTTGGCGTGCCGGAATGCCTCGGAGACCATCAGCAGCACGCGCGGGTCGGTCGCCGCCGTGGGCTGCTCGGCGTCCGCGGCCCGGGCGTCCCGGGCGCCGTAGGCGTCGGCGCCGTGGCCGGGCAGGCCCGCCACGAGCAGGGCGTCGAACTCCACCGACCGGGCGGTGGCGAAGGTCCGCTGCACGGCGACCGGGTCGCCGTCCGTGCCCAGTTGGCCGCCGGCCGGAGCGATCACGAGCGGCACCATGCCCGCGTCGAGCACGGCCTGACGTACCGCGCGTACGCCGTCCAGTTCGCCGTTGTCGTCGGCGACGATGCCGATGATCCGGCCGTCGGTGGGCCAGGTCTCACCGATCTGGGAGAGGGCGGGGCTGGGCTCCACCATGGCGAGGGGTTCGGTGGCCTTGGGGGCGGGCAGGCCGAGGCCGGCGGCGACCTTCTCGCACAGCTCCGGATCGATGTTGGCGAGGACCTTCAGCCCGCGTTCCTTGATGGCCTGCTCGTAGCACTTGCCCAGTTCGAAGGTGTAGGCGGCGGCGATGTGCTCGCGCTCCGGCGGGGTCATGCTGAGCCAGAAGCGGCGGGGCTGGCTGAAGTGGTCGGAGAAGGAGGCGGGGGCCTCGCGGACCTTCTTCGCGGCCGGGACCTCCAGCGGCACCTCGATGTACGCGCCGGTGTCGGCCCCCGCCGTGAACGGGCAGCCGCCGTCCAGGGAGTTGGGACGGTAGGGGGCGACGCCGGTGTGCACGGCCGTCTGGTGCATGCCGTCGCGGGTCATGTCGTTGACCGGGGCGTGGGGGCGGTTGATCGGGATCTGGGCGAAGTTGGGTCCGCCGAGCCGGCTGATCTGGGTGTCGAGGTAGGAGAAGAGCCGGCCGGCCAGCAGTGGGTCGTCGGTGATGTCGATCCCGGGGACGAGGTGGCCGGGGTGGAAGGCGACCTGTTCGGTCTCGGCGAAGAAGTTGGACGGGTTGGCGTTGAGGGTCAGCAGGCCGATCGGCTGTACGGGGGCCAGCTCCTCGGGGACGATGTTGGTGGGGTCCAGCAGGTCGATGCCCTCGAAGGTCTGCTCGGGGGTGTCGGGGAAGGTCTGGATGCCCAGCTCCCACTGGGGGTACGCCCCGGCCTCGATGGCGTCGGCGAGGTCCCGGCGGTGGAAGTCCGGATCCATGCCGTTGATCATCTGCGCTTCCTCCCAGACCAGGGAGTGCGCACCGAGCTTCGGCTTCCAGTGGAACTTGACCAGGGTGGTCGTGCCCTCCTCGTTGACGAGGCGGAACGTGTGGACGCCGAAGCCTTCCATCATCCGGAAGGAGCGTGGGATGCCCCGGTCGGACATGTTCCACAGCGTGTGGTGGGTGGCCTCGGTGTGGAGGGTGACGAAGTCCCAGAAGGTGTCGTGGGCGCTCTGGGCCTGCGGGATCTCCCGGTCGGGGTGGGGCTTCCCGGCGTGGATGATGTCGGGGAACTTGATGGCGTCCTGGATGAAGAACACCGGGATGTTGTTGGCGACCAGGTCGAAGGTGCCCTCGGTGGTGTAGAACTTCGTCGCGAAGCCCCGGGTGTCGCGCACGGTGTCCGACGAGCCGCGGGAGCCGAGCACGGTCGAGAAGCGGGTGAACACCGGCGTCCGGACGTCCTTGCCGAGGAACGCCGCCTTGCTGACCTTCGCGGCCGTCCCGTATCCCTGGAAGACGCCGTGGGCGGCGGCGCCGCGGGCGTGGACCACCCGCTCCGGGATGCGCTCGTGGTCGAAGTGTGTGATCTTCTCGCGCAGGTGGTGGTCCTGGAGCAGAACGGGGCCCCTGCTGCCGGCCTTGAGGGACTTGTCGCTCTCGTAGAGCCGGGCGCCCTGGGCGGTGGTCAGGTACGGGTCGCCCTGCGCCATCCGCGGCTGTTCGGCGCCGGTGGCCTGGCCGGTGGGGCTGTACGTCTCCGGGCCGCTCTGGTCCGGCTTGGGCGGCAGCGGGCCGCGGACCTCGGTCGGCTCGTCGAGCTGTGCGGGCTCGGGGGCGGGCGCGCCGGGGATGTCGCCGGCGGGGCCGCCGTCGCCGCGTACGGCTTCGGTCACCTTTTCGGCGGCCGTTTTCAGGGGGTTGGGGGTAGGCATCGTTTCCTCCGTGCTCTGGGACAGGGACTCCACAGCCATGACCGCCGCGGGACGGGCCAAAACGGAAGGGCCGGAGACATCCGCCCATCGGCACACGGTGGTCATGGCTGCGCAGGTACCCCCATGTCGTTGGGGGAAGCACGGACTTTGGTCATGCGTTCGAACGGCACTTGTACCCGGTTGTCAGCGCTCCAGTTCCTTGTGGGCGCTCTCGGGCAGCCGCAGGTATACGGCGGCGGACACCAGGCACAGGACCGACACGTACCAGGGGAAGAGCCCCGGATGGCCCACGTCCTTGAACAGGGTGCCCACGTAGGGCGCCGTTCCGCCGAAGAGGGCCACGGTGAGCGAGTACGGGAATCCGATGCCGGCGGCGCGCACGCGCGCGGGGAAGATCTCCGCGTTGACGGCGGCCGAGATCGAGGTGAACCCGGTGAGCAGGACCATGCCGGCGCACTGGACCAGGAGCAGCGAGCCGAAGGAGTCGCCGATCGAGCGCAGCAGGGGCACGCTGAGCAGGGCGAAGCCGACACCGAAGAAGAGGAGCAGCGGTTTGCGGCCGTAGCGGTCCGACAGCAGTCCGCCCAGGGGCTGGAGCAGTGCGAAGAAGCCGAGCGAGAGGGTGCCGGCGAGGAGCGCGTCGGCCTTGTCGACACCGGCGTTGAGTTCGGCGTACGTGGGCAGGTAGGAGGTCCAGGTGTAGTACGCGATGGTGCCGCCCGCCGTGATGCCGCAGATCAGCAGCGATTCGCGCGGGTGGCGGCGCAGCGCGTCGAAGAGCCCGGGGCGGGGCCCGTCGGCGCGGTCGGGGGTGTGCTGAAGGGTCTCCTCGGCGCCGCGCCGGATCCAGAAGCCGACGAGGCTGAGGACGGCTCCCACGAGGAACGGGACGCGCCAGCCCCAGCCGTCCATCTGCCGCTCGCCGAGGCCGCTGACGAGGGCGGCGGCGATACCGGAGGCGGCGAGCTGGCCGATGGTGGTGGAGACGTACTGGAAGCTGGAGAACAGGCCGCGCCTGCCGGGCCCGGCGGACTCGACGAGGAAGGTGGTGGAGGCGGCGAACTCGCCGCCCACGGAGAGGCCTTGCAGGAGCCGGGCGGCGACCAGTACCACCGGGGCGAGGACGCCGGCGGCGGCGTACGTCGGTGTCAGGCCGACCAGGAGGCTGCTGCCGCCCATCAGCAGGATGGTGACGGTCAGCGCGGCGCGCCGGCCGTGCCGGTCGGCGACCGCGCCCATGAGCAGCCCGCCGACGGGGCGCATGAAGAAGCCGACCGCGAAGACGGCGAAGGTGGACAGCAGGGGGACGAGCGAGTTTCCGGAGCTCTTGGGGAAGATCTGGCCGGCGATGTAGGTGGCGAGAAAGGTGTAGGCGTACCAGTCGTACCACTCGACGGCGTTGCCCACGGAGGCGGCGAGCAGTTGCCGGGCGGGGCGGCGGGCCGGGGCTAATGTCTGTGTCATGATCATGGCCATCCCCGCATCGGCCGCCCCGCACACGTGCGTGGTGTGACGTCTTCGTGTCGGCGGGCGCGGGTGCGACCGGAACGGCGCTCGGCCATCACCGCCGGGTCCCAGGGCTGTGGAGGATGCCCTGTGGGGCCGGCGCTGGGTGGAGGTGCGGGCGGAGTGGAGCCCCTCATTTCGATCGAGCGGCGCTGAACGGAGGCACGTGCGGCTTCACTGCCGCGCGGGGTCCTCCCACGGGCCGATGCTCCGGGAGCGTACGGGCTCGACGAAGCGGGGCGGCACGGTGTCGGGGTGGGCGGGCCCCCAGTTGAGCGCCTCGCCCTCCATGACCACGCGCGCGTTGTCGGTGTACCAGTCGACGAGGTCGCTGTCGGAGCGGACGAGCCAGGTGCAGCCCTTCTCGGCGTCGGCGGTGAAGTCGCCGTGGCGGATCAGTGGGGGGCGCCAGAAGTAGGTGCCGGGCCACATCTTGCCGTAGTTGTACTCGAAGGAACCGTCCAGGCAGTAGGCCTCCTCACTGCACGGGTGATGGGCCAGCGGCTCCTCGCGCCACCCCGGCTTGGCCTTGATGAGGCGGGTGTAGAAGCCCGTCTTCTCATCGCGGTGCAGCAGCTTGATGAAGAGGCCCGGCACCGGCGTGCCGCCGAGGTCGAAGCGCATGGGGCTGCCGTCCTTGACGTCGATCCACGGCATCTCGGAGGCCCGGAGCACGATGAGCTTCTGGTCGTCGCGCACATCCGGCCGGTCGCGGTCGGCGAGGTCGAAACGCCAGTCGCCGTGCTCGCGGAAGAGGAGTATCTCCGTTCCGGCGGCGACCTCGACGGGAGGCGTACGGACGCCGGCGGGCGCGGTCCAGTAGCCCTCGGGGCCGAGGGTCGTGCCGTCGATCGTGACCTCGCCCGACAGGACGTACCACTCGGTGTCCGCGTGATGGACACCGGCGGGCCGCGACCAGTCGCCGGCGAAACGGACCTTGAGCGAGGCGGAGCCGTCCTCCTCGTCGTAGCTGAGGTTGAGCTGTTCGGCGGTCCCCGTCGCGCGCTGGAACTCGGCGGGGTGCCAGATCAGGTCGCGCTCGTCGATGAGCTCCACGTGTGGGCGCATGGGTCCTCCTCCATTGAGGTATCCGATGCATGCTGTATCGCTTATCAATATGCGGTGCAATGTGTATCGTCAATGCCTATGACGCGACCCGGCCGGCCCGCTGGGCCCACCGACGACACCACGACGACCGTGCTGACCGCCGCCCTGGAGCTCCTGCTCACCGAGGGAGCCGCCGCGCTCACCCCGCAGCGCCTGCACACCGTGACGGGGGTCTCCCGCTCGACCGTCTACCGGCACTGGCCCACTCCGTACGCCGTGCTGGCGGCGCTCATCGACGTCGCCCCGCTGCCCTCCCAGGAGCCGACGGGCGACGTCGCCGCCGACCTGCACAGGGAGGTCGACCTGCTGTGCAACCGACTGCGCGACAAGCCCGTCGGGGGGTTCCTGCAAGCCCTGATCGCCGCGGCGTCCATCGACCCGGCCACGGCGGAGCTGCGGCGCCGGTACGTCGCGGACCTGCTGGCCCCGTTCCACCACGCGCTGCGCGCCGCCGGGATCGGCCGGCGGGACCGCGAGGACGCCGTGGCGGCCATCGCGGCACCGCTGCTGGTGGACGCTCTGCTGCTCGACCGTCCCGCCGGGCGGACAAGGGCGCACCGGACGGTGGACGAGGTGCTCGCGAGGGTGGTGCGCGCATGACCAACGCCGTCGGTCCACGCGCCGTCTTCGGGGTCGTCGTCCCCAGCACCAACACCGTCGTCGAGCACGACTACTGGACCGCGGGCGTCCGCGGTGTCGCGTACCGCGCGGGGTCGATGTACATCCCCGATCCGGTGATGGGCGACGACCGTGGCTTCGAGGCGCTGCTCGGCCAGATCAGGGCGTCCATCGACACCGCGGTGCGGGACGTCCTGACGGCCGAGCCCGACCGTATGGTCATGGGGATGTCCGCCGAGACGTTCTGGGGCGGCGTCGAGGGCAACGCGGTGTTCGAGCGGCGGTTGCGCGAGCGTACGGGACTGCCCGTGACGACGGGCGCGAGCTCCTGCCGGGCGGCCCTCCGGGAGCTGGGCTGCCGCCGGATCGCGGTCTTCTCTCCCTACCAGCCGGTGGCCGACCGGGAGGTGGGCCGCTTCTTCACCGAGGCCGGATTCGATGTCACGGCCGTGACCGGCCTGCGCTGCCCGACCGCGATGGACATCGCCCGCGTGCCGGACGAGCGGCTGCGGCGGGTGGTGGGCGAGCTGGACGGGCCGGACGTCGGCGCAATCGTGCAGGTCGGCACCAACCTGTCGTTCGTGGCGCTCGCCGACGCGCTCGAAGCCGAACTGGGCAAGCCGGTGATCGCCATCAACAGCGCGACGCTGTGGCACGCGCTGCGCGAGCACGGTATCGACAACCGCGTCGCCGGTGCCGGCCTGCTGCTGCGTGAGCACTGACATTCCGAGTCAGGTCAGCCCCGGCGGACGTACCTCCCCGACGGCTCGCCCACCACGGCGCCGTCGCGGTAGGCGACGCGGCCGCCGACGATGGTGGTGACCGGCCAGCCGCGCAGCTCCACTCCGTCGAACGGGCAGTGGTCCTGGCCGGACAGCAGGAGGTCCGCGGACACGGTCTGCCGCTTGTCGAGGTCGGCCACGACGATGTCCGCGTCGGCGCCCACCAGCAGGGAGCCCTTGCGGGTCAGGCCGTACGCGCGTGCCGGGTTGGCGGACACCAGCTCGGCCACCCGGTGCAGCGGCAGGCCGCGGCGGTGGTGGCCTTCCGAGAGCAGCACCGGGTACAGCAGCGCGGTGCCGCCGAAGCCGGGCAGGGCGGGCCACAGTTCGTCCCCCTTGTGTTCCTCCATGCAGCAGGCGTGGTCGGAGGCGATCCAGTCGATGTCGCCGTCGAGCACCCCGGTCCACAACGCCTCGTTGTCGTGCCGGGTGCGCAGGGGCGGGTTCACCTTGGCCCCGAGGCCGGCGCCCGCCGCGTCGAGTGACGCGTGGTCCAGGCACAGGTGGTGGAGGGTGACCTCGGTGCGTACGTCGAGGCCGGGGTGGCCTCGCCGGGCGGTGCGCGCCGCGTCCAGCGCGTCGGCGCCGGACAGGTGCAGCAGGTTGACCGGGCACCGGGCGGCGTGGGCCAGCGTGGTGGCCTCGCCGATGGCGACGCGTTCGGTGAGCGGCGGGCGGCCCCGGTGGTACGCGGCGAGGGTCTGCGGATCGCCGTCCTTGCGTACGCGGTCGATGAACAGCCGCATGAGCTCGGACTGTTCGCAGTGCAGCGACAGGGAGACTCGGCGCCGGGAGCCGGGCGTGCCGGCCGACGCGACGGCCTCCATCAGCTCGAAGAGGTGCCCGAGGTCGTACTCCTGGCCGTCGTCGGCCATCCGGAAGGAGGCGGCGTCACGGGAACTGGAGGCGAGGTTGAAGCCCTTGTAGAACATGTAGTACTTGAACGAGGTGACGCCGTACTCGGTGATCAGGCGGGGGATCTCGCCGATCTGGTCGGTGGTCATGGGGGCGAGGTGGAAGCCGTAGTCGGTGAACGCCCGGCCGGCCACGGCCCGCAGCACTTCGGGAAAGATGTCCTCGTAACGTCCGGTGCGGTTGAGGTAGTGCTCTCCGGTGCGGAAGTACGACAGCACGGTGGTGGCCCCGCCGACGAGTGAGGAGCGGGTCTCCTCGTAGGCGTCCAGCGCCAGGTCGCGGTAGATGCCCAGGTGGTAGTGCGCGTCGACGGCACCCGGCAGGACGACGCGGCCGGTGGCGTCGACGACCTCGGCGGCGTGGCCGGTGGACAGGTCCTCGCCCAGGGCGGCGATGCGGCCGTCCTTGACTGCGAGATCCGCGCGTATCTCGCCCACGTGGGGCTGGATGAGCGTGCCGTTCGTGATGAGCAGGTCGTAGCGTGCCATGCCTCGGGGCTGCCGGGAGCAGCCCTCACCCCCTTCGATGCCGGTGCGGGTGGGACCCCAGGCCCCCGCCTGTTTCGGTCAGCGGAACAGCGTTCCCCTGTCGGGCCGTGACGGCACATGCTAACTTCGGCACTCCTGTTCCACAACGAGGAACAGGATTTCACCTCACGAAACAGGGAGGCGAAGCGGATGTCCGACGGACCCTTACGCGGCATCTCCGTGCTCGACTGCGCGACGCTCTTCGCCGGGCCCCTGGCGGCGACGGTCCTGGGTGACTTCGGGGCGGACGTCGTCAAGGTCGAGCACCCACGCAAGCACGATCCGGCGCGCACGCACGGTCCCGCGAAGGACGGTATCGGCCTGTGGTGGAAGTCCCTGGCCCGCAACAAGCACACGGTGACCATCGACCTCGGCACGCCGTCCGGGGCCGCCCTGCTGCGCCGGCTTGCCGCGCGGGCGGACGTCCTGATCGAGAACTTCCGCCCCGGCACGCTCGAACGGTGGGGTCTGGGGCCGGACGTCCTGCACGAGGTCAACCCCCGGCTCATCGTCGCCCGGGTGACCGGCTTCGGCCAGTTCGGGCCGTACGCCGGGCGCCCCGGGTTCGGCACCCTCGCCGAGTCGATGAGCGGCTTCGCCGCCGTGACCGGTGAACCCGACGGCCCTCCGACCCTGCCGCCCTTCGGGCTCGCCGACGGCGTCGCGGCGCTCACCCTGGCCGGTGCCGTACAGACGGCGCTGTACCACCGCGACGTGCACGGTGGCCCCGGCCAGGTCATCGACCTGGC
The DNA here is from genome assembly GCF_002099185.1 of Streptomyces sp. CB03238. Taxonomy (NCBI): domain Bacteria; kingdom Bacillati; phylum Actinomycetota; class Actinomycetes; order Kitasatosporales; family Streptomycetaceae; genus Streptomyces; species Streptomyces sp. CB03238. The sequence continues at coordinate 4,673 of NZ_NBCN01000015.1, read as the reverse complement.
CATCATCGAACCGCTGCTGACGCTGCTCGGCCCGCAGCCCATGGCGTACGACCAACTCGGCATCGTGCCGGAACGCACCGGCAACCGGTCGGTGAACAACGCGCCGCGCAACACCTACCGTACGCGCGACGGCAGGTGGGTGGCGGTGAGCACCTCCGCACAGTCGGTCGCCGAGCGCGTACTGACCCTGGTCGGTCACCCGGAGGTGAGCACCGAGCCGTGGTTCGCCACCGGTTCCGGCCGTGCCGCGCACGCCGACCTCCTCGACCGGTACGTGGGCGACTGGATCGCCGGGCGCGACCTCACGGACGTCGTCGACGCGTTCGACAGGGCACACGCCGCGGTGGCGCCCGTCTACGACATCCGCGACGTCTTCAGCGACCCGCAGTACCGGGCGCTCGACTCGCTCACCACCGTCGAGGACGACGAGCTGGGACCCGTGCGCATGCAGAACGTCCTGTTCCGCCTCTCCCACTCCCCCGGCGCCATCCGGTGGACGGGACGCGGCCCCGGGGCCGACAACGACGCGATCTTCTCCGGCCGGCTGGGCATCGACGCCGACGAGCTGGCCGCACTGCGCGAGGAAGGTGCCATTTGAGCAGCGAGACGGAGACGACGGGCGCCCTGTGGGAACTGGCCGCCCGGGCCGAGGTGTTCGACCTGGCGCAGCCCATGCGCCGCGGCATGCCGCAGTCCCCCAACCACCCTCCGTACCGGATGCTCCTGGAGCGGCGGCACGGCGACATGGTCCGGGCGGACGGCGGCTCGGCGGCCAATGAACTCATCGTCACGGGCGGCCATGTGGGCACCCACGTCGACGCACTCGCCCACGTCTCCCAGGACGGTCACCTCCACGGCGGCGTGCCCGCCCGGAACGTACAGGGCCACGAGGGCTTCAGCGCGCTGGGCATCGGGGAGTTCCCCCCGTACGTCGGCCGCGGCGTCCTCCTCGACATCGCACGGCTGCACGGCGTGGCGACCCTCCCCGCCGGGCACGAGGTGACGGCCGGCGAACTGGCCGCCGCCGAACGCGCAGGCGCGGCGGTCCGCCCCGGCGACGCCGTGCTCGTCGCCACCGGCTGGTCACGGCTCTGGCACGACGCCGACACCTTCGTGGGCACGGCCGGCGGCGCTCCCGGGCCGGGCGTCGAAGCGGCGCGCTGGCTGGCCGACCGGGGTGTGCGGGTGGTCGGTGGCGAGACCATCGCGTTCGAGCGCATCGCGCCCGGCAAGGGCCACGCCACCCTCCCGGTCCACCGGATGCTGCTGGTGGAGGCGGGCATCCACATCGTCGAGACCATGCGCCTGTACGAACTGGCCGACGCGGGCGCCGACGAGTTCCTCCTGGTACTCGCCCCACTCCCGCTGGTCGGCGCCACCGGTGCACCGGCCCGCCCCCTGGCGGTGGTGGACCGTGGCTGACACGACCGGCACACCGGCCGTGCCGTACGCCCAGCGGCTCGCCGCCTTCGCCACCGCGGCCAGGGACGAGCCGCTGCCGCCGCCGGTGACGGCCGATGTCGTCGGCCGGATCCTCGACACCGTCGGCAACTGCCTCGCCGCGCTCGCAGAGGACGGCGACGCCGGGGCGCAGGCCGCCGTCGGGCGTGTCGCGCGGCGGGCCGGCGGCGTACCCGAGGCCTCGGTGATCGGCTCGGAGGAGCGGCTGCCCGCCGACCGGGCCGCCCTCGTCACCGGCACGCTCGCCCACGCGCTCGACTTCGACGACACGCATCTGCCGTCCGTGCTGCATCCCTCGGCGTCCGTCGTCCCCGCGGCCCTCGCCGCGGGCGAGGCGGCGGGTGCGTCGGGTCGCGGGCTGATCGCGGCCGTGGCCGCCGGCGGTGAGGTCTGCGTACGCCTCGGGCTCGCCTCGTACGACGCGACCCTGCGCAACTCGGTTTTCTTCGAGAAGGGCCTGCACGCCACGTCGATCTGCGGGACCGTGGGCGCCGCCGTCGCCGCCGGGCTGCTCTACGGCCTCGACGGCGCTCGGCTCGCCGATGCCATCGGCATCGCGTGCTCCCTGAGCGGGGGGATCATCGAGGCGAACCGCACGGGCGGGACCGTCAAGCGCGTCCACTGCGGATGGGCCGCCCACGCCGGCGTGAGCGCCGCCCAGCTCGCCGCCGAAGGGATCACCGGGCCGCCGACCGTACTGGAGGGGCGCTTCGGCTTCTTCCGTGCCTACCTGGACGACACCTGGCAGGCGGGGCCGTTCCTCGCCGGCCTGGACCGGATGGACGAGGCCGGTTCGTGGGAACTGCCGCGCACGGTGTACAAGCCGTATCCCTCCAACCACTTCACTCACCCGGGGATCGACTGCGCGCTCGCACTGCGTGCCGCCGGGCTGGACCCGGACACGGTGGCATTCGCAGAACTGGGGGTCGCCGCGGCCCCGTTGCGGACCATCGGCGCACCGCGTGAGCTCAAGATCCGTCCCGCGACGCCGTACCACGCGAAGTTCTCCGGCCCGTACACCGTCGCCTCCGCGCTGATCGGTGGCGGTGGGCTGGGCCTGCACCTCGACGACTTCTCGCCGGAGGCGTTCGCGGACTCACGGCGGCTCGCGCTGGCGGAGAAGGTGGGCGTGGTCGTGGACGAGCGGTGCGACGAGGAGTTTCCCAGGTCCTTCGGCGCGGTGCTGCGGGTGCGCACGTACGACGGGCGGCGCTGGGAGCACCGGGTGCGCTCCTCACGCGGTGGACCGGGGAACCCGCTCACGCTGGACGAGCTGGAGACGAAATACCGGCTCAACGCGGCACGGGTGCTGCCGGACGAGGCGGTCACGGCACTGGCATCCCGGATACGGGCGCTGCCCGGCCGCGGCGACCTCCGCGGTCTGCTGCCCACGAACGGTGGGCTGTTCGCCGCGGGCGGTCACGGTTAGGAGATCCGGAGGACGGTTCACACGGCTTCGCCCGCTGCGAGGATGCGGCGGGCGCTGCGTACGACCGCCTCGTCGACCATCCGGCCGTCCTCGGTGAGCACCGCCTGCCCGGCGCGCAGGGCCTCCTCGTACCGGTCGACGAGCCGCCTGGCCCGGTCCACCTCCGTCGGCGTGGGCGTGAAGACCTCGTGCACGATGGCCAGTTGGGACGGGTGGACGCAGGCGCGGGACCGGTAGCCGAGTCGTCGCAGCGCTTGCGTGGAGCGCCGCAGGGCGTCCGCGTCGCGGTAGTCGGTGAAGACGGGGCCCACGGGCGGGCGGATGCCGGCGGCGGCGGACGCCAGCAGCACGTGGGTGCGCAGGGCCAGCAGTTCGCGCTCGTCGTCCCCCGGTTCCATGCCGAGATCGGCGCACAAGTCGGCCTCGCCGAGCTGGAGTTGTACGACACGTGGCGCCGCGGCGGCGATGGCGGGGGCCGCCAGCACCGCCGCGGCGTCCTCCAGGAGTGGCGACACCGCGATCCGGCCCACGGCGAGGCCGGCCTCGCGCTCGCGTGCGGCGAGGACGGCGTCCAGGGCGCGGACCTGCTCGGGCCCGGCACACTTGGCCATGCACACGCCGTCCAGAGCCGGGGCGGCAACCACTCGGGCGTCGGCGTGGCCGGCCGCGCCCGGGTTGATCCGCACCCAGAGGGAGCACGGCCCACCGGGCCGCTGTGCGGCGAGCCAGCGGGCGACCTGGTCACGGGCGGCTTCCTTCGCGGTCGCGGGCACGGCGTCCTCGAGGTCGACGATGACGGCGTCGGCGCCCCGGGTGAGGGCTTTGCCGAGCAGCGAGGGCCGGTCGCCAGGCACGTACAGCCATGAGCGCGGGGTCACGGACACTCCATCCGTTCTCGGGCGCGGCCGCCCATCGGATACCGAACGCCGGGGCGGATGCCGCACGCCGCGGCTGAAGCCGGGCCGGGCGGGTGCCGGCAACCGTATCCACGACCGAGTCGGGGGTCAAGACGAATTTTGCACCTTCGTTTCCCCAGTGGATCCCATGTTTCCCGCGCGAGACCTTGACAGCGAGGCGCGACACGGGCTGTATAGGGCCGAATAGGGAACGGCGTTTCCTCTAGTGGAACACCTTCCGACGCCCCCTCCCACTCCGGGAAGGAGCAGCCATGACTGCTCAGCCACGCCGTCCCCGCGCCGTACGCCGCGGGGCCGCCCGGTGATGCGGCCCATCCGGTCCGAGCACGCCGTGGACGCGCTCACCGGGGCCGCCGCCGGACTCGTACCCGGCGCGCTGCTGGTGGGTGGTCCACTGCTGAGCGGTGTCGTCGGGATGCCCGCACCCGCCCTCCGTTACGTCCTGCTCTCGGCGGGGCTGCTGAGCGGCCTCACGGCGGTGGTGGCCACCCGGTGGCGGGTGCCCTTTTCGGCCGCGGCCGCCGACCGGTGCGCTGCGACCGCGTGCCTGCTGACGGCCGTTGCGGGGCTGTGGCCCTCCGTGGCGGTGTTCTGCACGGCGGTTGTGGCGGCGGCTCTCATCGGCGCCCCCGCGCTGTCCCGGCACCGTGGTACGACACCGTGGTACGCGGGAGCCCTGGCCGGTCTGGGGGCGGCGGGGGCGGTGACCGCAGCGCTCCCGGACCGGCCCGGCACGGCGCTGGCCGTGTGCGGCTGCGCCGGAGCCGCCCTGCTGATTCCGGCGGCGGTCGGCGGCGACGGGAGGGCGGCTAGGGCGTGTATCGAAAGTGGATCTTGAGCGTGAGATGATTTCGGTCCGTGGCACG